>JBJXEK010000273.1:0-18799 GCA_046155055.1 Novosphingobium sp. | reverse complement strand
GCCGGAAACGCAGGCGCTCGGAACGTCGGAGGCGCTTTCTCTGGCGCAGGGCGGCGATGTGGTGGTGAAGCCGGTGTTTTCCTGCTCGGGGCGCGGTGTGCGCATTGTGCGCCGCGGTGCGGCCTTGCCCGAGGTCGACCTGGCCAGCCCGGCCATCGTCCAGCGCTTGATCAAGGGGCAGGAATACAGCAGCTGCACGATTGCCCGCGATGGCCGCGTGGTCGCCACGATGGTCTATCGCGGAACGGTGATGGCCGGCTCGGTCGCCATCAGCTTCGAGCGGGTGGAGAGCCCGGCGATCAACCGCTGGATCGAGACGTTCGTGGCTGGAGCCGGGTGGACCGGGTTCATCGCGTTCGATGTCTTCGTCGATGCTGCGGGGAAGGTCTGGGGCATCGAGTGCAACCCGCGCGCCACCAGCGGCCTGCATTTCTGGGAGCCCGATGATATTGCCCGCGCTGTGCTCGATCCGACAGGGGCGACGCCGGTGAGAGTAAGGCCGCAGCGGCGTTTGCAGCAGTTTTACGCGTGCCTGACGGAAGCGCAGCTGGCCATGTTCCGCCGCAAGGGTTTCACAGACCAGCTCAAGCGGCTGTTCTCGACGCGCGATGTCAGCTGGGAGGCGTTCGATCCGTGGCCGTTCCTCAGCATGATGTTCACCTCGTGGCCAATCATGCGCATGGCCATGGCTGAGCGCGTCCCGTTCGGCGAAGTCGCGACTCGCGATGTGGACTGGTATCCGGACGGCGCCGCCTGAATTCTGGCGTGCGGTTCAGCGCGTGGCGACAATCACGCGTGTCGTAAGCGGGATCGCCGTGCCCACTGTCCGTACACTGGAAAATCCGGCCTGTTTGAGCATCGCGCCGATCTCGGCCGGGCTGCGCGGACGGCCGGACCCCATCGCCAGCAGATAGAACCCGAAATAGGCCGCTCCGGCCGGTTCCGCGCCGGGTGTCTCCGACATCGGTTCGGACAGGATCAGCCGTCCTCCGACCGGCAAAGCCGCATGGATCTTGCCGAGCAGCGCCTGCGCCGGGCCATCGTCATGATCGTGCAGAACCCGCACCAGCGAAATAAGATCATAGCCCTGCGGCAAGGCATCCGCCATGAAATTGCCGGGATGGACTTGCGCCCTCGCGCCAAACCCGCGCACGTCGAGCCGAACCTGTGCCCGTTCGCAAACCGGCGGCAGATCGAACAGGCCGAGTTCAAGCCCCGGCGCCCGCTCACCCACAGCGGCGAGAAACGCGCCTTCGCCGCCGCCCACGTCAAGCAACCGGCGGTGGCGATGAAACGGATATGCATCGATCGTCTGCGCCGCGACCATCGGTTGTGAAGCGGCCATCAGTTCGGAATAGGCGGCCACCGCTGCGCCATCACCGCTGCCCGGTGCTTCGGCATAGCGCCACAGGTTTGACAGCGCGCCGCCCCCGCCGCCCCGCCGCAGCAGCGCCACGGGATCGGACAGATCAGTGTAGAGGAGGTGATGGTGCGCCACCATTTCGGCGATTCCGCGATTTCCGAGCAAGGCAGCGCCGTCGCCGCCCAGCGCCCAGCCAGTTTTGGCACCTGCGCCGGCATCAGCGCCCAGCGGCTCCACCAGCCCAAGCGCCGCTGCCGCGCGCAGCAGACATAGCGCGCCATTGATGGGCAGGTCGGTTCGCACCGCTATCGAATCGACATCGAGCGGCCCTTCCGCAAGCAGCTCGAGCAGGCGGGTCTGGACGCAGGCCGCGAGAATCTGCGAGTAGGTGAACCCCGCCACCAGATCGAACAACGCCCGCGCCCGCTGCCGCGCCATAGGGCGGGTGAGCCAGAAGCGCGTGGCAGACCGTTGAAAGCGGGGGCTCATCAAGATGCGGTTGCGCCAGGCGATCCAGGCGCCTCGCCACCCGTAGTTCACTGATTTGGACAGTTGCATATGTCAAACATATTGGACATACCCTTGGAAGGCGTCAATGGGCGGTTGGGTGAGTTAACGAATGTGTGCAGACTATACCCTGTCGGCTGATGCTTTGCGCTGGAATCGCGCACGTTATAGCGGAGATCGAGACATGAACACAGGCCGTGCTCAACGCGATTTCGCGGCAGATTCGGCCAGAGGCATGCCCGCGAACCCCGCCGCTCTGATGCGGAATGCTGTTTCGCTTGAGGGGTGGAGCCCGCTCTGGACAGGACTCGCCCGCGTCGGCGGTTTGCTGGAGCCTGCACCGCCGCCTGAAAAGGATCCCTGGGCGCTGCTTCGCCAGCCTGATCAGGGGCCGCCGGGCAGGGCCCTGTGCCCGACCAGCCGCCGCATGGTGGCGGAAGGGCCCCGCTTTGATTGCAAGGTTTCACCGGGGGGATATGCCTGGTGGTACATCGATGCGACCAGCGCAGACGGTGCCTATGGACTCACCTTGATCGCCTTTGTCGGCAGCGTATTCTCGCCCTATTACAAGCTCAGCGGGCGGCACAGCCCGGACAACCATTGCGCGATCAATGTCTCGCTCAATGGTCCGCGCGGTTCGGTCTGGGCCATGACCGAGCGCACCGCACGGCAGGTCGATCGCGCGAAGCGGCATTTTTCGGTGGGGCCCAGTGCGATGCGGTGGGACGGTGAAACTCTTGTGATCGATATTGCCGAAGTCTCGGCACCGCTGCCCTACAAGGTGCGCGGCACGATCCGGGTCAGTCCCGAAATGATCAACACGACCGCCTTTGCTCTTGATCCTGCGGGACGGCACCGCTGGCACCCTGTTGCGCCGCGCGCGCATGTCGAAGTGGCGATGACCGACCCCGATCTGAGCTGGTCGGGAGCGGGCTATTTCGATTCCAATTTCGGCGATGAGGCACTCGAAGACGGCTTTACCGATTGGCACTGGTCCCGTGCGCATCTGCGCGATGATGTGGCGGTGCTGTATGAGGGGCTGCGGCGCGATGGCACGCCGTTCGATCTGGCGCTGCGTATGGACCGTGCGGGCAACTGGCATGATGTCGATCAACCCGCGTCGGCGCGCTTGCCGCGCAGCGGCTGGATGATCAAGCGCGTTACGCGTGCCGATGCGGGTTTTACCCCGCGCGTCGTCAAAACCTGGGTCGATGCCCCGTTCTATGCGCGGTCAAAGCTCTCGACACGGCTCTTTGGCGAGACCGTCGACGCGGTGCACGAAAGCCTGTCGCTGGCGCGG
The DNA here is from genome assembly GCA_046155055.1 of Novosphingobium sp. Lineage (GTDB taxonomy): Bacteria > Pseudomonadota > Alphaproteobacteria > Sphingomonadales > Sphingomonadaceae > Novosphingobium. The sequence continues at coordinate 15,629 of JBJXEK010000273.1, read as the reverse complement.
TTCCGGTCACCCTTGGTCCAGGGCATGCTCCCCTTTCGCATGCCGCGCGCCATCTGGTGATCGCTCTGTAGACAGGTCCTGACCCTTCATGGCCGGCCGTGGTAGGCTGTGCCGGATATAACTGGCATGAGGACCTTTCGACGCATGGAAAGCCGCCTACCCAAGGCCGTTGGTCCAGCGCTTGCTCCATCGATCCTTGCCGTGTTGTTGCTTTTGGTCGGCGCAGCGCCAGCATACGGGCGGGAGAGCCAGCCTGCGCCAATGTGGCATGGGCGCGCGGGCGCGGCGGCCGCGTATCTCGATCGCACGTGGGGCAAGGACGACGGCTGGCAAGCCAGCGAAAACTGGCAGCGCTTCCCGATTGCCGATGCGCTGCTTGACTATCAGCGCCGCACCGGGGATCGCCGGTGGAACAGCAGGATTGCCGCAGCCGTGCGCAACCGGACGGGTCTTTATCTCAACGACGATTACTTGTGGGCCGTGATTGCCAGTGTCCACGCATGGCAAACCGACCACGATCCGGAGCTGCTGACCTGGGCAGCGACGACGTATGCCCGCATCGTCACCGAGCAGTGGGACGATCATTGCGGAGGCGGCCTGTGGTGGGACCCCAAGCACACCTACAAGAACGCCATCACCAATGAATTGCTGCTCTACGCCTCGACCCGGCTCTATCTTGCGACCGGTCAGGAGGCCTACCGCGATTGGGCGCTGCGCAGCTGGGCGTGGTTTGCATCCTCGACCATGATGGGGCCAGATGGGCTGGTAAACGACGGGCTCGACGCGAAGTGCCGAAACAACGGCGCGCCGCGCTACACCTACAATCAGGGCGTGCTGCTGGGCGGCCTCGATGATCTGAGCACGATCACCGGTGACCCGCAGTACCGCGCGATCGCGGTCAGGACAGCGCTTGCCGCCACGCGCGCGCTGGTGACGGCGGATGGCCTCCTGACCGAACCGTCCGACAATCTTGGCGCGGATGGCGCCATGTTCAAGGGCGTGTTCGCGTTCCACCTCGGCCATCTGATCGAAGCGATGCCCGACGGACCCGATCGCGCCGAGCTTCTGGGGTGGGCGCGCCGAAACGGCGAGGCCGTATGGAGGCTCAGCGCGGAGGGGATCGGGCCAGTCGACGGTCTGTGGTCGGGCCGCTCAGGCCAGATCGGCGCTGCCGCTCAGGCCTCTGCGATCAACATCCTGCTCGCCGCTTCGTCCTAAGGTCAACTTGGTCACCTCCGTCTGAAAGCTGATCCGGTCAGCGTGCCCGGCCCGCCAGGCGGCGCGCGTAGAGTGCCGCTCCATAGGCCGGCCTGTGGCGCGGCGCGGTGAAGACGAAAGGACTGGTCTCCTGCAGAAGCGCAATGAACCGCGCCCGGACCGGTTCAACTTCAGTGAGAATGCTGCCGGACCACGACAGCGGGACGACGGCATCGCCTGGAAAACCGAGGGTACGGCGCAGCGCGAGCGCGATCCCGGCAAGGTGGTCCGCCGCGCGGTCAAGGATCACCTGAGCCGCGTGATCGCCCTGAGCGTCTGCTGCAGTGACCAGCCGCGCCAGCGCGGCAATCTGGTCTCGGCTCATGCCCGGCGGGCCCATCACGCGCTGGCACGCGTCGATATCGTCGGCCAGAGCGAGGGCTTCGCGAAATGCGGCAAGCAGCGGCCCGGGGGGCAGGCGGCCGTCGCTCATGCGCGAGAAGGCAGCGAGCCCTTCGATGGCGATCCAGTAGGCCGAACCCTCGTCGCTGAACAGTTCGCCCCAGCCGCCCGCGCGCGCGGTGCGGCCTGCGTGTTCGCCGTAGCCGATCGAACCGGTGCCCGCGACCACGTTGATTCCGTCCTCGCACGCGAGCGATCCCGCCCAGCCGCACACCATGTCATTGCCGCAGGCATAGCGGGCATGGCCGAGCAGCGCGCCGCAGGCGGCATGGAGCCGCGGGTCGGCGTCCCGGTCCTCGCCGTAAGCTGGCAGCCCGAAGAATGCATAAGCAAACCTATCGGGCGCGATGCCGAGGCTAGCGGTGACCTCGCCAAGGCCCAGCGCCAGTTGCTGCGCAACGCCCTCCACCCCGATACCGAGGTGATAGGTCGGGCCGGTTCGGGCGCGCGCCATTTCCACGCCGTCCGCGTCGATGCATACAAATTCGGTCTTGGTGCCGCCGCCGTCGACCCCAAGGTAGAGCAGCGCGGCGCTCATGCCGCCGGCGTGTAGATGCGCACGCCTTGCACCACGCGGTTGACAGTGCCGCTGCGGTTTGGCTGATCGGGCGTGAGGCCAAGCGCATAGGACACGCGCAGTGCGAGGAGTTGCGCTGGCACGATATAGGGGAACAGCAAGTCGCAGTCCGCCGCCCCTGCCATTTCGCCAAGAACCAGCGTTTCTGCTGCCTCGGGCTCGGTCGATACCGCCAGCACCGCGCCGCAGCGCCCGTCTGCGATCAGTTCGGCGAGCATATCGCGGTCATAGCGGCGGGTGTGCGGATCGTTCGCGATAAACACCACCACCAGCGTCTCGGGCGTGATGATCGTCTTGGGTCCGTGGCGGAACCCTAGCGTCGAATCGAAGGCGGTGACGAGCGCGCCGTCGCTCAGCTCCATCAGTTTAAGCGCAGCCTCGCGCGCGAGGCCGCTGAAACCGCCGCTGCCGAGATAGACGACCCGGTTGAAGCCGCGTGCAGCCAGGGCGGTCATCACGGGGTCCGCGCGCATCGTCATCGTCGCCACGCCGTCCGCGATCGCCGGGGTGCGGGCGGCAAACGCGGCAATGCCGCTGAAGCTTGCCAGCGCGGCAAGCATCATGCCGGTAAAGCTCGAGGTCATGGCAAAGCCGCGGTCATGCGTTTCCTCGGGCAGGATCACGACCTTGGTGCGGGCGCCTGCCGCATCCGAACTTGACCGGGCGGCGAGCTGACCCCCGGCGTTGCAGGTGATGATCAGATGGTGGATATCGTCCACCATCGCATTGGCGAGATCGAGCGCGGCGAGGCTTTCCGGGCTGCTGCCTGATCGGCCAAACGAGACGAGCAAGGTCGGGATGGTCCGCCGCAAGTGCAGATCGGGCGCGCCCACGATGTCGGTCGTCGCCACAGCTTCAACCACCCGGCCCAGATCGCTCGACAGGGTGGGCGCAAGGCTCTGGCCGATGAACGCCGATGTGCCCGCGCCGGTCAGGATCACCCGCCGCGCGGGATCTGCGAGCAGCGGTGCCAGAAACGCATCGATACCGGCGCGCTCGGCATCGAGCACGGCCTGAACCGCGCGTAGCGTTTCGGGTTGCTGGCGGATTTCGCGCAGTGTCCAGCAATCGGCAGCGGTTTCAGGCTCAGCGAGCGACATGTGAGGCATCGGGATGGCAGGCTCCATCATAGAGGCGCAAGGTGGAAGCGATGTGCGCATAGACGAGGTCACCCGGATCGAGCGTGACCGCGCCGCTGCGCACCGCGGCAAAGGCGCTCGGCAGATACTGGCTGAGGAGCGGCAGGGGAGGGGGTACGCTCCGCAGATTGGCAAACAGGCGCTCCTGCGCGGCGGCGATCGCTGGCACGGGCCAATAGTAGCGGATGCGGTCGGACAGGCTGAATTGCAGCTGGCGGTCGAGCTCGGGGCCCGCAGCACCGTAGTATTTGCTCCAATGTTCCGGATGCTCACGCAAATGCTCGAGCGTCACGCGCCGCAGGTCGGCTCGGCTCCCCGCCGGGAGCAGTTCGGCCTCGAGTCCATCGAGCGCCCACAGCGCTTCGCGTAGCGCAAAGGTAACGCCGGGGCCAACCTTGAGCACTGCGAAATGATCGCGCACCAGCGCGGCGAGCGCAGCACCGGTCTGGTAGTCGGTCGAGTGCGCTTCATAGACCAGGTGCGGCACCGGTTCGATTGCTGCAGAGAGCGCGGTTGCGCGTTCGGGCCGGTAATCGACCACCTTGTCATGATCGAACTCGACCCCTGGCTGCACCACCAGTGCGATCACGCGCGGCCAGGCACCCGCCAGACCTTCGGCTGCGAACAGATCGCGGTGCATCGCGATGGTGCCAAGCGCATCCTCGGGCCGGGTGACTGCTAGCTCATCAAGGTCCTCCGCTGCGCCGCCGGGGACAGGGACTTCGGTGCCGATTACATAGACCGGCGCATCTTCAGGCGCGCCGGAGTAAGCCGCCTCAGCCGCGCGGCACAAACGCGCCGCGCGCTCGGCCACGGTCCGTTCGGGCAGCGGCACCGGATCATCGACGCAGCTCATCGAGCAATCGAGGTGGATCTTGCGAAAACCGGCGCGGACATAGTCTGCCACCATCGTTTCCGCCTTGGCCATGGCGTCGGCGGCGGGCAACGCTGTCCAGGCGTTGGGGCCGAGATGATCGCCGCCCAGCACGATCGCTTCGCGCGGCAGGCCGACCCTGTCGGCAATTGCTTCGACAAATGCACGAAAGTCTGCCGGAACCATGCCGGTATAGCCGCCATCCTGATTGACCTGGTTAGACGTCGCCTCGATCAGAACGGGCGCGCGCGTGTTATCCCGCGCAAACCGCAGCGCGGCCTCGATCACGAGCGGATGCGCAGAGCACACCGAGGTGATGCCGACGCATATCCCCGCCTTGTGCCGCTCAATAAGGGTCTGGATCGTCTGCATGAATGTCCTTCGGGTCCAGTCAGGCGGGCTGTTCGGCGGCTTCGCCATCGTCACTGTCGGGCTCGATCGCCAGCAGCAGCGAGGCGACCAGCGCCAGCGCGATGCCAGCTGCCTTGAGCGGCCCCGGCACCACGCCCAGCACCGTCAGCGAGATCAGCGCCGTAGCGAGCGGTGCCCCGGCGTTCGATAGCGGCGCCACAATGATCGCCTTGCCGAAGCGGAATGCAAACACCAGCGTCAGTGCGCCGATGGCGTTGAGGATCTGGATCAACGCGGCAAACCATGGGCCGCTGGCACCCCAATTGATCGGTTTGCCAAAATCGGTCATCGCGGCGGCTACCGGGAGCAGCAGAAGACCGCTGAAGGTCATGTAGACGAAGATGCTTTCGCCCGACATCACATGGTTCGCGGCCTTCATGTAATACGCCTGCACCCCCCAGCAGAGCATGATCACGATGGCCGGGATCAGCCAGACGGCGGATGATCCACCGGCGCTGCCGGGCGCAAAATCGAACGTGGGCAGCGCGAGCAGCGCCAGCGCGATGCCGATGGCGCCGAGCCGCCCGGTGCGCTCGCCCATCAAGGCGAACGACATCGCAATGGTCACCACTGGCGAAAGCGAGATCACCGGGAAGATCAGATAGGCCGGTCCGCGTGCCAGCGCATAAAACAGCACCATCTGTCCGCCCGCGCCCAGCAAGCCGATGGTGAGCCCATAGGCAACGGCGCGAGGGCTGCGATCTAGCTTCCATTCGGCCATGCGCAGCACGACCAGCGCGGGCAGGATCATCGTCAGCGCCCAGACGCAATAGACCAGCGTCTCGGGGAAACCATACCCGGACGAAAGCCCGGAGAACGCGCCCCAGACGCCCCACAAGACGACCGTCACAAGCGCATAACCTAGCCATGCACGGTGGGGGGCGGCACCAGTGTTCAAGCCGGTGCTCCCAGCCGCGTGGCCTGCACCAGCAAGAACTTCTCGAACTTTGCGGGCAAAACGGCGCCCGCGCCATCCACCGTGCCGAGCGGCTCGCCGGTGAAACCGTCGGTCAGCGCCCAGCGCCCGCGATCCAGACCGCGCAGCGCCAGAGGGCCGTTCCACGTCTGGGCGAAAAATGCGAAATGCAGCGCGCCGTGCTTGGCCACCACATGCGCTTCAGGCTTGTCGAAGCCGATATCGTAAAGCCCGCCGAGATACGTCCCCTCGGCCAGCCTATTCGCCTGGTAGAGATCCACCCACTTGCGCCACAGCGCCTCTTTCGCCGCTGTGAGCACAAACCCGCCCGGAGGCAGCACATCGGTCGGCTTGTCGGTGTCCGCAGGCCACGTGAACTTGGTCGAGGGAATCGCACCGATGCCATAGGTCGATGCAAAATCGTCGTGCCCGTCGGAAAGCTCGACATGGTCGCCGGTGAAGGGGGCGGACGACCCCATCAGCGCCTTGAACGTCTTGCCCTTGAGCCGCACCTGCCAGGAGGATTCCGGGTCCGACGCCGGCGTGTTGTTCATCGCCGGAATGTTGTGGAAGGCAAAGCTGTCGCCGCAAGGGCAGATTTCGATCACCGCATCCGGATTGATCGCCACGGCCTCGGCGTGCAGTGCCTTCCAGAAATCCTGCAGGCCTTCGAACGAGGCTTCGGGCCGCGCCTGGCCATGCGCCGGGTTGTAGCAGGGCGCTACCCCGTTTAGGTGCTGACCATCGAGCTTGAGGCCCTCGAAACCCCATTCGCCGATGATCCGCCGCACGATCTTGCGGAAGTGATCGACGGTAGGCGGGTAGGCCGGGCACAGCGTGTAGGAATTCCACCAGGTGACGTTCTGCGCGGCGCCGTTGCGGTCGAGTAGCAGCATGTCCGGGTGATCACGCAGCAGATCCGTGCCGGGATCGGCTGCGAGCGGCGCCAGCCACAGCCGCGGCCGCATGCCAGCCTGCTTGATGCGTGCGACGAAGGCCTTCATGTCGGCATCGCCGTTCGGATACTTGACCGGATCGAGCTTCCAGTCGCCTTCCGATGTCTGCCAGCCATCATCGAGCACGGCCCACTCGAAGCCGAGCGCCTTGGCCTTGGGCAGCGTGCCGACCACCTGATCGGGCGTGTAATTGCGCTCATAGCCCCAGGCGCACCAGATCGGCCCATAGCTGGATGCCGGAATGCGGGGTGGCGCCAACCCGCGCTCGGCCATCAGGCGGCGATAGGCATCGAGCGGGTGGAAGTGATCGCCGGGGTGAACCATGAGAAACGTGAGCGGGAGCGTCAGCGTCGCACCCGGCTCTATCACCACGGGTTGATCCCCGGTCATGCCAATGCGTGTGCCCTCGGGCTGCGCGGAAACCGGCAGCGCGACCAGCTTCGGCACCGTCTCCAGATGGCCGACAGCGAGCCCGCCATCGCTCTGCCAGACCACGGCTGCGGGCGTGCCGCCGCCATAATCCGATCCGTTCATGCCCATGAAATTGCGCTGGTCGAACGCGGGCGTGACCGGTTGGATCCAGTCGCGCCGGTCAGGATAGGATGCGCCGGCAAAGGTCCAAGTGCCTTGGCGATGCGGCAGCACCGTTTGCGTCGCGACATGCCATCCGGCTACGGCCAACGCCTTGCTGCCGGTGTTGCGATAGCCCGTCTCGATCAGCGCGAGGCCGGGATAGCCATCGAGGAAGGTGATGGTGCGGTTCAGCTCGATCTTCCCGCCAGCGCCCGCGCGCAGCACGTGGCGCGTGCCTTTGCCGTGAACGCCTTCGGTGGGGCCGGAGCTGTGGTCGAGCAAGGTGAAACGGCTGGGCGTTGCCGTGCCGACCAGGTGAAGTCCGTCAGCCTGATCAAACCCTGTCAATGCGCGGCCGCCAAAGCTGATCTGCGCACGCATCGCGGGATCGACCGCAATCGCGAGCGTGCCGTCAGAAAGGCTGATTGCGCCCGCCGTTGCTGCCAGAACGCGCGGTGACAGGGCCACGAGCCCGGTGGCAGCGGTGCCTGCAAGCAAGGCGCGGCGCGAGACGGCGAAGGGCGGCATGGGCAGCAAACTCTCCTGCGCGGCGGGCGGGATCGAACGGCCCTCCACCGAAAAAGAGCTTGCATGATCCCCGGGGGCGACGCAAACAAAAAAGCGAAACGCAATGTATCGTTTTCTTTCGTTTTGCTCCTTTTAGGAGATGGTTATGCAGCGCTCCGCCGCCTTCGCTGTGCTCGCAGTCGCCCAATGCGCCTTCTTGTGCGCGTCGGTCACGGCTGGTCCAGCACTGGCGAAAGCCAGCCATCAAGCCGAGACCTACCGCGAATCGGATTTTCTCCGGGTCCGCAAGTTCGACGCCCACTTCCATGCCAATCGGATCGATCCAGCAGCGCTGGCGATTGCCCGGCGCGACCGTTTCCAGGTGCTCTCGATCAACGTCGATTATCCCGATTTTCCCGCCTTGGGCGATCAGGCGGCAGTTGCCGAGCGATACCACCGCGAAGACCCCGCCCACTTCCAGTATGCCACAGCGTTCTCGATGGAGGGGTTCGGCTCGCCCGAATGGCCTGCCCGCACTATCGCCGCGATCGACCGCGCGGTGGCCCAGGGTGCGGTAGCGGTAAAAGTGTGGAAAAACATCGGGATGGTCGCCAAGGACACGGCCGGTAAGCGCGTGTTCCTTGATGATCCGCGGTTCGATCCTGTCATGCAGCATCTGGCGCAGCGACACATTCCGCTGATTGCGCACCAGGGGGAGCCGAAGAACTGCTGGTTGCCGCTCGATCAGATGACCACGGATAACGACCGCAGCTATTTTCTCGAGCACCCCGAATACTACATGTACCTGCACCCGGAAGAGCCGCGCTACGAGGAGCTGATGGCCGCGCGCGACCGTTTTGTGGCGCGCAATCCCAAGCTCGCGTTCGACGGTGCGCACCTCGCCAGCCTCGAATGGAGCGTGGACCAGCTCGCCCGGTTCCTCGACCGCTATCCTGCCGCCGTGGTGGACATGGCCGCGCGGATGACCAACCTGCAGGCCCAGTCGGTCAAGGACTATGCCAAGGTTCGTGCCTTCATGATCCGCTATCAGGACCGCGTTCTCTACGGCACCGACCTGACCGATAGCGCGCCCGACCCCGCCGCCCGCGCACAGAACCCGCCAGCTACGGATGATTTTGCCGGCGAGGCGGACCGCGTCTGGCGTAGCGATTGGCGCTATCTCGCCACATCGCACAGCCAGCGCGTCGATGCGATTAACGCGGATGCGCGCGGGCTGGCGCTGCCAAGGGCGGTGATCGACAAGATCTACTGGGCGAACGCGCGCCGTTTTTTCGGGATTACCGCGCGCCTGCGCTAGGTGTGGCATGGATGCTGAAGGCAAGCCGCTCGGCCGCGGTGCGGATCGCTTCAGGCGGTTCGCCGTCGGTTACGAGCGCATCGATCTCGGACAGGTGGATGATGCGGTGCAGGCAGACGCGCCCGAACTTCGAGCGGTCGGTCACTGCAATGACTTGGCTCGAGGCTTCGACCATCTTGCGGTTGAGCAGCGCCTCGGGCTCGTAATGCGTGGTGATGCCGCGTTCCACATCGAGCCCGTCGACGCCCAGAAACAGCTTGTCGACATGCAGATCCGCAAGCGAAGCAACGGTTTGCGCGCCGTAGAACGAGGTGTTGCGCCGCCGCAGCTGGCCGCCGAGCATCACCGCAGTGATCCGCTCGCGCCGGGCCAGAACGTTGAGGATTTCGAGGTCGTTGGTGAGCACGGTGATGCTCTCGTCATCGGGCAAGTGGTGCGCGATCGCGAGGGTCGTGGTGCCTGAATCGAGCACGATGGAATCGCCGGGCTGGACCATGCGCGCCGCATAGGCCCCGATCCGTGCCTTTTCTTCGATGTGGACGGTGCGTTTGGCCTCAAGCGGCGGCTCTACCGCATAGTTCACCGCCTCGGCAGAAATCGCCCCCCCATAGGAGCGCTGCGCCACCCCGCGCTCGGCCAGAAAGTGGAGATCCTTGCGGATGGTCTGCATCGAAACGCCGAACCGCTCTGCCAATGGCGCGACTTGCACGCTGCCCCTCTCACGCACCAGAGTGCTTATAAGCTGGCGCCGCTCGGAGGTGTCTCGTGTCAGGGTGACCATGGTGTTTCTCTACTACAGTCCTCTGCGATTGCGCACAACCACTGGGTTGGCAACATGCTTTCGTTATTTTTCGTTTGACACACTGGCGCTCGGATCAATAGCCTTATCCGCAAGGTATCGCGTCGCCCCTCGGGTCGCCGCACAGGGGAGATCCATCGATCATGCAGCACACCGCCACCGCTCGCACCTTGCTGATCGGCGTCAGCGCAATGGCTATTCTCGCGGCATCCGCTGCGGCCGCACAGACCGCAGACGCCCCAGGTCCTGCCGCTGCCAACGATGCGATGCTGGATAGTGACACCCCTGCCATCGTGGTGCGTGGCACCCGCGGCAGCCTGCTGCGCTCGATCGAAACCAAGCGCGATGCCGCCACGATTGTCGATGCGATCTCTGCCGAAGAACTTGGCAAATTGCCCAATCGCAACGTCGCCGAGGCACTTGCCAACATTCCGGGCGTGACCGTGGGCCGAGACGGGCGCGGGGAGGGACGCAACATCAGCGTGCGTGGGCTGGGTCAGGACTTCGCGATCACCACGCTGAATGGGCGCATCCTGCCAACGGACGGCCCGGACCGCTCGTTCGCGTTCGACGTGCTGCCGTCTGAAATGATCTCGGGTGCGGAAATCCAGAAAGCGGTGCAGGCTTCGCAAAACGAAGGCAGCGTCGGCGGCAATGTCGATCTGCGCACCGCGCTCCCGTTCGACCGCAAAGGCTTGCACCTGGCTGGATCGATCGAGGGCCAGTACAACGATTTTGCCAGGAAAGGCGGGTTCAAGGCTTCGGGCGCGCTCAGCACCACGTTTGCCGATGACACAATGGGGTTCCTGATTTCCGCCAGCTATAACAAGTACAAGTTCCGCACGGACAATCTCGGCGAATATTCGAGCACTGACACTTTCGATGTTGTGACAGACGCTGGCGGCGTGCGCTCGGTTGTTGAAGCGCCCGATGGCGGCGGGGTGATCGTGCCGTATTTCTATAGCGTCGGCTATGTGAAGGGGGAGCGCGAACGCTGGGGCGGATCGAGTGCGTTCCAATGGCGCCCGTCAGACAAGTTCGAGCTGCGGATCGACGGCATCTATTCCAATTTCAAGGTGCGGCAGAGCAACTACCGTGTGTCGGTCGGCCTTACCCCGCTGGGCGATGATGGTGCGCTGCGCTGGGATCTGAACGACCTGACGATCGACGCCAACAAAGTGGTGACGCATTACACGGTCAATCCCGCCACCATTGATCTTCTCACCACCGATGAGCCGCGCAATTCGATTACCTATCAATTCGGCGGTCATATCGATTGGAAACCTACTGACCGGCTCAAGTTCGCCGTCGATGCCTATTTCGGCAAGGCGAGCGACAACACTGGCGGGCAGAACCGCTTTATCGTGGCGGGCATTCCCGGATCGCGCGCGGAGGTGACCACGCGCGACGGGGGCTTGCCGGATGTGGTCCTGACCATTCCCAACGCCGACGGCACTTTGACCAACCGCGGACTGGCGAGCGCCGGCAACAGCGACCTCTTTGTCCATTATCTTGGTATTCAGGGCCAAGACATTGCGGACAAGACCAAAGGCGCGAAGATCGACGGGACGTTCGAGGCGAATAGCGGAATCTTGCGCTCGGTGAGCTTTGGCGGTGCGTTCACCGACCGTTCGAAAACGAACGACGTGATCGACAACCAGTTCACCACCTCGTGCAACTTCTGCGGCTATCCATTCACATTCGGTGCTATCGGCGCAAACGTGGTGCGCCCATCGGCGGTGAATTCGATCCTGCCGACGGTGAGCGGCAATTTTCCGCGCTCGTTCCCCACGTTTGATATCGACACCTATCTTGCTGCGTTGCCGCGCGCCGAAAACAATCCCGCAGTGATCGATCCAAACACGGGCGCCCCCTATCCCGCAGGCTACGCCACGCAGATCATCGAGCCTGATCTCTACGCGTCGTACCGGATCAAAGAGCGCACTTGGGCGGGCTATGCCCAGATCAATTTCGGCGGGGACAACTGGCGCGCCGATATCGGCGCGCGGCTGGTCAGCACCAAAGTTTCGTCGGTGGGGTATGGCGCGACGGTCAAGAGCTATGTGGTGTTCGGCGCTGGGTCGGCCACGGTTGAATTCAATCCGGTTCAGCCGCTGACGGGCGGCGGAAACTATACCCGGCTGCTGCCATCGGCCAATATAGCGTTCGACCTCTCGCAAGGGCTGCGTCTGCGGCTCGCGGCATCGCAGGCCATCTCGCGGCCGACGTTCGGGCAGCTTTCGCCGGCCAAGGATTACTCCTCGGCGCAATCGAACACGCCGGTAATCATCGATGCAGGCAATCCCAATCTCAAGCCGGTTTCGGCCGATCAATTCGATGTGTCGCTTGAATACTACCCGACCAGCCGGCTAGCGCTGACAGCGGCGGCGTTCTACAAAAAGCTCAAGAATTTTGTGTCTTACACCACAGTCCCCTTCAAGCTGGTGCCGACAAATCAGCCGGTAGGCGAGCCTGCAAGTTTCAACTTCTCCGAAGTGATCCTGACCAACGGCGACAGCGCCAAGATCTATGGTCTGGAAGTGGGCGGGCAATATTTCCTCGAGAACGGGCTGGGGTTCCAGGCCAACGCGACTTATAACCATTCGCGCGCGACCAGCGCCGGGCGTACGACTGATTTTCCCGACGCGGTGCCATTTTCAGCGAATGCCAAGCTGTTTTACGAAAAGCATGGGATCAATGCTTCGGTCTCTTATCAATACCAATCGCGGTTCACTTCAGGGTATTATAGTTACATTGCCACGCTGGGGGTGAAGGAAGCAGCCTATTCCGAGCTTGCTGCAAGCGTGTCCTATGACATTACCCCGAACTTTACCGTCTATGCGCAAGGATCCAACCTGCTTGGCTCAGCGGTCCGGCGCTATTCGACCTATCAGAATGTGCCGGCGTTCTATGAATACACCGGACGTGCGTATTTCTTCGGCGTACGCGGGCGGCTGTAAACCCGGCAGGGCGCGCGCGGGTTACATCTCCAGCGGCTGGTCATAGCCGGTCAGCTCGAGGTAACCCCGTCCGCCGCGGGTCTGCACTGCGCCTTCCCAATAGACCGGCAATCCGCTGGCCCGTGTATCCATTTCCTGCGCAGCGAACATCGGCACCAGCCGCCAGCGTTCGATGCGGCTGCCCAAGCGTACGCTGAGATCCTGCATGACCGGATAGACAGCGCCGGTTGCTTTGCTGCGCCATGTCGCCACTGTGCGAAACGCCACATCCTGCGGGCCCAGCACCGTGGTGGTGCCGTCCGCCTTGCGCAGCGCACCGCCCGCCCATACCGTGCCGCCTCCCTTGCGGCGAATGCGGAACGCCATGAGCGCCGATCCGTCGTCGAAATTGAGCCCGGTCCAGTCCCACCCTTGCGCTTCGGGCGCGAGGTAACTGGAGGACCATTCGCGGTCGAGCCATGCCTCCCCGTGCACCGCCACGGATTTGCCGCTACGCACCACGCGCCCGGTCACGCTGAGGTGGGGGACCGAATAGTACGTGCTGGCCTGCTGCGGCTGCGGCCCTTTGCGGCTATATCCACCCTGGCCTTGCAGCAAGGGCGGCTGGGTCGGCGCGAAGCTGAGCGCCAGCGCAAAACCGCCCGCCGCAACGCGGGTCTGCCACTGGCCGCCGGGCAGGCGCTGCAACTGCCAGTCGCGGATCGCCACATCGGCGTCACCGATCCTGGCTTCGGCCAGCCCGAAGCCCGCCCGCGCCATGCGCTCGCCGTGGAGCAACTTGCGCGCTCCTGGATCGGACAGTGCCGCATGGGCAAACAGCACCTGCCGCGCGGCAAACCGGCTGGGGTTGCGTTCATCGATGGGCGGGCGGGTGCGGAAGAAGGTCACCTGAAACCCCAGGTTTTCGCCCCTGTCGGTCCGCAGCCAGCCGGTGACATACCACCATTCGGTGCGAAATTGCGGATGCGCGCCGTGATCAGCCGGAAAGCGCAGCACGGTACCGGGCCGGACGACCGGATAGGAGGTGGCAGCGGGGGCAACTGCCGCAACCATCGCCATCCAAAGGGCGAAAAGGCCGGGCCGCCGCATCACCAGTCCTCCCGCACGGACTGGATGGCGCTTTTGGCGGTAGCATGGCGGCCAGCGAGAATGGCCGTCAGCGCCGCCGCGCAGGTCAGCGCCGCCGCCACAGCGGCCAGTGTGCCAAACGGGATGCGCGTCGACATGGTCCAGTTGAACGACTGCGGGTTGATGACGTGGATCAGCACTTGCGCCAGGATCAGCCCGAGCCCGATTCCGGCTAGCGCCCCGGTCAGCCCCACGATCACGCCTTGGGCGGCCAGCATGCTGGTCAATTGCTGCCGGGTCACGCCAAGGTGGCGCAGCATGCCAAACTCCCGTTCGCGCGCGATGGTCTGGGCCGACATTGTGGCGGCGACTCCGGCCAGCCCGACCAAAACCGCGACCACTTCCAGCAGGTACGTAACGGCAAAGCTGCGATCGAACAGCGTGAGCGCAAACCGCCGCAACGTGGCCGGCTGGGTCATCTCGGTCTGCTCGCGCAGCGCGGGCGGCAGCGCTGCGATCAGCGACCGGCCAACCCGGGCAGGCTCCGCCCCGCGCGCCACCGTCACCGCAATCTGGTCGCGCCCGCTGTCGCCAGTGAGCCGCTCATAGTCTGCGTCGTTTATCAGCACCGCGCCTGCCTGCCGCCCATAATCGCGCCACACGCCGGCCACGACGAAGCGGGTGCGCCCGGCAATCGGCAGCGCGATGGTATCGCCCGGATTCCAGCCGTAGAGCCGCTGTGCCGGTTCGGACACCCAGACCCGCAAGGCACCCGCTGGTAGTTTGGTCGCGCGCGCGAGGAGCGCGGTTTGCGGATCGCGGCCCGCTTGCACCGGCCGGGCGATCAGGCTGAGCGGCGGACGATCCGGTGCGATGGTGAGCGGCAACTGGCGACTGAAAGCGATGCTGGCCATGCCCGGCGTAGCGGACAGCCGCGCGCGCTCGGCCGCATCGAAACTCGCGCCCGCATTGGCGCGCAGATAAAGATCGCCGTCCAGCACCGTGCCCAGCCAATCATCGACTGCGCCGCGAAAGCTGGTCACCATGGTCGCCATCGCGATCATCAGCGCGGTCGATGCGACAATCCCGCAAAGCGCCGTCGCCGCTTCGCCCGGTGCCCCATGGAGCTGCCGGACCGCCAACATGCCGGGCACGCCGCCCCGCCAGCGCTGTGCGAGCGGCGCGAGCAGAGTGCGCGCAAACCAGGGTACGCCAGCGATGCCGCCCGCCAACAGCAAGGCCATCCCTGCATAACCGAACAGCGGCAGCCCCGCGACCGGCGGCAAGAGCGCGGCGCCTGCCCCCGCCGCCATCAGTGCCGCCGCCGGCAACCACGCTGCGGGCTGGCGCGGATCGAGCACATCGCCGGCATTCTTGAGCGCTGCTGCAGGCGCCGCGCGCGCTGCGGACCATGCGGGCACTGCGCTGCCAAGGCCGGCCGCCAGCAGGCCGAGCGCGAAAAACACCGCCGCTGCGCCCGGCTGGAACACGACCCCGCCCGCTCCGCCGCCGAAATAGCCCCCGCCAAGATCGCCCCCCAGCCAGTGCAAGGCCGCCCAGGCGAGGCCGTATCCCGCAGCAAGGCCCGCCGACGCGCCGACAAGGCCGATCGCCAGCCCTTCTGCCACCACCGCAGCAATCACTCCGCGCCGGTCCATGCCGAGCGTGCGCAGAAGCGCAAAAGCGCGCTGGCGCCGAACGACCGACAGCGACTGCGCCGAGTAGACCAGAAACCCGCCCGTCAGCAGCGCGACCAGCGCCAGCATATCGAGATTGACGCGGTACGCGCGTGACAGCGCGTCTCCTTCGGCATTCTGCGCCGCCTCGGTCGACAGGATGGTATCCGGCGGCATCCGCGCGCGCAACGCCGCC
>JBJXEK010000272.1:0-4328 GCA_046155055.1 Novosphingobium sp. | reverse complement strand
CAGCACCTCCCAAAGCGAAGCCTATATCAATTACATCCGCCGCCTTCAGGCCGGGCAGAGCGGTTTCACCTGCTACGCATCGTTGCAGATGCCGCGCTGACGCGGCGCCGATGGCCGATCCCCTGTTCGTCGCCGATCCGCCGGGCCATGTGAAGGTGGTGGCGCTCGACGCGCTGACCGCGCTCTACCACCGGCCCTCCGGCCAGACGCACATCGTGTCCGAGCCGATGCCCGAGATACTGGCCGCGCTCGAGGCAGGCCCCATGACGGCGGAGGACTTGCTGGCCCGACTGGCCAAGACGGCGGATGTCGCGGCGGATCCGGGGGCGCTGGCTGCCCGACTTGGCGAACTCGAAGCGATCGGATTGGTGTTCAGGACATGAGGTATAGCCTGTCGGTCACTGTCGGACCAAGAACCTTCCGCATCGGAAGTGACTGGCGTGGGCCGGTCGCTGCGCTCGAAGGGCTTTATGCCGCTTACCCCAAGCCGATAAACGCCATTCCCGATTTTACCGTCCGGCTGGAGGCGACCAGTGCGCTGCGCCGCGTGATCCGTCCGCAAGTCGCGATCCGGGGGGGCTACACCCTGCCCGAAGCAGTGCCGGTCTCGCTCGCCCATGGCCTGATCGCGGCGGAAATGGGGATGAACCTGCAAATGGCGCTGGGCGAGCGGCGCTTCCTGCTGCTCCATGCCGCGAGCGTCGAGCGCGATGGCAAGGTGATCATCATGACTGGGGAATCCGGATCGGGGAAGTCGACACTGGCCGCCCTGCTCGGCAGCCGGGGCTGGCGCTTCATGGGGGACGAGTTTGCGCTGATCGATCCCGCGACCGGCCTTCTGCATCCCTTTCCCCGCCCGGTCAGTTTGAAGAATGAGGCGATTGCCGAAATGCAGCGGCTTTGCCCCAAGGCACAGTTCGGGCCGCTGATGGCCGGAACGCCCAAGGGCGATTTGCGGCATATGGTGCCCGATACGGCCGCCATTACGGCGATGGATCGGCCCGCGCCACCCGCGCTGATCCTGTTCCCGCGCTTCGGCTTTGCGGCAGACACGCGCGGTGTGGGACCCAGCGAGGTCTTCGTCCGGCTGACCCAAGCCTCGACCAACTATGTCGCGCTGGGCGAACCCGGCTTCGATGCCCTGACCCGGCTGGTGACCGGCGTTCCGGCAAAGGCCATCGACTATCCCGATACCCAAACCGCGCTCCGGCTGGTGGAGGCGCTCTGGTGATGGATGCTCGCCATTTGACCAAGGCGCTCTCTGAACCGGCCTATGTGCTGGGCCTTGATGCGCGGCGCTGGGCGGCCCTGCTCGCCATGGCCCATGCCGAGCGGCTGACGGCGAGTCTGGCGTGGCGGCTTGAGGGGCTGCGGATTCCGGACAAAGCTTCCGCGATCCTTGCCGACGCGCGGCAGGCGTCCGAGATCGGGCGGGCGCAGGCTTTGTGGGAGGCGGAGATGACGCGGCGGGCGCTGGCGCCGCTCGACATTCCGGTCATCCTGCTCAAGGGCACGGCCCTTGCCGCCGCAGGACTCGACGCCGCGCGCGGGCGGCAGATCGGCGATCTCGATATCCTCGTGCCGCGCGACCGGCTCGATGAAGCCGAAGCCGCGCTCCTCAAGGCGGGCTGGGAATGGGTGAAGCCCGATCCCTATGACGACGCCTATTACCGCCGCCACATGCATGAACTGACGCCGCTGATCCACCGCGAGCGGGATCGGATGATCGACGTCCACCACACGATCCTGCCGCTGACAGCGCGGGTGCGGCCCGATGCGACGGCGCTGATTGCGGATGCCGTGGCGCTTGGCAATGGCCTCTCGATACTTTGCCCCGAAGACATGCTGATCCATTCGGTCGTGCATTTGTTTGCCGATGGTGATCTCGCAGGTGGCGTGCGAAACCTGTGGGATATTGACCGGCTGATCCGCGAACATGCCGATGCCGAGGGCTATTGGCAGCGACTCCGCACCCATTCCGCGCTGCACGGCACGACCCGCCATCTTTCGCGCGCGCTGAGGCTGGCGCATCATCTGTTCGGCACGCCGGTCGATCCGTGGCTGGCATGGGAAGCGCGGCGGGGGGACGTGTTCTACCTCAGCCGGTTGCTCGCCCGGAACGGCTGGGGGCAGGAGACCCGCACGATATTGCGCTTCGCCTTCTACGTCCGCTCGCACTGGATCCGGATGCCACCGCTCAAGCTGGCGCGGCATTTGTGGACCAAGTGGCGCAAGGGTGCGTAGTTCTGGAATCCGCAATCATTTGGTGGCAAGGAAAGGCCATGAGCACTCGACCCGTCGCCGCCATCATCCTAGCCGCTGGCAAGGGCACCAGGATGAAATCCGATCTGCACAAGGTGCTCCACCCGATTGCGGGCAAGCCGATGCTGATGCATTTGCTGGCCAGTGTCGAAGCGCTGGCCCCGGCGCGCAAGGTTGTTGTCGTGGGCAGCGGCAAGGATCAGCTTGAGGCGGCGCTGGCGGGTACAGGCTGCGCGTTGGCGGTGCAGGAGCCGCAGCTTGGCACCGGCCATGCCGTGCAGCAGGCAGAGGCGGCGCTCAGCGGGTTCGATGGCGATGTTCTGATCCTGTATGGGGATGTGCCTCTGGTTCCCGCTGAAACCATGCGAGTGATGCTTGACCGGTTGAACGAAGCCGATGCACCGCTGGCGGTCGTTCTGGGCTTTCGCCCGGTCGATCCCGGTGCCTATGGCCGGATCGTCTCGGAAGACGGGCGCACGATTGCGAAGATGGTCGAGTTCAAGGATGCCGGTGCGGCCGAACGGCAGATCAACCTGTGCAATTCCGGGCTGATGGCAGTGCGCTCAAAAGACCTGTTCGCCTTGCTGGCCGAAATCGGCAATGACAATGCGGCGGGCGAATATTATTTGCCCGACATCGTGATGGTGGCGATGAAGCAGGGCCGGATCAGCGCCGTGATCGAGACCGGGGCGGCGGACGTGGCCGGGGTCAACAGCCGGGCCGAACTCGCCGCGATGGAGGGTGATTGGCAGGATCGGCGTCGTCGGCAAGCGATGGATGACGGCGCCACCTTGATTGCGCCGGAAACCGTCTGGTTTGCGCATGACACCGTTGTAGGCCGCGATGTGGTGATCGAGCCCAATGTGATTTTCGGCCCCGGCGTCAGTATTGCGGATGCCGTCACCATCCACGGCTTTTCGCATATCGAGGGCGCGACGGTGGCGCGCGGTGCGGAAATCGGGCCGTTCGCGCGGCTGCGCCCCGGGGCCGTGATGGAAGAGAAGTCCAAGGTCGGCAATTTCGTCGAAATGAAGAAAACGCGACTCGGCAAGGGCGCCAAGGCCAACCATCTGACCTATCTGGGCGATGCGGATGTGGGCGCGGGCGCGAATGTCGGGGCGGGAACGATCACCTGTAACTATGACGGCTTCTTCAAATACCGCACGGAAATCGGCGCGGGGGCGTTCATCGGCTCCAACTCGGCGCTGGTCGCGCCCGTCACGATTGGCGATGGCGCGATCGTGGCGGCCGGTTCAGTCGTGACGGCAGACGTCCATGCCGATGCACTGGCGATTGCGCGCGGATCGCAGGAGGTGAAGCCCAATTGGGCCCGGCGTTTCCGCGAAGTCATGACGGCGCGCAAGGCGGGGAACAAATCCTAGGAAACAGGCCCCTCTCCCACGGGGAGAGGGAGCGAGACTTGGCAACTCGTTGCCTAGTCGCAGCGGGTGAGGGGGCAAACCGCCCGGCGTCGCAGCCCCTCACCAACTTCGCCTAAGCCGTTCGGCCAAGGCTTCGTATCCTCTCCCTTCAGGAGAGGAGATTATACGCTTATGATCCATAAAATCGCCTATCCGGAACTTTCTTCTTGACAGCGTCACGCTGTTTTGTCTATAACAGCGATACTCCGAAATCCCGATTCGCAACCAGCAACGTCTCCCGTTTTCGGGAGGGAGGTGCTTTTGTCCGGTTTTGCTTGAATTTTTCAAGGTTTCTTCCAATATTACCCCCATCCGGTGCTTTTCACCGGGCAAAGGAGTGAAATCACGATGGCCAATTGGTCCGATCCTCGCATTGTCGGTGCCCCGCTGGGCGCTGGCGCTGGCACGCAAAGCGCCGCTTATGATGCGGGCCTGCGTTCCTATATGTTGTCCGTTTACAATTACATGGCGTCCGGCGTGATGCTGACCGGCATCGTCGCACTGCTGTTTGCGCAGAGCGGATATGCCCAGTCCATCATGGGCGGCCCGGGCATTCTCAAATATGTGATCATGTTTTCGCCGCTGGCGTTCGTCATGGCGCTGAGCTTTGGCATCAACCGTATGTCGACGGCCGCCGCACAGGCG
>JBJXEK010000271.1:0-11754 GCA_046155055.1 Novosphingobium sp. | reverse complement strand
CGCGCGATCGACCGGGAACATGGCGCAGGCCCGGAGGTAACCGCAGCCGTTGACCGCTCGCATCATGTTATGGGTGAGCTGCAAAAGGCCACTCTGGCGCATATTTTCGCGATGCGAGCGCTGATGCGCCCGGATCAGGCGGCGAAGTTTGATGCGGCCGTGACGCGGGCGCTTACCGCTGAAGGACAGTGACTGACACTGTGACCGAGCACCTGGCCAAATGCTCCGACGAAGAATTGGCAACGCTGGCGCTCGACCGGAGCAGCGCAGCCTATGCCGTGCTGATGCGGCGGCACGAAACGCGGATCTACCGGCTCATTCGCAGTCATATCGGCAATAACGATGAGGCGCTCGATCTCGTGCAGGAAAGCTTTGTCGCGGCTTGGCTGGCGCTGAAAACCTATGATCCCGCACGGCCGTTCGGAACCTGGCTGGCCCGGATCGCGATCAACAAATCGCGCGATTGGGGACGCCGCCGCGCCGTGCGAAAGTTCTTCACTTTCGCGGTGCCGTTGGTCGGCGATGTGCTGGCCATTCCCGATGACGCTATCGGACCCGAGGTGGCCGCAGATGATCGGCAACGCATGGCCGCTGCGGCGCGCGCCATCCCCCAACTGCCGTCCCAGCTGAAAGAGCCGCTGATTCTTTGCGCGGTGGATGGCTTGTCGCAGGCGGACGCCGCGGCGGTGCTCGGGATCAGCGAGAAAGCCGTCGAAACCCGCATCCGCCGCGCGCGGGCGCGGCTGACGGAAATACTTGGCAGCGCCTGAGGGCCGCGCGATGGGGGTGCGTATATTCCGTGATGGTGGCACAAGCGCACATCCTAGAATGCAGCATTGGTGTTGAACGGCAAATGTTAAAGCAAAACGGCCAATTGCTGGTGCTCGTTGGTGTTGCCATGCTGCTGGCAGGCTGCGCGACCGTGCACCCCGGTCTCGACCCGCCGCAGATCAACAAACTGCTGGCGGCGCGCGGCGCACCCGAACTGGGCTGGGAGAAAAACAGCAGCGGCGCCGATGCAGCTTTGGTTACGCAATGGCTTGGCGAACCGATGACCGCCGAACGCGCCGTTCGTGTGGCGATGCTGCGCAGTCCGCGATTGCAGGAGGAATATGCCCGGCTTGGCTTGGCGCGCGCCGACATCATGGAGGCCGTGCAGATCGCCAATCCGCGCTTCTCTATCGGAAGCCTCGATGCGCTGGGCGGCCCTGGGAGCCAATTGACGTTGGGGCTCACGATGCCGCTGGTGGATCTTTTGGTCCTGCCGACCCGCGCGCGCTTGGCGAGGGCTGATTTCGAGCGCGCCAAGCTCGCCATTGCTGCCTCGGTACTTGGCGTCGGCTTCGATGTGGAATCGGCGTGGTATGACTATGTCGGCGCGCAGCAGGTGGCTGATATGCGTGCGGCGGTCGCCTCGGGCATGGCCACATCGGCCGAACTGGCGCGGCGCTTCTACGCCGCCGGCAATATCAGCGAACTGCAACTGAAGCGCGAGGAAGCGGCGGCGTCACAGGCGCAGATTGATGCGGCCCGAGCGGTGGTGGCAGCGCGGATGGCCCGGCTGCAGCTGAACACGACGATTGGCCTGTCCGGCACCGACGCAGAGTGGCGGACCAGCGACCGGCTGCCGCTGCCAGTGGCCACCGAGGACGATCCGGTGCTGCTCGAGACAATGGCCAATCAGGGCAATCTCGCGCTGCTCGCGCAGGCGCGCGAGGTCGATATCCTGCGCGATGCTGCCGGTATCACACGGCGAACGCGGCTGCTGGGCGAGACCCAGATCGGCTTTGAACGCGAACGCGAAACCGATGGATCGAAGATCCAGGGGCCGACCGCCAGCATCGAAATCCCGATCTTCAACCAAGGCGGCGCGCGGGTCGCACGCGCCGAGGCACGCTACCTGCAGGCGCGCGCGCAATTGCTGGCTTTGCAATTGAAGACCGACAATGCGGTGCGCCTTGGCGCCGAGCGCGTTCAGGTGCTCGCCGACATCGTCAAGACCCACCACGAGGCGCTGATTCCGGCGCGCGAAACCATTGTAGAACGCAGCCAGCAAGAGCAGAACTACATGCTCATCGGCGTGTTCGAACTCATCCAGGCCAAGACGCAGGAATATGATGCCTACCAGGGTTATCTCGAGGCGATCCGCGACTACTGGCTGGCCCGGCTCGACCTGATGCGCGTAGTCGGTGCCCGGCTGCCGAGCGAGCAGGAGGTCAGCGGCCAGACACCGAGTGTCAGCGAAATCCTGACGCCGCGCGGCATTGCCATGGACCATAGCGGGCATGGCGCGCCAAGTGCTGGGCCAAATGCTGGGGCCACTGCTGCGCCAGAGCCCATGGCCGACATGCCGGGCATGGATCATTCCGCGCATGACGCGCCGCCAGCTCCGCCAAGCCCGCCGCCGCCAGCCCACCAACATCCCGGAGGCCCGTCATGACCATTGATCGCCGAAACCTGTTGCTGCGCAGCGGTGCGGCCGCTGCCGCTGGTGCGCTGGTGGGAGTCAATCGGGCCGCTGCACAAACGCACGACATGGGTGCGATGGACCACGGCGCGATGCCCGCCGCCACAGCGCCAATGGAAAGTCCTGCGCCGCACGGTCCCCGTGATCCGCGCTATACCCCCGTCCGCACGCTCAACGGCTGGACGCTACCTTGGAAAATGGTCGACGGCGCGAAGGAATTTCACCTCGTCGCCGAAGAAATCGTCCACGAATTCGGCCCAGGTTCCAAGGCGACATGCTGGGGTTACAACGGCTCCACCCCCGGCCCGACCATCGAGGCGGTCGAAGGGGACCGCGTCCGCATCTATGTTACCAACCGGCTCAAGGAACACACCAGTGTCCATTGGCACGGCCTGATGCTGCCTTCGGGCATGGATGGTGTCGCCGGGCTAAACCAGCCCGCGATCGGGCCAGGCGAGACGTTCGTCTATGAGTTCACGCTCAAGCAGCATGGCAGCCATATGTACCACCCCCATGCCGATGAAATGACCCAGATGGCGTTCGGCATGATGGGCCTGTTCATCATCCACCCGCGCGGGGGCGAGCCGGTCGCCATCGACCGTGACTATGCCTTCATCCTGCACAATTGGGCGCTCCACCCCGGCACCTGGCGGCCTGATCCCTCGATCATGGTCGATTTCAATCTGTGGACGTTCAATTCCAAGGTCTTCCCCGCCATCGACCCGATCGTGGCCCGCACCGGTGAGCGCGTCCGCATCCGCATCGGCAATCTTTCGATGTGGAACCACCCAATCCATCTCCACGGCCATGAATTCGTGGTCACCGGCTCTGATGGCGGCCGCCGCCCGCGCGGACAATGGACCTCCGAAGTCACCGAAGTCGTCAATGTCGGGCAGATGCGCGATATCGAATTCACCGCCATTCCGGGCGACTGGTCGTTCCACTGCCATATGTCGCACCACACGATGAATGCCATGGGTCATGGTACGCCCAATCCGACCGGCGTCGATCAGGACGATGTCGAAACCCGCGTGAAAGCGATGCTTCCGGGCTACATGAAGATGGGCCGGGATGGCATGGCCGAACATCAGAACCACACCGATGGCGGCCACCCCGGTCCGCCCAACACGATGGCAATGATGGTCGGCAACGGCCAGTTCGGCAATATCGAGATGGGCGGGATGTTCACCGTCGTAAAGGTTCGCGACGACCTGGCGCGAGGCGATTATCGCGATCCGGGCTGGTACCGTTTCCCCAGCGGCACCGTGTCACGCCGCGTCAGCACCGACCCCGATTTCGGCGCGCCCGTGCGCCGGACAGTCTGACCATAAGGTTCCCCGTCATGATCAAGCCCATCCTTCTTGCTGCATCGGCCCTGCTCCTCGCCGCCCCAGCACTGGCGCAAACGGCCGATCCCCACGCTGGCCATGCGATACCCGGCGCGGCAACCGCGTCCGCACCACCGATGGATCACTCTGCAATGCCGGGCATGGACCACTCTGCAATGCCAGGGATGGACCACAGTCAGATGGACATGCCAGCCCCGCCGGCCTCCGGTGACAGCGCTATGCCTGCGATGGACCATAGCAAGATGCACCATGGCGGCTTGGCGATGACACCCGCGCCAAAAGGCATCACACGCCGCAACGCTGGTCCAGCTGAAGCTGCGCTCCAGGCCTTTTCGGATGCTCTTGAAGTCGGCAATAGGGAGCTCGCCATCGCCCATCTGGCACCCGGTCTCAAAGTCGTCGAAGATGGCGTTGAGGAAAGCCGAGCCGAATACGTCGGTGGCCACCTCGCTGCTGACATCGCGTATCAGAAGTCGGTAAAGACAGTGCTGCTCGAACGCAGCGTCATCAATGAAAGCCCGGTACAGGCGCGGATCGTCTCAAAGCTGCGCATGGTCAGCAATCGCAGCGACAAGAAGATCGACACCCTCGTCGATGAGACTGCGGTTCTGACAAAGCTGCCCGATGGCTGGAAAATCGTGCTCCTTAAATGGGACTCGGCAAAGTAACCGCGCTTCGGTGTGGGGGGCGTTGCGGCGGAGCGCCATTCTCAGCATCCAGCCCAAAATACATGATCCAGCAGAACCGCCGGGTCGCTGTCATCAATTGCGGACACGGCACGCTGCAAATCTCAGTGCCGCTCCGACAATCACGTTGGACGCGATTGCAGCCCGCGCCGTGGCCCTGCTGGATAAGACGAGAGCCACAAGGCGCCTGCGAACAAGATGGCCGCTCCGGCGGCATAACCGGCCAGCACGTCGGTAATCCAGTGAGCCCCCAAGTATATTCGCGAGAGGCCGATCAGCAAGATCAGAGCAATCGCGGTGGCCGTTACCCAGAGGCGCAGCCGCGGTGCCAATCGGACAATGACGAGCGCGATCATCCCCCAGATGGCCACTGCAGCCATGGCATGGCCGCTTGGGAAACTGTAAGTGTGTAGTGTCGCGATTTCCTGAAACAAATCGGGCCGCGACCGTTCGAAGAGATGCTTGAGTGCGAAGTTCAGCGTCTCGTTGATGGCGATGACGCCGATCAAACCTGCGAACGCCGCCCGGTCTCTCCTGCGCCAGCACCACGTCAGGACAAGGAGAGCACTGACTGCGATCACCGGAAATGACCCGATAAAGCTGAACATTCGCATGACCCGATCGAGCGTCGGCGTGTCGAACCTGTGGACCCAGAGACTGGCCGCCTGGTCGAACCGGGTCGATTCGTGACGGACGACGTCCTCGGCAATCTTCGTGAACAGGACTGCGCTGGCCAGCGCGACCAAGCCAATCGCGGCCGGTCGCCTGTCCACGGCGGCGGGCAGATCACCGCGCAGGAAGGTCCGCCAGTGCATCCGGCTTGCGCCCGCAAGCAGCGCGGCGCCGATCATGAGATAGCCGAACTGGGCAAACAGGGAAATCAAGATTGCTGACAGATGCTCTACTCCTGTTCGTTTCAGCTCGGATACCGCTGCTCGAATTGACGCCTCCCGCTCTTGCTCGGATTAAAAATCGCCTTTGCTTCACTCGAACGGAACCGTTGCCAGCAGATCGACCGCGCACTGAGTCAATGCAAAAGTCTCCGTTCCTCCGCCGTCAGCGGGCTGACCATCGAGCAGCAAGCCCATCGACCCACCATTCTCCTCCGCCAGCGTGGCCTGGGCGCTGGTGCCGAGATCATCATGCGGGCCTTCACGAAACCGGCGCCTGACAATGGCCGCTCCCTGCCGGAGAAAATCGCCCACTGATTCGACGCAATAGCCGGAGATCTTCAGTCCGTTCTGTGTCGGCTTCAGCGCCAACAAGCGGTAGCCGTTCTCCCGGCCAAGCTTTGGATTCACCAGATGGAGCGGCGGCGCCTCGCTCGTTTGTGCGATTGCTTCGCTGGCCCTTTCGATCAATGCCGAAACATTGGTATCGCGCAACGCTTCGCGGACCGGTGCCCAGGATGTGCCTGGCCCCGCGAGCAACTCTGCGAACGCGACCCCTTGCGAGGTCTGGATCACTTGTGGGCGCACCGCTGTGCATTTGCCAGAGCCGATCAGTTCAATAATCTGTGAAGCCGAGGCCGCGCCGTGCAATCGTATGGAAAGAAGGTTCATTGTGCCGCCTGGCAGCACCAGAATGACGCCGCCCCAACCCGCCAGGCCGCTGACACCAGCATTGATCGTCCCGTCGCCAGCAAAAATCGCGATCATCGCCACCTTGGCTTCGTCCAACTGTTCAGGCGTAGGCAGATCTTCAGTCGGGAAATGAATGGTTCGCTGGCACTGCAAGGCAGCCTTTTCCATGGAAGCGAGCAGGTCGGCTAGCGCAGCCGCATTGTTGCCTCCGCTTGTGTCGTTCACCACCAGCCACAGTGTAGTATCTTGTTTCATGCGCGGATGAACGCAGCAAATGGCTTATTGTTTCCCACGTGAGGTAGAGACCGGGCCTCGTTTTGGCGCTGGACCAGGTGTTGTGGGGCAAGGTTGCAAATAGCCGCCAAAACCCGCACCGCCAGCTATGACCCATGCGGCCAACCCTTCACGTCCACGATCTGCATCGCCGCAACCGTCATCTTCTGGCGCAATCAGTTAGTCATGACCCCAGCGCAACGTTCGGAGGGGAGCCGGGGAGGTGCCCGCTAAATTCGCCCGGACATTTCAATCGAAAGTACCGGACCCAAGGGGATTGATAGCATCCGCTGGACGTGGATCAGAATAGCCCGGCCTGATCTGTCAGTTTTGATCGAGGTCACTGAGTCTGAATATCTCTTCCCTTTCAATGCTCTGGACCTGCATCGCACTGGTGTGAATGCCCACCACGAAACAATTGGCCGCGCCGCGCATTCCTGTTGTTCCAAAGGAGCAGGCACATGAGCAATCTTGAACAGGTCAAAGAGCATATGGAGGTAATCGGTGCCGACGGCGTGCATCTCGGCACTGTCGATGCAGTCGAAGGCGGCCGGATCAAGCTGACCAAGGTGGACGGCTTGCAGCACGGTGGGCAGCACAGCGGCCATCACCACTATTTGTCCGGCGGCCTCGTAGCCGAAATCGAGGGCAACGTGGTCCGGCTCTCGGCGACAGCGGCCAATGCGCTGCTGTTCGAGGAAGAGGCGGCAGGCGAGGGGCTTGAGGGCGATAAATCCTGAACGGCGATAACGGGTCCGGAGGTTCTCGATCCCCCCGGACCCCTCGAGCCGGGTCATGTTGGTCTTGTCGCCATGATTTTCGTCTTCCTCAAGGTGACCATCAGCCGATGTTGGTTAGTCTGGCGAGGCGCGACCTGGCTGGACGGCATCGCCGCGAGCTTTGCGGGCAACACCCATGATCTGCCATTCAACCTGACGTATCTGTTCGCTGAGGACGGGGCAGCGCATCTGGCGTTGCCAAGCGGAACCGCGCCCCGTTCGGCAAACGCACCGCTGACGGCCGAGATTCGTGGCAAGCCCTGGAACATCGCGTCTGTTGGAGCGGTGCGGGCGAGGCGCGGCGCAGCCTGCGCGGGCTCGGCCCCTTGCCCACAGGTGCGTGGGACCGCGCGCCCGAAGAGGTCCTGATAATGCCGCTGGTAGGGCAGGGCGGAACCAGGCCGCTCGGGCGCGTTGATTGCCGGGATCAATCCCTATCGACCGGTTGACGCCGGCTATGCGCCGTTCCTGAAGCTGCTCGCCGGCCAGATTGCCTCAAGCCTCGCCTGCGCCCGCGCGCACGACATCGAGCGCGAGCGGCTCGCAACAACGCTCGCCGAGGCAGTCAGCAGGCGGCCGTGGCGCTTGCCGGTGCCAACCAACAGCTGACTAACGAGGTGGAGCAGCGCACAGCCGAGCGCGACCGGATGCACGAGCTGTTTCGGCAGGCGCCGGGTTTCATGGCTGCCTCCGACCCGTTCCGCCTGGCGAAGCGGGCCGGACGGTCGGCCAGGCGTCAGACTGTGGTGCGGTTCGTGAAGAGGTGCACGACCATCGAGATGACCGCCAGGATCAGAACCAGATGGATGAGGCCGCCGGCAATGTGGAACACCAGAAAGCCGCCGACCCAGAGCACGAACAGGATGATTGCGATACCCAGAAGCATGTGCGTTTTCCTTCATTGATCGGGCCGTGAAGACACCGGTTGGCGGGTGCCTGCTTTCAGCGAAGCATCGGCCGGTGGAGACGAAACGCGGTTTATCGGCGGATGTTCCCAATTCGCGCCCAGACGCTGGGGTCTGAGTTTCTGGCGGATAGTGGCCCAAACTGTGGCAACAATGCAACAGGGCGCCGCTTAATCATGGAAAGCTCCATCTGAAAACTGCTGCCAAGGAAACAAATCGAGAGGTCGCCTGTTTGTCGTTTGAACGCCGAAGCAGTGATCGCGGATTGGTCATAGCGGCGGATCAAAACGAGGAAACCCGATGAAAAGACTAGCTCTGCTATCCGTTCTTCTTTGCACTGCGCTGCCAAGTGTAGCTTTTGCTGATGATACGGGTCCGTATATTGGCATCGAAGGTGGTGCAGTTAAGCAGGAGCGTGCCGTTGTTCGCGCTGGCGGTGCCGATGTCGCCACCGACCGGTTCAAGACCGGCTGGGAAGCTGGCGGTGTCATCGGCTACGATTTTGGCCATTTCCGGCTCGAAGCGGAAGGCTTCTACGCGCGTTCGAAACTGAAGGAACAGGCTCGTTTCCTTCCCGGCGGCGTGGTTACCACGACCAGCGACGCTGGACTCAGCGGACGCACGAGCACTTGGGCCGCGATGGGCAACGCGCTGATCGGCGTCGGCCATTGGGGCGGTATCAAGGCCTATGTCGGCGGCGGTGCCGGTTATTCCCGCATCCTGCTGACCGAAAATACAGCCTATGCCAACGACATCAGTGATCGTTCCAGCGGTTTTGCCTGGCAGGCTCTCGCCGGCCTGACGGTGCCCATCGGCCGCAATGTCGACCTGGGTGTGCGCTACCGCTACTTCCGTCCCGATACGAGCGACTTCATTTCGCGCACCGGGATCGCCGAACGCGCAAACCTGCGATCACATTCGCTGCTGGCGACGCTGACTTTCAACATCGGCCGCTCGGCTCCGCCTATGGCCGAGCCTGAGCCTGCTGCAGCGCCCCCGCCGCCTCCGCCGCCTCCGCCGCCCCCGCCGCCCCCGCCGCCCCCGGCTCCTGTCTGCAACCGCGGACCCTACATCGTGTTCTTTGATTGGGACTCGTCCGAGGTTTCTGCAGAAGCGGCCAGCGTCCTCAACAGTGCGGTGCAGGCCTATGGCGATTGCGCGTCCGTGCCAATCCAGCTTGCCGGCTACACCGACAGCTCGGGCTCGGCAAAGTACAACATGGGTCTCGCCGCCCGCCGCGACGAAGCGGTTCAGGCGTACCTGACCGGTCACGGCATTGCCGCTTCCGGAATCACCTCGCAGGCATTCGGCGAGGCCAACCCGCGCGTCCCGACTGCCGACGGTGTGCGCGAATTGCAGAACCGCAGGGTCGAGATCACGTACGGCCCCGGTTCGGGTAACTGATTGCGAAAACTTGGAGAGGGGCTGGCTTCGGCTGGCCCCTTTTCAGCGTGTGCGGCGCGCACGCGCGGCAGCGGTTGCGCATAACGCGGAAATCGCACAGGCTCGAAGCGAGCCGATCACGGCTGCGAGAAACGCTTCAGTCCGCATGGCAAATTCCATTCCTGATACATTGCCCGGTTTGGAGACCGACACTTCGCCGACAAGGGCGCAGGGAACCGACGCGCTCCCCCTGCGGTTCGAGACTCTGGCCGATGCGCTCCCTCAGCTGATCTGGTCCGCGCCGGCCAGCGGCCTGTCAGACTACTTCAACGTCCATTGGGTCGCCTTCACCGGCGCGCCCGCCGCGGCGAGCTATGGCACGGGGTGGCTCGATTTCGTCCATCCCGATTGTGTGGCGGCGGTGCGTGCTGATTGGGCAGCAGCGTTGGGAACGGGCGAGGCTTACAGCACAGAACTTCTTCTGCGCAATGCCGATGGCACCTATCGCTGGATGCTGACCCGTGGCTTGCCGGTGAAGGACGATGGCGGCGCGATCGTGCGCTGGATCGGTACCTGCACCGACATCGACGAGCGCGTGCGCGACGGCGATCTGCTCGAGATCGTCTCGCGCGAACTG
This sequence comes from Novosphingobium sp., assembly GCA_046155055.1. Lineage (GTDB taxonomy): Bacteria > Pseudomonadota > Alphaproteobacteria > Sphingomonadales > Sphingomonadaceae > Novosphingobium. The sequence goes on along the minus strand of JBJXEK010000271.1, from coordinate 1,692 downwards.
AGCCACCGGGTCAAGAACGTGATTTCGGTCGTGCAGATCCTGGTTGGCACCGCGCTGCGCGATCACCCGGAGCACAAACCGCTCAGCCAATCACTGCAGGCGCGCATCGTCGCGCTGGGCCGCGCGCAGGATCTGGTCCGCCCGCGCATTGCCGGCGGAGCGGTGATCAATCATCAGACCACGCTGCACGAGCTGATCCGGTTCCTGACGCAGCCCTACGTGCAGGGGGGCGCCGCACAGATCGACATCAGCGGCAGCGACACGGCGGTTGAAGAGCGCGCGGTGACGCCGCTGGCGCTATTCCTGCATGAAATGGCGCTCAATTCAGTCCGTTTCGGTGCGCTGAGCGTGCCCGAGGGTCTGCTGCGCATTCACGTCGCCGTTGGTGAGACGATTGCGATCGAATGGACCGAAACCGGCGGGCCGGTCCTTGACGGGATTCCCGCTGCGGGTTTCGGGCTGCGCATGACCGGGATCAGCATCGAACGCTATCTTGGCGGTTCGCTGACGCTCGATTGGCGGCCGAGCGGGCTCTACGCTCTTGCCCACGTACCGGCCTCAAGCGTGATCACGCCGTGAACCCCATGGAAAATCCCCGGGATCGCTAAACCCCGGGGTTTTTCGCAAGGCTAGAGCGTTTTCGAAGCAGGTGGAATCACCTGCTGACTGGTGAAAACGCGGTAAAACAAGAATCTAGAGCAACCGAGCCGATGCAATCGGTTCGGAATTTGCTCTAGTAGCCCGCCGTGTCTCATCCCCGTTTCCCGCGCCACGGGCACGGTTCGCCCCGCCGCCTGATGCTTCAACGGAACATCGCTCAGCTGTAGCCATTTTCTCTCCAGTAACTCTGGAGAAGGCTTGAAGCTCTATGATCGGAAACCCGGGCGCCGCGACTGACCAACACGGAACAGGAGACGGCATAGTCGTGAAGCTGTTCGAGGAGAACGGCAGGAAGAGGGCCCCGGTGCGTGTCGCTCTCATCGGCACGTTCGCGCCGCGCAGTTGCGGCATCGCAACATTTACGGCTGATATCCGCGACAAGCTCGCGCAGTTTTTTCCCGAGATCGTCATCGACGTCTACGCTTTGGACGCAGAAGGGTCTGGTCTCGTCTATGAGGACGATATCACGGTGATCCGTGCCGAGCACCGGGCCGATTACAGGCGCGCGGCGCGAACAATCAATGACAGTCTGGCCGATGTGGTGTGGCTGCAGCACGAGTTCGGCATATTTGGCGGTCCCGACGGAGACTTTCTGCTCGACCTGATCGACCGGGTCGCCGCGCCGCTGGTTGCTACTTTCCATACAGTGCTGTCGCAGCCTTCGCCCGGGCAACGCGCGGTGATCGACCACCTCGTCGGCCGCTGCACCCGCGCTATGGTCATGTCGAACCGTGGCCGGGAGTTGATGCTCCGCGTCTACCGCGCCCGCCCTGACTGCGTCGAAATCATCGAGCATGGCGCGCCGGATCGTCCGTTCGCCTCGCCAAGCGGTGCCAAGGCGCGCCTGGGTCTTACCGGACGCAAGGTGCTGACCACCTTCGGGCTGCTGGGACCGGACAAGGGGATCGAGCAAGCGATCGCTGCGCTGCCGGCGATTCTGGAACGGCACCCCGATGCTGTGTACCGCATCCTCGGCGCAACCCACCCGGTCCTCCGCGCCCGCCACGGCGAAACCTACCGCGAGACGCTGAT
>JBJXEK010000270.1:0-18043 GCA_046155055.1 Novosphingobium sp. | reverse complement strand
ATGAGCACGCGTGACGCCCGTGCGCTGGAAATCGTCGAGGCGGCGCTCGGGCTGGCCGACCGGCAAGCGCGCGCCGCGTTCGTGGCGGCCGAATGCGGCGGGGATGCGGACTTGCGCGCGCGCGTCGAGCAGCTGCTGGCGCTCGATGGCGGAGATGCTCCATTCCTCCAGACGACAAGCTTTACCCGCGCCTTTGGCCTGACCGACGTGATTGCCGAGCGGATCGGGCCCTACCGTGTGACCGGCGAGATCGCGCGCGGCGGCATGGGGCAAGTGCTGCGAGCCGAGCGCGACGACGGGCGGTTTGCACAGGACGTGGCGATCAAGCTGATCCGCGCCGATATCGCGAGCGAGGGCGGCCTCGCGCGCTTTGCCGAGGAGCGGCGCATTCTGGCGCGGCTGCGGCATCCAGGGATCGTGCGCATTCTCGATGGCGGCGAGCACGAGGACCGCCCGTGGCTGGCGATGGACTATATCGACGGGCTGCCGGTGACCGAGGCGCTGGAGCAGGCAGGCGCAGATCGTACCGCGCGGCTCGATGCGTTCGAGCAGATCGGCGAGGCGGTCGCGCACGCGCACCGCAATCTGGTGATCCATGCCGACTTGAAACCCAGCAATATCCTGATGCGCGCCGATGGTTCGGTGCATCTGCTCGATTTCGGGATCGCGCGGCTGATCGGGGATATCGCGCAGGAGTCCGGTTCTGCGCCTTCGCCGCTGACGCGCGGCTATGCGGCGCCAGAGCGGACCGGCGGGGCTGCACCGACAGTGGCGAGCGACGTGTTCAGCCTTGGCATGCTGCTGGTGCAGATGCTGACCGGGCGACTGCCAGATGGGGCGGGACCGATGGCCCCGGGCTCGGTGCTGCCGGCGGGGTGGCTTTCCGGGAGCGGAGATGGCGATCTGCACGCCATTGCGGCCTCGGCGCTCGCGATCGATCCGGCGGACCGTTACCCCGATGTCGCCGCGCTGCTCTCGGACCTGCGCCGCCACCGCGCCAGCCTGCCGGTGCTGGCGCGGGGGGACAGGCCCATAGGCTATGTCGCCGGGCGGTTTGCGTGGCGGCATCGGCGCGGGCTCGCGCTGGCAGGCGCGGCATTCGTGCTGCTGGCGGCAACGAGCGTGATTACGACGCTGTCGTACTGGCGCGCCGAAGCCGCGCGGCATGAGGCCGAAGCGCGCTTTGCCGATGCGCGGGGCGCGGCGAACTATATGATCCGAACCTTGCTGCCGCGCCTCGAGAGCGTGCCGGGAACCTTGCCCTTGCGCGCGGAGACGGCGGCGGCAGCGCAAGTCTATCTTGATCGGCTGGCAGCAAGCGCGGAAACTTCCGATGCCGTGCGAATCGAGACGGCGGACGGACTGCTGCTGCTGGCGCAGCATCTGGCCGGGGCGGGGCGGCCCCATCTGGGCCGGCCTAACCGGGCGGACGCGGACCTGAAACGCGCCGATGCGCTGCTCGCGCCCCTGAATTCGGCCGAAGCGCGGCGGCTGCGCGCGCGTGTTCTGCTCGAGCGAGTGCGGCTGGCAGCGTTCATGCAGTCGGATATGAAAACGGCGGAGGCGCTGGCAAAGCAGGCCGACGCGTTGATGGCAGCGTTTCCCGGCGACCGCATGCTGGCGCGCCGCCGCGCGGCGGTGCTCGCCGATTTGCGCGGCTGGCAGGGCCGCTTTGGCGAGGAGGCCACGCTCGCCGATGCCGCGCTGGCGCTGATCCCGCCCGGCACGCGCTGGGACGACAGCCTTGACCGCAACCGGCTGATGGCGAGCAAGGCTGAAGCGCTGTACTTTCAGGACAGGCCCGGTGAGGCGGAGCCGCTCTACCGCGCGGCGCTGGACGAGATACGCGCGCTGCGGCGGGCCTATCCGGCGCATCCTTATCTGCCCGGCGCGGAAAGCGTTGCAGCGTGGAATTTGGGCACGACGCTGACCGAACTGAAGCGCCCGCGCGAGGCGCTGGAGGTGCTCGCCGGGGCCGAGGCGGCGGCGCGCGAGGCGGTCCGGCTCGACCCCGCAGACCGCGAGGGCCGCCGCCGTCTGCGCACGGCGCGCAACGCGCAGGCGCAGGCGCTTGGGCTGGCGGGCGAGACCGACAAGGCGCTGGCGCTGATGGCCGAGGTGCGCGCGGACGACGAGGCGCTGCTCCTGGCCGAGCCCGGCCCGCTGCATTCGCGTGACGTGGTGTTCGATCATACCTTGGTGGGCGAGACACTGGACGCGGCGGGTCGGAAGGCCGAGGCTTGCGCCGCAGACCGCGAGACCTTGCGGCGGTATGATGATCTCGCCGGGCGCGGACTTCTCACCGCGCTCGACAGCGCTGGCAACATCAAGCTGCTGAAAGCGCGGATGGACCGGAATTGCGGCGGGTGAGCGCGGCACCATTGCGGACCAAGGTTCTGGGAGGATCGGGGAACGACTGAAAGGCCGCAACAGCCCCGCCCATAACAGCCTTGATTGCGACGCTGAAAGCGCAATTGCATTGCGGCGGGCGCGGCGGAGCATTACCTCCACGGCCATGACCCATACCGCGCCACCGCCCGCACTCGTCGCCGATACCCTCTCGCTCATCGGCAACACGCCGCTGGTTCTGCTCAAGGGACCGAGCGAGGCCGCGGGCTGCGAGATCTATGGCAAGTGCGAGTTCGCCAACCCCGGCGCTTCGGTGAAGGACCGCGCCGCGCTGTGGATCGTGCGCGATGCAGAGGCGCGGGGCATGTTGAAGCCCGGCGGTACGATTGTGGAGGGCACCGCGGGCAACACCGGCATCGGCCTTGCGCTCGTTGCCAATGCGCTGGGCTACAAGACCGTGATCGTAATGCCCGAGACGCAGTCGCGCGAGAAGATGGACACGCTCCGGGCCTTGCGGGCCGAGCTGGTGCTCGTCCCCGCCGCGCCGTTTTCCAATCCGGGGCATTTCGTGCACACCTCGCGCCGCATTGCCGAGGAGACCGAGGGCGCGATCTGGGCCAACCAGTTCGACAATATCGCCAACCGGCGCGCGCACATTGAAAGCACCGCGCCGGAGATCTGGGCGCAGATGGATGGCCGGATCGACGGCTTCACCTGCGCGGCCGGCACCGGCGGCACGATCGCAGGGGTGGGCTTCGGGCTCAAGGCGTTCGATGAGAACGTGACTATTGCGCTCGCTGATCCGCACGGCGCGGCGCTTTATAATTACTACGCCAATGGCGAGCTCAAGGCGGAAGGCTCCTCAGTTGCCGAAGGAATCGGGCAGGGGCGCATCACGGCCAACCTCGAGGGCGCGCCGATCGATACGCAGTTCCGCATTTCCGACGAGGAAGGGCTGGAATGGGTCACGCGGTTGTTGGCGGAAGAAGGCCTGTGCCTCGGCCTGTCGAGCGGCATCAATGTGGCGGGCGCAGTCGCGCTGGGCAGGCATCTCGGTCCCGGATCGCGCGTGGCCACGATCCTGTGCGACACAGGGTTCCGCTACTTGTCCTCGCTCTACAATGCGGATTGGCTGCGCGCGAAAGGGTTGCCAGTATTCCCCTGGCTTGCATGAGCTTCCCTTGGCGTGCGTTAGCGAGTAAGATCGTGAGCGATGGCGTTATTCGGCTTCTTTCCTGATCGCGCACCTGCTGCCGAACCGATGTCGGCCGCAGGGACCGCCAGCGAGACAGCGCGCGCGGCTGCGTTTGCGGCCGCATTGCAACCAGTGGCGGTGGGCCCGCGCGAACTGCGCGCACAGGCCGTGCATCGCTTGCAAGTCGGGCTCTTCGGCCTTGCCGGCATGCTACTGCTGGTCAGCCTTGCCAATGTCATCATGGACCGGGCCAAGCAAGTCGATGTGACGACGGCGGGCAGCGCCGCCGCTATGGCGAGCCCCAGCGCCGAGCCGGCGAACGATCCGCTGGTAGACATGGGCGTTGCGCCCGAATTGCCGGTCGGCAGCGGCAATAAGCCCGCACGCCCCGCACCGCGACCTGCGGGCAACTGAGCGCCGCGCCGAAACGGGTCTGGCTGGCAGCGGGTGCGGGATTGCTTGCCCTGCTCGCACTGGCGGGCTTGCAGCCGGGCTTGCGGGCACCGTCGCCCGTGCCATCCCAGGTTCCCACGCTTGGCCTCTTCACCAGTTTGCCGCTATGGTGGAGCGAAGCGCCGAATATCGCCCAACAGGTTTCCGGCTCCCTCAAGCCGCACTGGGCGCGCGGCGTGCTCGAAGCGGGGCACCGGGTGGTGCTGCTCGATACCCTGCTGAAGCCTGAAGGCCTTACGGATTTGCTGATGGCGCAGCCCCGTCCGCTTGTGCCGCAGGAGAATGTTGCGCTCGATCGCTGGGTTCGCGGCGGCGGGCACCTGCTGCTCTTCGCCGATCCGATGTTGACCTGGGAGAGCCGCTTCGGACTGGGCGACAGGCGGCGACCGCTGGACACCGTGCTGCTGAGCCCGATTCTGACGCATTGGGGCCTCGCGCTGCGATTCGATCCGGGCCAATCGGGTGACTTGCGGGAAATCACGGGAACGGGCCTGCCGGTGCGCCTTGCCGGAGAGCTTGCGGCGCTTCCCGGTGCTGCGCCGCCATGCCGCATCGAAGCAGGCGGGCTCATGGCGGAGTGCCGGATCGGCAACGGACGCGCGTTGATTGTGGCGGATTGCGCGGGGCTTGAGCCGACCGACGCACCCGCCGCGCGGATGGATGCCTTGCAGGCCCTGATGCGGCGCGCCTTCGCACGCTGAATCCGGCGCGGTGATTCTCGGGGAAAACACGGGACATGGTGGGGCTAAGGCGGGAATGGTGTGGACCGCGACGCAGTTTGTGCCAGTTTTTGGCGAATTTCCGTGCCCGGCTCAGACCCGTATTTGCAGTATCAGAATGACCTCGATTGCCTTTCAACAATGATTCATCCACTAGAATCAACATCTGGACGCAAAATCCCGCATTTTCCCCTTTTCGCCCGCGGTATCCCGGGTTAAGGCTCCTGTTCATCGAGACGAACTTCATGGCGCATCCGCGGGGGATGTTCCGGCCAGCGCTGGCGCGCGGGTCGGGCCGGGAGCTTTTGTGCCGATGCGGGGGTGCAGCGCGTGGCTGGGGCGCAGTCGCAGTATCGGGGGCAGGGCTTTTCGCCGCGCGGCGAGAAGAACCGTTTTGTCCTCCCTGCGGGCTTCCGCCAGACCGTGCGCGATGCTTCGGAAGGCAAGCGCGCGCTGTGCCTCGATAAACATCACAATCTGCCGTGCCTGGTCGGCTTCGGCGAATCCTATGCGGCTGGCTTCGACGAGCAGATTGCGCACGAGGAAGAGATCGCGATCAAGCGCGGCGAACCCTTCAACCGCGACGTGCGCGAAGCGCAGCTTTGCGGCTACGATGTCGTGAGCTTTGACGAATCCGGCCGCTTCGTGCTGCCCGAGTACCTTGGTGAGCAGGCGGGCATCGCGGACCAGCTCTATTTCCACGGCGGCATCAGAAAGTTCACGATCTGGGCACCCGACGTGCTGTTCACAATGGGGCCGGAATGGGATTCGGCCAAATCCTCATGCCGCGCCAAGATGGCCGAACATGCCGGGAAGGGCGCACGCAAATGAGCGCGCCGCATGTCCCCGTCCTCCTCGATGAGGTCGTCGCCGCGCTAGTCCCGGCTTTTGGCCCTGCGCCCGGCTCGCTGGTCGTAGACGCCACGTTCGGGGCGGGCGGCTACACCCGCCGTTTGCTGGATGCCGGTGCGACCGTCCATGCCTTCGACCGCGACCCCGATGCGATTGCGGCCGGGCAAGGCTGGGCCGAAGTTTCCGAGGTGCCCCCGCGCCTAGTGCTCCATCCGCGCCGGTTTTCCGAGATCGTCGCGGCGCTGGCCGGAGACGGCATCGCAGCGGTGCAAGGTGTGGTCTTCGACATCGGGGTCAGTTCGATGCAACTCGATCAGGCCGCGCGCGGCTTCGCCTTCTCCAGCGACGGTCCGCTCGATATGCGCATGTCGCAGGAGGGGGAAAGCGCCGCCGATTTCCTCAACGAGGCGAGCGAAGAAGCAATTGCCGACGTGCTCTATCGCTATGGCGAGGAGCGCCAGTCGCGCCGCATCGCCCGTGCGGTTGTTGCCGCCCGGCCGCTCACCACCACTGGCCAGTTCGCACACGTGGTCCGCAAGGCGCTCGGCTACCGCCCCGGCGCACCGCGCGATCCGGCCACCCGCAGCTTTCAGGCGGTGCGGATCCATATCAATGGCGAACTGGACGAGCTGCACGCAGGCCTTGCCGCAGCCGAGCGCCTGCTGGCTCCCGGAGGACGGCTCGCTGTGGTGAGCTTCCACAGCCTTGAAGATCGCATCGTCAAACAGTTCCTGCGCGAAGGCGCTGGAGCAATGCCGGCCGGGTCGCGTCACCTGCCCTTGAGCGGCCCGGTCGGTAAGCCTGCTTTCGAAAAGCCTTCAGGCGCGATTCGCCCGGGGCCTGAGGAAGAGGCGCGCAATCCTCGTTCGCGCTCGGCCACCTTGCGCTGGGCGGTCCGCACTTGCGCGCCTGCGCGCACCGGGTTCGAGACCCAAAGCCCCAAGAAAACTGCCGCATGATGGTCAGCGCGCACCGTTTCCGTTCGATCGGCTGGATCGCCTTGCTGCTCGTCTGCGGCGCGCTGGTCATGGTGCTGGCGTTCCGGGTCAATGCGCTGCGCAGCCAGGTGCACCGTACTGAGCAGCAGATCGTCGCGTTGCGCAAGGAGAAGCTCTATCTCGAGACCGAGGTGGAAACCCGCGCCAACCAGCAGCAATTGAAGCTCTGGAACGATGTCGAGTTCGGCTATGTCGCCCCGACGGCAAGCCAGTATCTTTCGAGCGAGCGCCAGCTGGCGTCTTTTGCCAAGCCGGATCAGCCCGATGCGCCCACCCCGATCCGCGTGGCGAGCGCCGATGATGCAGTGGCTGCCGAAGCGGTGTTCCCCTCGATCGTCTCGCGCCTCGCGGGCGATCCTGATCTCTCCGCCGCCCGCGATCATCCCGCCGCCGCGCCCGAGACCGACGAAAGCCCCAGCGCCGCCGATCAGGCCGCCGCCGCCGCCGGGCTCGGCGCACGGTTGGCGACGCTCGGGCCGGTGAGGAAGGCGCCGGGCAAGCCCGGTGCGGCCTCCACTGCCGCCAAGGACGAACCCGGTCTCGCCACGGCGGGTCTCGCCAAGACCGCTAGACCGCGCGGCCACGATGATGCGGATACCGATCGTCCGGGCAAAGGCAGCAAGCTCGCCGCAGCGTCTAAGAGCGCGAAGGCTGCCGCACTGGGCACCGCGAAGACGACCAAGCCCGGGAGCAAGCCCGGCAATGGGTCTGGCAAGGCGAGCAAGACCGCCCCGTGAATACCCTCACCGCCTCCGCCGCCATCGCCACGGGCCGTGTCCAGCTTGCCAACGTGCGCCAGATTGCTCTGGTGACCGCGCGCCGCCGCGCGCTGTTTGTCATGCTGGTGTTCGTGTTCATCACGCTTACGGCTTGCGTGCGCATCGGCCAGCTTGGCCTGTTCGAGCAGACGCCCGAGCGCACCTCGATGGCCGAGGCGCTGTTGCCCTCGCGCGGGGAAATAACCGATCGCAACGGGGTGGCGCTCGCGCGCGCCTTCGCGTCCTATTCCTTGTGGTTCAATCCCAAGGCGCTGGGCGAGGGCGGGACGCCGCTGGTCAAGACGCCCGAGGAAGTGGCGCGCGCGCTTGTCGGCATTTTCCCCGATGCCGATTATGCCGATCTCGCGGCGCGGCTGGCCGCCGGCAAATCCTGCTATTTGCGCCGCCGCGTGCTGCCCGAAGAAGCCAACAAGGTTTTTGCGCTGGGCGAGCCGGCACTTGAATTCCCGCGCGAGGAGCAGCGCTTCTATCCGCAAGGCTCGCTCGCCGCGCATGTGCTCGGCTATGTCGACGAGGCGGGCAAGGGTCATGTCGGCATGGAGCAGGTGCTCGAGCGGCGGCTGCTCGATCCGGTGTACCGCGGCACGCCCACCGCTTTGGCGCTCGATTCGCGCGCGCAAGGGGCGCTGGAGGACGAACTGGGGCGGGGCATGCTGGAAACCAGCGCGCGCGGCGCGGCCGGGGTGATCCTCGATGCCGACAGCGGCGAAGTGATCGCGCTAGCCTCGCTGCCCTCGTTCAATCCCAACCGCTCGGACCTTGCCTATAACGATCTCGTGTTCAACCGCGTCTCGAACCAGGTCTACGAGCTTGGCTCCACCTTCAAGCCGATCACCGTCGCCTCGGCCATCGATGCCGGTGTCATCACCGATCTGGCAGAGCGCTATCCATCAGTGCCGTTCAAGATGGGCAGTTTTACCATCCACGACAGCCACAATTTTGGTTCCTCGCTCAATGTGCCCGAGGCGCTGATCCACTCATCCAACGTCGTGACCGCACATGTGGCCGACAACCTCGGCGGCCCTGCGCTGCGCAACACGATGATGGCGCTCGGCATGAACGAGCGGCCGACCATCGAACTGCCCGCGCGCGGCTTCCCGCTCTGGCCCCGTGGCGGCGGCGAGGGCGGCAAGGGCGATTGGGCGCGGCTCACCACCATGACCGTGAGCTATGGCCACGGCATCGCGGTCACACCGTTGCACCTCGCGTCTGCCTATGCGGCGCTGGTCAATGGCGGGATCTGGCGACCTGCAACGCTCTACAAGGTTGATCCGGCCCACCTCGCCCCGGGACGCCGCGTGTTCCAGGCCTCAACCAGCGCGCGCATGCGCCAGCTGCTGCGGATGATCGTGGTCGATGGCACCGGGCGCAAGGCCGATGCTTCGGGTTTCCGCGTGGGAGGCAAGACCGGCTCGGCGGAGAAGCCCGGCAGCGGCGGTTACCGCAAGACCTCGCTGATCGCGACATTTGCCGCCGCCTTCCCGATGGACAAGCCGCGCTATGTGGTGATTGTGATGCTCGATGAACCGCAAGCAACCACGCAGACCAGCGGCCAGCGCACCGCCGCGTGGAACGCCGCGCCGATCGTAGGCCGGCTGATCCCGCGCATCGGTCCGATGCTCGGCGTGGTGCCCGATGCCCACCACGATGTCGATATTTCCGACCTTAGCCCGCTGGTTGGCAGCGGAGACGGCGAATGAATCTGGGCAAGCTGGCCGCAGCCGCTGGCATTTCCTTTCCGGCAGACAGCGGCGCGCTGGCAGAGGCCAATGTCACCGGCTTTGCCATCGATCATCGCAAGGTCGCGCCCGGCACTGTGTTCGGTGCGTTCCCCGGCGCGCGCTTCAATGGCGAGGATTTCATTGCCGCCGCCGTGGCAGCTGGCGCAGTCGCCGTCGTTGCGCGGCCCGATGCCGTGGTCGAAGGCGCGGTCCATATCGCCGATCCCGCGCCGCGCCGGGCCTTTGCGCACCTGGCCGCGCCGTTTTTCGTGCCGGTGCCCGAAACGCTGGTCGCGGTGACGGGCACCAACGGCAAGACCTCGACCGTGGAGATGACGCGCCAGCTCTGGCGCATGGCGGGCTTCAGCGCGGCTTCCATTGGCACGCTCGGCGTTACCACGGCGGACGAAAGCATCTCCACCGGGCTCACCACGCCCGATATTGTCACGTTCCTCGCCAACCTGACCGGCCTCGCCCGCGAAGGCGTGAGCCATATCGCCTACGAGGCTTCGAGCCACGGGCTTGACCAGTTCCGCAACGAAGGCCCTCGGGTCGCAGCCGGGGCCTTCACCAATCTCAGCCGCGATCACCTCGATTACCACGGCACGATGGAGGCCTATTTCGCCGCCAAGATGCGCATCTTCGCCGATGTGGTGGCGCAGGACGGTGCGGCAGTCATCTGGGCCGACGATGCCTGGTCGGCGCAGGCCACTGCGGCGGCCAAGGCGCGCGGTTTGCGTCTCATCACGGTGGGCGAAGCGGGCGAGACCATCCAACTGCTGGCGCGTACACCCACCCAGCTCGGTCAGACGCTGGAGATCGCCTTCGAGGGCACGCGCCGCAAGTTCGATCTGCCGCTGATCGGCGCCTATCAGGCCGCTAACGCACTGGTCTCGGCCGGTCTGGTCATAGCGACCGGCGGCGACCCGGCGGCCACCTTTGCCGCGCTCAGCCGCATCCAGCCGGTGCGCGGGCGGCTCGAGCGGGCGGCGCTGAACCGGGCGGGTGCGCCGGTCTATGTCGACTATGCGCACACGCCCGACGCGATTACCGCCGCCGTCTCCGCGCTGCGTCCGCATGTCAGCGCCGAAAGAGGCGGGCGCCTGATCACCGTGATCGGCGCAGGCGGGGACCGCGACGAGGGCAAGCGCCCGGCGATGGGCAAGGCCGCCTGCGCGGGTTCCGAACTCGTGATCGTGACCGACGACAATCCGCGCGGTGAGGATCCCGCGCTGATCCGCGCGGCGGTGTTTTCCGGCTGCGACGCGCGGGCGCGCGAAATTGCCGATCGCCGGGAGGCGATCACGGCGGCCATTGCGCTCGCCGGAGCCGGGGATATCGTCCTTGTCGCGGGCAAGGGGCACGAGCAAGGGCAGATCGTGGGGCGCGGCGATGCCATGCGCGTCCTGCCGTTCGACGATGTGCAAGTGGCGCGGGAGTGTACCATATGAATGCTCATCCGGCCCTGCTGCAATGGCCGAAGGAGACCAGCGACGATCTCGGCATTGCGCTGTGGACCGCCGCCGAGATCGCCGCTGCGACCGGCGGCACGGCTTCGGGCGACTTTGCCGTGGCGGGCTGCGCGACCGACAGCCGCGAGGTTTTACCGGGCGATCTGTTCATCGCGCTGAAGGGCGCGGAAAGCGACGGGCACCGCTTTCTCGAGGGCGCTTTTGCCCAGGGCGCGGCGGCAGCGCTCGTCGAACATCCTGTGCAATGGCCGCATGTGCTTGTCGCCGATACCGCCCGGGCGCTCGATGATCTGGGCCGCGCCGCGCGCGACCGCGTGGATGCCGCGATCATCGGGGTCACCGGGTCGGCGGGCAAGACCGGCGTGAAGGAAGCGCTTTTTGCCGCGCTCGACCGGGGCAGCCGGGGCCGGGCGCACCGCTCGGTCAAGAGCTACAACAACCATGTCGGCGTGCCGCTGAGCCTTGCGCGCATGCCGCCGCGCACGCGCTTCGGTGTGCTGGAAATGGGCATGAACCACGCAGGCGAACTCGCCGCGCTCACGCGCATCGTGCGCCCGCATGTCGCCGTGATCACCATGATCGCACCCGCGCATATCGGTCACTTTTCGGGCGAGGAAGCCATTGCGGACGCCAAGGCCGAGATTTTCGAGGGGCTCGAGGTGGGCGGCACCGCGATCATTCCTGCCGATAGCACGCATTACGAGCGCCTGCGCGAAGCCGCGCTGCGCCATGCCGGCGCGGTCGTCAGCTTCGGGCGCAGCGCGCATGCCGATGCGCGGCTGCTCGATGCCGTGCCCTCGTTTGCAGGCGGCACGCTTGTCACGGCCGCGTTCTCGGGCGATCTTGGCGTGCGCAAGCTGTGCTACACGATTGCCATGCCCGGCGCGCACTGGGTGGACAATTCGCTCGCCGTCATGGCGGCGGTCGCGGCGGTGGGCGGCGACCTTGGCGCGGCGGGCCTTGCGCTGTCCGAGATGGAAGATCTTGCCGGGCGCGGCGCGCGCCATACCATCGCCGCAACGGACGGCGATGGTTCGGGCAAAGCGCTGCTGATCGATGAGAGCTATAACGCGAACCCTGCTTCGATGCGCGTGACGATCGCCGCGCTGGGCGAGGTTCCGGCCCGCCGCCACATCGCGGTGCTTGGCGCGATGAAGGAACTGGGCGACGCGTCCGACGCCTATCACGCCGCGCTGGCCGAGCCGCTGCTGGCCGCAGGCGTAGACCGGATCATCCTCGTCGGCCCCGAAATGGCAGCCCTTGCGAGCGCGCTGACAAGCTCACTGGCAAGCTCACTGGGGAAAAGCGGAAACGCCGTCCTTGCAGGGCGAATCGAACTCGACCATGTCGAAAACGCTGCCGGTGCGGCGGAATGCCTTGCCGCGGACAGTCCGCAGGGGGGCGACGCCATTCTGGTGAAAGGGTCGAATTCGGTCGGGCTGGGCACCTTGGTGCAGGCCCTGACTGCGCAGCCCCGGACTGCTAAGGCCGTCGCGGCCAGGGAACTCTGAATGCTCTATCTGCTGGCGCACTGGCTGCATTTCGAAGGTTTTGCCAACCTTATCCGCTACCAGTCATTCCGTTCCGGCGCCGCGCTGCTGACGGCGCTGACCATCGGCCTCATCATCGGGCCGCGCTTTATCAACATGCTGCGCGTGCGCCAGGGCAAGGGCCAGCCGATCCGCGCTGATGGGCCGCAATCGCACCTTGCCAAGCGCGGCACGCCCACGATGGGCGGGCTGATGATCGTCATTTCGTTGGCGATCTCGCTGCTGCTGTGGATGGATCTCACCAGCAAGTTCGTATGGGCCTGTCTGGTGGTGACGCTGGGCTTCGGGCTGATCGGCTTCATGGATGACTACGCCAAGGTCACCAAGTACGCGCACACGGGCGTCTCGGCGCGGCTGCGGCTGGTGGGTGAATTCGTGATTGCGGGGGCTGCGCTGGCGCTCGTTGTCACCGACACCAACCTCTATCTCCCGGTGTTCAGCAACCTCTATATCCCGATGGGCCCGGCCTATTATCTGTTCGCCGCCTTCGTGATCGTGGGTGCGGGCAATGCGGTCAACCTCACCGACGGGCTCGACGGTCTCGCCACGATGCCGGTGATCATTGCGGCCGGCACCTTCGCGATCATCGCCTATCTCGCCGGCCGCGTGGACTACGCGCATTATCTCGGCATTCAGCATGTCCCCCGCGCGGGCGAGCTGGCGATCTTCTGCGGCGCGGTGATGGGCGCGGGGCTGGCATTCTTGTGGTTCAATGCGCCGCCCGCCGCCGTGTTCATGGGCGATACCGGCAGCCTCGCGCTCGGCGGCACGCTGGGGGTGATCGCAGTGTCGATCCACCACGAGATCGTACTCGCCATTGTCGGCGGTCTGTTCGTGATGGAGGCGGTCTCGGTCATCGTGCAGGTGTTTGTCTATAAGCGCACCGGCAAGCGGGTGTTCCGCATGGCGCCGATCCACCACCATTTCGAGCAGCTCGGCTGGAAGGAATCGACCGTGGTAATCCGCTTCTGGATCGTCTCGATTGTGCTGGCGCTGGTCGGCCTTGCCACCTTGAAGGTGCGATAGGCCGCGCATGCCCGGACCCTTGATCGTCTCCTCCGCCTTTGCCGGAAAACGCTATGCGGTCCTTGGCCTTGCCCGATCGGGGCTGGCTACGGTCGAAACGCTGCTGGCAAGCGGGGCCGACGTGACCGCGTGGGACAGCCGCGAGGAAGCGGCTGCGCAGGTCGAAGGCCGTGCGAAGATCGCCGATCCGCTGACGATTGATCTCACTGGCTTCGATGGGGTTGTGGTTTCGCCCGGGGTGCCGCTCAACCGCCACCCCATCGCCGCGCATGCCCGGGCCTGCGGCGTGCCGGTGATCGGCGATATCGAACTCTTCGCGCAGGCCCGCGCCAGCCTGCCGCAGCACACCGTTGTCGCGATCACCGGCACCAACGGCAAATCGACCACGACCACGCTGGTTCACCACATCTGCGCCGCTGCCGGCCTGCCCACCGTCATGGGCGGGAATATCGGACTACCCGTGCTCGGCCAGCCGCCGCTTCCGGCAGGAGGGGTCTATGTGCTGGAGCTTTCGAGCTACCAGATCGACCTCACCTATAGCCTGGAGGCTGACATTGCGGCCTTCATCAACCTCAGCCCGGATCATCTTGATCGCTACGATGGCTACGAAGGCTACGGTGCCTCCAAGGCGCGGCTGTTTTCCATGCAGCGTGCAGATCAGTTCTCGGTGTTCGGCTGCGGCGATGCCGATACCTTGCGCATTGCCGCGGATGTCTCTGCGCAGCGCCCAGCCGGGAATGTGGAAGTGGTCGATCCCGCCGCGCTCGAGGGGCAGGCGCTGTGGCCCTCGCTGCAAGGCCCGCACAACTTGCAGAATGCCGCCATCGCGGTCGCGATTGCCCGCAAACTGGGCATTGCCGAAGATGTGTGGCGCGCCGCGCTCGCCAGCTTCGCCGGCCTGCCGCACCGCATGGAGCGCGTGGCCGAAGCGAACGGCGTGCTGTTCATCAACGACAGCAAGGCAACCAACCCAGCTTCGACCGCGCCCGCGCTCGGCGCATGGCCGCGCGTCCACTGGATCGTCGGCGGGCTCCCCAAGAGCGACGACCTCGATGCTTGCGCGCCCTATTTCAGCCACGTGGTGCAGGCCTATACCATCGGCGAGGCGGGGCCTCGCTTTGCCGAGCTGCTCGAACCCGTCATGCCCGTCCAGCGCAGCGAGATGCTGTGCGACGCGGTGCGCCAGGCGATGGACGCAGCGGTACCCGGCGATGTCATCATGCTTTCGCCGGCCTGCGCCAGCTTCGATCAGTTCCGTGATTTCGAAGCGCGAGGGGACAGTTTCCGCCAGATCGTCGCCGCGCTGATCGAAGATGCAAGTGCGCCCTGTCCTGAGCAGCCCTGTCCCGAGCAGCCCCGTCCCGATGTTTCCGGAAGGAGCGCCTGATGGCCTCGTCCAGTCCGACCCGGCAGATGACCACGCAGACCGAAGGCGGTAGCGTCAAGGTCGCCCCCCGCACCAACCGCTATCGCCGCACCCGGCGCAGCGAACTGGTCATCTGGTGGCGCGAGATTGATCGGGTTCTGCTCAGCCTCGTCCTTGCACTCGTCGCTGTGGGTGTGGTCGCAGTTGCCGCTTCGTCCCCAGCGAGCGCGCACCGGCTTTCCACACCCGGCAAGACGCTGGGCGATCTCTACTTCTTCTGGCTGCACTTGCGCTGGCTGACGGTGGGCCTGTTCGCGATGTTCGTCGCCTCGCTCCTGCCCAAGGAGACCACGCGCCGGCTGGCGATCCTGCTGGCGGGCGCAATGCTTGTCGCGCTGGTGCTGGTGCCAATCCTGGGCAGCGAGGTGAAAGGCGCGCGGCGCTGGCTGTTCATCGGCTTCAGCCTGCAACCGTCCGAATTCCTCAAACCCGGGTTTGCCATCGCTGTGGCGTGGATCCTTTCGTGGCGCGTGCGCGATCCGAACATTCCGGTCATCGGCATCACGATCGGCCTCATGGGCCTGGTCGGCGCGCTGCTGATGGCCCAGCCCGATTTCGGTTCGACCGTGCTGTTCTGCGGCGTGTGGTTCGTGCTCGTGCTGCTTTCGGGCCTCAGCCTCGCGCGGATCGGCTGGAGCGTTGGCGGCCTCATCGTAATTTTCGTGCTCGCCTACCTGTTCTATCCCAATGCCACGCACCGCATCGACGCGTTTCTGACCGGCGGCAGCGAATTCGACCAGGTCGACCTCGCCATGCGCACGATGGTCAATGGCGGCTGGAGCGGCAGCGGGCTATGGCTCGGCAGCCGCAAGATGGCACTGCCCGAGGCGCATACCGACTATATCTTCTCGGTAATCGGTGAGGAATTCGGGCTGATCGCCTGCGCGGTGATCGTTGTGCTCTATTGCGCCATCGTCGTGCGCGTCATGCTGCGTCTGGCGGACGAGGAAGACCTGTTCACGATTCTCGCTGCCGCCGGGCTTACAGCACAGCTGGCCGGGCAGGCCTTCATCAACATCCTCGTCAATCTGCAGCTGTTTCCTTCCAAGGGCATGACCCTGCCGCTGATCAGTTATGGCGGCTCCTCGACCATCGCGCTTCTGCTCGGTGTCGGGTTCCTGCTCGCCATCACCCGGCGCAACCCCTATCTCTCGCGCGAGACGCCAGACTTCAGGGAGTTCGCGCGCGCATGACCGGCCAACCATCAGGCGTATCGCGCCATTTCGTTCTCGCAGCGGGGGGTACTGGTGGCCATCTGCTGCCCGCCTTCGCGCTGGCGACCGAGCTTGACCGGCGCGGGCATCACGTGGCGCTGGTGACCGACGAGCGCGGTGCGAAGATCCCGGGCAAGCCCTCCTTCCTTCCCGCGCATGTGCTGCCCGCCGGACGGCTGGGCCGGAACCCGGTCGCGCTTGTCAAAGGCCTTTCCGCGATCTGGAAAGGCCGCGCGATGGCGCTGCGCCTGTTCGAAAGCTTCGAGCCCGCCTGCGTCGTCGGGTTCGGCGGTTACCCTGCGCTGCCCGCGCTGCTCGCCGCGCGTTCGGCGCGCATCCCCACCGTGATCCACGAGCAGAACGCCGTGCTGGGCCGGGTCAACCGCCTGCTGGCAAAGCGCGTCGATGCCATCGGCACTGCCTATCTGGAAGTCGAGCGGCTCGATCCGAAGCTGTGGAGCAAAGTCCACCGCGTCGGTAATCCCGTGCGCCCCGAAGTCCTCGCGCTGCGCGGCGAGGCTTTTCCGGAGTTCACCGAGGACAGCCTGTTCCGCGTGCTCGTCACCGGCGGCAGCCAGGGTGCCTCAATCCTCGCCGAAGTCGTGCCCGATGGCCTCGCCATGCTGCCGCCTGCGCTGCGCCACCGCCTGCAAGTTACGCAGCAGTGCCGCCCGGAGGATATCGAGGCCGTCCGCGCGCGCTATGCCGGCCATCAGATCCCCGCCGAGCTCGGCACTTACTTCGAGGACATGGCCGGCCGCCTCGCCGAAACGCACTTGTTCATCGGCCGCGCCGGAGCCTCGACCATTGCCGAACTGACTGCCGTTGGCCGCCCTGCGATCCTCGTGCCGCTGCCGATCGCGACCGATGACCATCAGGCGGTCAACACCCGCGAGATGGTGAAAGCCGGCGGCGCGCGCGCGATCCGCCAGAGCGGATTCACGCCGAAGGAGCTCGCCAAGCAGATCCAGACGATGGCGCTGAATCCCTCTGCGCTCGCCAATGCCGCGCACGCCGCGTGGAACTGCGGGTTGCCCAATGCGGTGAAAGACCTCGCCGACCTTGTCGAAGGCTTCGGCGGCGTGCCGCTGATGGATGTGATCCGCGTCGAAGGCATGGCCCAGACCGCGAGCACGAACCAGGCTCTCGCAAAGACCCACACCCGGGAGCACGCCGAATGAAGGGCGTCGGCATCGATATCGGCACGATCCATTTTGTCGGCATCGGCGGCATCGGCATGTCGGGCATTGCCGAAGTCATGCACAACATGGGCTACAGCGTGCAGGGCTCGGACATCGCAGAAGGCTATGTCGTCGATGGCCTGCGGGCACGCGGCATCGCGGTGATGATCGGTCAGTGCGCGGAAAACGTGGCGGGCGCTTCGGTAGTCGTCACCTCCACTGCGGTGAAGCGCGACAATCCCGAAGTGGTCGCCGCGCTTGAAGGCCGCATCCCGGTGGTGCGCCGAGCGGAGATGCTGGCCGAACTGATGCGCCTCAAGAATACCGTTGCCGTGGCCGGCACGCACGGAAAGACCACCACTACGTCGATGGTCGCCTGCCTGCTCGATGCGGGCGGGATCGATCCGACCGTGATCAACGGCGGCATCATCAATTCCTACGGCTCGAACGCCCGGCTGGGCGACAGCGACTGGATGATTGTCGAGGCGGACGAGAGCGACGGCTCGTTCCTGCGGCTCGATGGCACGCTTGCGGTCGTCACCAACATCGATCCCGAGCACCTCGATCACTACGGCTCGTTCGAGCGTGTGAAGAGCAGCTTTGTCGAATTCATCGAGAATGTGCCGTTCTATGGCGCGGCGATCCTGTGCATCGATCACCCCGAAGTGCAGGCGATCATCCCCAAAGTGCGCGACCGGCGCGTGGTGACGTATGGCTTTTCGGCGCAGGCCGACGTGCGCGGCGAGGGGGTTACTCCGATCCCGGGCGGCAACCGGTTCACCGCCGTGCTGCGCCGCCGCGATGGTTCGTTTCGCCGGATCGAAGATATCGTGCTGCCGATGCCGGGCCGCCACAATGTGCAGAACGCGCTCGCCGCAATAGCCGTGGCGCGCGAACTGCGCTGCAGCGACGGTCAGATCCGCGCTGGTTTCGGCGGCTTTTGCGGGGTCAAGCGGCGCTTTACCAAGGTTGGTGAAGTCGGCGGCGCGCAGATCATCGATGATTATGGCCACCATCCGGTCGAAATCCGCGCGGTGCTCGCAGCGGCGCGCGAGGGCGTGAAGGGCCGCGTGATCGCGGTTGTGCAGCCGCATCGGTTCACCCGCCT
>JBJXEK010000269.1:0-15963 GCA_046155055.1 Novosphingobium sp. | reverse complement strand
CCGATTTCCCGCGCGCATCCGATGACGGTTTGTGGGCCGATTGCTAAATGTCTGCTTCCGGGACGCGATGCTGGCTTAGCGGACGTTCAACAGGCCAAAAGGCGATGGCAGTTCCCGACCAGACCCGGTCGCTCAGATCAGCCAACGCGAACGGCTGCTCGTGACATGAAGCTGACAAGCGGTCGGTAAGGAAAGCGCTCCAAGTTCAGCCGTTCGAAGGGTTATGCGGCGTCTCTAAAAGCTGTCGTTCATTCAGAGTTGCTATTTTGCTAAACTCAAGATGCGGAGCGTCGGGAATACTGCAAGCAGTGCGTTAACTGGCCGATCGCAGCGCAAAGCTGCCATTCATCTGCTGCACCAAATAGGTCACTGCGTTGGCGAGCACCGAACGGCTGATCAGATAGCCTTTAACCATGGCGCAGCTTTTGCGTCGAAGCACCTCCACGTGCGAGGCCAATTCGACCCCTTCCGCCAAAGTTTCGATGCCGAGCACGGCGACCTGAGTGCTGATGGCGCGGATGATAGCCTGAGCGCCTGCTTGGCCGTGTAGATCGCGCAGAACGCTCACTGTCGCAAGAGGCGACGGCATAGCGCCGCAGGCCGACAATTGGGCGTTGGCGGTTCGCGAAAACGGGCGCATTGTCTCTGGGGGAGGTGCCAGATCATGAGCATCCGTACGATGACGCGACCCGCAGCGCTCCTATGCAGCGCACTCTTGATTGCCGTGACCCCGGCTCGGGCAGACGATCTGTCTGAACTCGATCGACTTTCCAGCGCAACCGACAAGGCCGACCAAGGCATGATCCTCGCGCGGGACCAGATCGGGCACGGCGAACTGCTTGCTGCTGCAGCCACACTGCAGCGCCTGATGATCGTGCATCCCGAAGCGCTGCCGGCGCAACTGCTCCATGCCAGTGTGCTCTGCCGCCTTGATGACCGGACCGGGGCAGCAGTGGAATTCGAAGGGCTGCGCCGCAAGGATTTCAAGGATCAGGACTGGAATGAGGCCATGGCACCTTGTTCGGGCACACCCGGTGGGGTGTGACGCCAAGCCCCAGGGCCAATCGAAGCCCATATGGGCACTTTGCTTTGCACTGACGGCGCTCGTTGTGCCTTTCGCGCCGATAGCTCGGGGCGCTGACGCGGGACAAATCGTCGGGATAGCCTCGGCCATTATGAATGAGGTTTCGATCACCCCGGCAGGTCTCCCGAAAGCCCATCGTGCGGTGCCGCGCGAACGGGTGGCGCTGGCGGACACAGTCCAGACCGGCAAGAAGAGCCAGCTTCAGGTCCTGCTTCTCGACAAATCGGTTTTCACAGTCGGGGCGAACGCCCGACTGATGATCGACCGTTATGTTTACTCGCCTGCTACTGAGCGCTCGTTCACGGCGTCGATCGCCAAGGGGGCGTTCCGCTTCATGTCGGGCAGGCCCGACCGCGGTCGCGATGCGTCGCTCCGCACGCCGATTGCCACGATCGGCATCCGTGGCACGGTGGTCGACGCGGTCATTGGCGCTGATGCCGTGGCTATCGCAAAACAAGAGGGCGGGATCGATCGGTCGACCAAAAGCGACACCGACACCGCCTCGCTGATCGTGCTGCGCGGGCCCGGACAACTGACGCAGGGCAGCGCGGTGCCGGGCACGATTTCGGTCATGGCCGGGCCCGGAACCGTCATGCTCGATCGCCCGATGCTGGCAGCTTATGTGCCGGCTCCCGGCACGGCCCCCATCGGGCCTTTCATGATTTCGCGGCAAGGTCTGGCGCGGATCAATGCGCTGATCTTCCCGTCACTAGCCGCGATGCGCACCGAGCGGGATAAACCCAAGGCGCCAAAATTCCGGTTCAGAATTGGCTTGCCGCTGCCCGGGTTTGGCGGCGGAGGTGACGGGAACGGCGGAACAGACACACCACCGAATCGCGGGAATGGCCCATGAGATCGCTTGTCTAAATGGCACGCCCGTCTATTTCTCCAAGGCTTGATAGACCCCGTTCCAATCGTCCGGAAGCGAGGCATGGCGCAGCTCCGAGATCCGTCCGCGATAGAGCGCATACAAAGATTGCAGGCCGAATTCGTTACTGAAGGGATCGAGCGCATTCAGCGCGTGGCCAGCCGTGGCCCAATGCTGCTTGCGGTAACTGGCCAGCATGGCTGAATGCAGCGTGAAAAGCCGGACAAACGGGCCCTCGCCGGCCATCGCTTCATCGCCAAGCAGCGCGAATAGCGTTTCTGGCATATCGCGCCCGACCACCCTCACCCGGTCGAGCTCCAGCGTGGCGAAGCCCGGCAGCCGGGCTGCAAGCGTGCTGCCGATGGCAATCGGGACACCGTAGAACTTGGTAAGGCCTTCGATGCGCGAGGCAAGGTTCACAGTGTCGCCGATAAGCGAATACGAGAGGCGCTGCGCCGAGCCCATGTTGCCGACGCAGCACAGGCCGGTGTTGAGGCCGATGCCGATCTTCACGTCACCGGGCCAGGACTCACTGGCTTGTGCCTGCTTTTCAAGGTTCAGATTTGCCAGCCGCGCGACCATGGCCAGGGCGCTTCGCGCCGCGTTTTCGTGCTGATCGGCATCGTCGAGCGGAGCGTTCCAGAAGGCGAGGATCGCATCGCCGATGAACTTATCGATCGTGGCCTTTCGCGCGAGCAGAATGTCGCACATCGGGGTGAGGAAACCGATTAGGAAGGCGATGATGGCTTTTGGTCCCATGCTCTCCGATATGCGCGAAAAGCCGCGGATGTCGCAGAACAGCACGGTCATTTCGCGCTCCTCGCCGCCCAGTTCTAGCCGCCCGGGATCCGCCGCAATGCGCTTCACCAGTGCGGGCGAAAGATAGCGGTCAAAGGCGGTGTGGATATAGGATCGGCGCCGTTCTTCGCGGTAGAAAATCAGCGCGGTCTCAACCATATAGGCGAGCGTGAGCGCAAGCACTGGATAGGTCGGATCGAGCAGATAGTGGCGCGCGGTAAACCCGTGCCAGCTGCCCCAGACCATGGCCGCAACCAGCGCCGCACCCAGCGCCGCGCCCCGAATCGCGCCGAGGCGGGGCAAGAGGAGCGCCATGAGGGTGCCGAGCACGAGCAGCAACGTTCGCTCCAGCCCGGTTGCCCAATCGGGGCGGATGAGAAACCGGCCCAGTATGATTTGCTCGGCCGCGTTCGCATGCACGGCGACGCCAAGATCATGGTCACGCAGCGGAGTCGAAACCAGATCGCGCAGCCCGATGGCGCCCGTGCCGACAAAGACAATCTGTCCGGCAAAGGCCTCTTCGAGCCCCTCTTGGCTTATCGCGCCAGAAAGTATCTTCCAAGCGGGGATAACCCGGTCCGGATGGGGTGCGGTGTAGTGCAGCCAAAGCGCACCGGAGGCGGTTGTGGGCACTTCGAACTGGCCAACCTTGATCGAAACAACTTGCCCCGGCATGCCGCGCGTTTCGCCGCTGCCGTCGCTGGTTTTTACCGTGATCGAACCCGCGCCTTGCGCCAGTCGGACAGCATCGAGCGCCAGCGAAGGCAGTAGCTGGCCGTTCTGCTCGGCAAGCAGTGGCGCGCTGCGAACAATGCTGTCCTGATCCCCGAAAATGCTGATGAAGCCGCTGCCCGCCGCAGTATCCCGCAGCGGGCCCAGCGATTGGATGGCGCTACCATAGTGCGTGACGGACTGCTCGGGAGGAGAGCCAACGACAGCAAAGCCGACCTTGGGAACAACGGTTTCCCCGCCCCGTTCGCGCAACAGGAAATAGCCCGCCACGACAGGTGACTGCCGGAAGGTACTGGCAAGGACCGCGTCGTTGTCAGGAAGGTCGCGGAGCGCGGTGACGGCGGGGCCGATCTCGCCCGCGCGGATCATGCGTTCGGCTATGCGCGGCGGGGAAGTGCGGTCGGCCTCGGAAAAGACGATATCATAAGCGATGACAGCTGCACCGCTCGCTGCGAGACGATCGGTCAGCTGAGCAATATCCGTGCGCGGCCATGGCCATTGGCCCAGCCTGCGAATGCTCTCGTCGTCGATATCGACGATGCGCACCGGGGCCTCTTCATAGGGCCGGGGTGCGGCGCGCTGATACCCGTCAAACAGGAGCAGCCCGATCCGGTCGAGCGCAGGCACGTGGGCAAACTGCAGGAAAGCGGCAAAGACGACTACTGCTAAGCCCGCAAAAACCGGTCCGCCATTGGAGAGCAGCCGTTGCTTCCACGCTCTCGCCACGACGGGAACCGCCTTTCGATCAACCCGGAAATCCCGGTGTGCGCTTTTGGACTGCGCTTGCGGGTTAAAATTGGCAAGTGAGTGATGTGCTGCCTACCAAGAATCAATACGCAATCTGGCTGGTTGCGGGAGAGAGGATAGCAATTTGAGCCTGACCTGCGGCCCGAGGAGCAAAAAGTCTGCCCAAGTGGGCGTTGTGAGGTGCTGAATTAATGGCAGTTACCGCGGTCTAGGAGGTCGAGGCCGGGGATGATCGCCATCAGGGCAGTTGTGGTCCGGCCCGAAAGCTGCGCGGCAAGGTCCGCATTCCACTATTGGCTATCTGAAAGCCGCCTGTCCGAAACCGGCCCCAACCTAGGTCAATCGACGATGGCGACAGTGCAAGGCTGAGCGTCTGTTTTCTTCGAAAGCCGTCATGCAAGTGGTAAGCCGGGCACGACGGCCTAGTTGTCTAATTGATTTCTGCATTGCTCTTCCTTTTTCCCGTTCGCCGATGGTTGTCTTCGAGGTCATCGGACTGCTGAGGCAGCTTCTTGTCCGAGCCTTCATGATCGCGGCCGAGCGGAAGTAGGTGGACGTCTCTGAGTCCCAACCAAGGTTTGACCCTCTACAAAGCTGACGAGATCGTCCTGGGCATGGCTGATCGGGATGGGGATCGCGGGGATCAGGCCCAGCGGAACTCGGTCTCGTTCAGCCAAAGGGAATGGAGTAATGTAGCAAGCTTGCGGGCGACAGCCGTTCTGGCGCGCCGGGCTCCTTTGGCTTCGGCCATTTTCCTTCCCCATTGCTGTAGGGCGAACGGTCGCTTCACCTGAGACAGCGCGACGTTGGCGGCCTCGTAAAGCGCCCTGCGCAACATCGGATCGCCAGCTTTTGAAATGTGTCCGCTGGTGTCGGGTTCACCAGACTGACTGCGTCGGGGTACAAGTCCCGCATAAGCGCCGACATCATCACTTCTCGCAAAACGGCGCGGATCTTCAATGGTCGCGGTGAAGGTGAGTGCGGTGATCGGACCAACCCCAGGAACGCTCATCAGCCGGGCACAGACCTCGATCGCCTTTGCCCGGTTGTTGAGCAACCGATTGGATGTTCGCAGCTGTTCCTCAATGCTCTCGATGGAAGCAATCAGCGGAGCGAACAGGGCTTTGAGATCTGGGCGCTGTTCATAGAAGACAGCCAAGCGTTCCGAACGCCGGCCCGGCGTTCGGGCAGTGCCTGTCCGCAGGCCGAACAACTTCAGAAGACCACGCAACTGGTTGGCCATGGATGTCCGTGCAGTGATTAGCTGGGCGCGAATGCGGAGAGCTGCTCTGTCGATATGTGTGGCGGACGCCTTCATGTGCACACGCTTGTACCAGCCAGTGCGCGCCAGCTGAGCGAGGCCTTCCGCGTCATAGACATCGCTTTTGTTCACACGTGTAGAAAGAACCCCCTTGGCGTGACGCGCACAGATACACTCGACTGCGACACCGCGTTCGACCAGCCCGTGATAGAGAAACGTGGACAGTGTCCCCGTCTCAAGGACCGCGCGTCCTAGATCCGCGCAATGTCGATTGAGCCATTTAACCAAGACCTCGGGGTCGCTCGCGACGACATCACGCCGCATTACCTTCCCGTCGACATCGACCACGCAGATATGCGTCGTCTTGGCACTCACATCCAACCCTGCATAGATCGACATCGGTCACCCTCCTGCATTAAAGCGCCTCGGCGACTTCGCACCATACAGGAGGGTGGCTAAATCAATTACGCGGTGCCCCAGATATGGACCTTCGCGCTCGTGCTCGCTGGCCGAACGACAAACTCTGCTTTCGAGATGAGCTATTCGATGGCTAAACGGCCGGAATCGGGGCGCTAATCTGCCCATTCTGCATATGACCGCATCGGCGTCGCAAACCAATGTGGAACTGCGATGCGCCTGCATAAGCCCCTGAAGCTGAGCCATCCGCTTCGGTTCCCCTACGTCAGCGCCAGTCTGCCAGCAGCTGATCGAGTGCGCTTCTTTGCGGCAGACAGCGGCCGGGGTTGGCGCGGGGGAGGGCATCGCAATCCCACCACGCGCCTTCCGCACCGGTGCGGCGATCGCGCACGTAGAGGAAGCCGGGGCGCGCGGCGGTGCCGTTGGCGGGCACGGCCCCAAGCAGTTCGCCGATGACGGCGCAGCGCTCACGATCGGCGCAGGCGGCCAGCGCGCGCATGGCGTAAGTTCCGGGGAAGGCGGCGGGATCGAGCATGAGGACGATGCGGCTGGTCTGGCCTGCGCCGCCGTCTGCCAGCGCAAGCGTTGCCGCCCGCGGTGCGGTGCGTGACTGGCCATCCGCCTCGTCCAGCGGCAGATAGGCAAGCGGGTCGGTGCGCGCGGTCGTGGCGGGATCGGCTGGATTGAGTCCCGAATTGGCAAGCGCCGCGCTCTCTTCGCCGGCAGCGCCATGTGCGGGCGACAGCGCGGCGAGTGCGCCAATGCGGGGCTCTTCTACGCTCACTGCGCCGCGCAGTGCGGCTGCCGCGCCCCAGCTGCCCGGCCAGCGGTAGAACAAGTGGAGCCCCACTTGCGCGAGTTTGACCAGACCGCTGCGCCAGACCGGCACGACATAATCGGCGTGATAATGCGTCGCGAGGCCGACGCGCGGATCGACCGCCCCGACCAGCGCTGCCCCTGCCACCGCGCGGGCGCGTGCCCAGGCCGCCGCGCCGGGACGGCGTGTCTGCATCGACCCGTCACAGGTGAAGCTGAACTGGCAGCCGGTCGTGCGCTCGGAACCCTGAAAGACGACGCCGCACACGCTCGCGGGGAAGGCTGGGTGGCGCTCGCGGTTGAGCACGACTTGTGCCACGGCCCGCATCCCCGGCGGATCATCCCCCGCTTCGTACCACGCGGCGGCCGCGAGGCAATCGAGCGCGCGGGCTTCAGCAGCGGGCGCTGCTGAGCCGAAGCGAAACGGCGGTGCGGCGATGGTGGGCGGCTCGACCGGCACGGCCGCGTTGGCAATCCGCGCGGTTTCGGGGAGGTAGGGCAGGAGCGCGGAGGGATCGGGCAGCGGTGGCGGGAGCGCAACCCGTGCGGCCGGGCCCGCCGGCGGGGGCGCGAGCATAGTGAGGGCCATGCCGAGCCCTGCGAGAAACACTAGCGCGATCGCCAGCCGCAGTGCCAGATCGCGCGCGGGCGTCCGCCACACCAGCAGCGGCGGCTGGACGCAAAGCGCTTGCTGGGGGATCGCCAGCATTACAGGCCCGTCATAAGAAATGTCGTTACAATTGTCATCACAAGCGCCAGCGCAGCGAAACCGCCACGCGATTGCGATCAAAGGCGCGCGCCGGATTGGCCGATCCGGAATTGCGACCGAGGCTATGTGCAAGGCTGCCGGAGAGCTCCAGATGCGGGGACAGTTGCCAGCTCACTCCGAAAACTGCGGTAAGATAGCGCTCGCGGTGTGGCGTGGCGGCGGCGGCGACCTGGAAATCGGCCACGGTGTACCGCACCGAGGGACGCAGGATCAGCGTGCGCAGCAGCTCGTGCTCCGCGGAGAGCGACACGTCATGCTGCTGGATGCCTGCGACTCCGGCGATGGGCGACCGCTGGAATGTGCGCGCCGCAGCTGCGGTGACCGTGGTGAGGCGCGTCGGGCTCCACCGCAGCTGCAGATTGTAGGCGATGCCGCTGATCCGCGGAAACACCGCCTCCGTGAAATCCTGCCGGACATAGCCGATCCCCACTTCGCCCTGCAGCAGCCGGTTGAGCCCGAAAGCAAGGCCCCCCAGCGCGGTGAAGCCGTGCGAATCGCGGTTCGGTCCAACGGGCGCCGCTGTGTAACGGTTGCGATTGACGGCCACGCTGGCGAAGGCCGCAACCCCCGCACCGATTCCGATCGCGGTGTGCAGCGAGGCGGAAAGTGCCTCGAAATCGCGGGGTGAGAGATCGATCACGGCCCCGGAGAGCGCGCGGTCGGCATAGCGATAGCGGTCATACCGCCCTGCCAGCGTGATCCGGGCCTGCGCAAAGCCCTGCTCGATCTGCGCGCCGCCGGACAGCATGGTGAAGGCAATTGGGGCTGCGCCGAACAGCGTGTCGCCGCTGGTGCCGCGCTGCTCGACCTTGCGCGCTGCCGAAGCGTCAGCCGAAAGGCGCGTGTCGCTTGCCAGATCAAGCCGACCGTCGAGCTTCACGGCGAAAATCTCGGTGTTCTCGGCCGTGCGCTTGGCATAGCGCTTGATCGCGGCATCCGCGCTAAGGCTCAGGGCATGGCGGGACCATTGTGACTGGACCGTGATCGCCGGCTGCAGCGCGAGCGCCGCATCGCTGCGCCGCACATCGCCGCGGGCATAGAGATTGTCGGTCGCGTCCGCCTCAATCCCGAACGACGGGGCGATCTTGAAGCTGCCAATCGCGATACCGGTGCTTTCGCGGTCGGGCCGGGCACGGGCGGTTACGGTATCGCGCTCCATCCGCGGATCGACCGTCGTCTGCGCGCGTGCGGGCGCAATCGGCGCGATCAGCCCGAGCAGAGCGCAGAGCGAGCCGCTGCCGAGCTGCGCCAGATGGGGCCTTGCCCCCTGCTGCCTGCTGGCGGGCATGGTGCCGCCGTGCCCGCTGCGCTGCCGCGCCATTCCCGTATTCCTGTCGCATCGTGCGGGCGAGCCCTGTTGCCGCCAGCCCCGGCAGGACTAACACCGTTTTTCTGCCCAAAGTGCGCAATTAGGCCCGTATCTGAGCTATCTCCCCGCGCCGGCATCCCCGTGCCTGCCCCTGCGTCTTAGCTGTCGGGTAACCAAGCGGCGCAAGCATTCCTAGAGCATCACGCCACTATGCCACGAAGATGGAAAAGTTGCTTGCCCGCGTTACCCCCGGCCAGGTTTCCTGGCTGGCGAAGGTTTTTGCATTGCTCGTCGCCTTCGGGCTGACATCGGGCTATGTAACAGCGACATTGACAGTGCAAACCGCCGGAATCGGAGCGTTTTTTCTCTCCATAGGCCTCCTGCTGGCGCTGCCGGGCCAGCGCAGTTCCGAATTGCTGGGCGCGCTGGCGGTCTGGATGACTTATGCGGAATTCATGTCGGCGATCCAGTGCGGGCAATTTGACCTGTGGCGTTGGGGGGTGTCACTCGCGACGCTTTCGCTGGTGGTCCTGCCAATCAAGGTCCAACACTTGCGCCAGTTGGCGCGGTCCAATCCCTACCAGCCGATCCGTGATCTGGACCGGCGCATCTGGTCGGCTGCCGGATCTGGAGCAGGATTTGGCGGAGGATTTGGCGGAGGATTTGGCGCAGGTCCCGCGCCCTATCTGCCTGCCGCGCTCACAAAGGTGCGGATTGACGGGGTAGCGCCCGAACAGGATTCGGTGACGGGAAACGCCTGATTCGAAAGCGGATCGGGGTTTCGGTTCGGGACCAGACGCGCCTGGTAATGCATGAGCAGCCGGTCGATCCATCCCTCGTGCGTCAAAGCAAGATGCGCGGTGCGCGCAAAGGCTGCGTTGCTCATGGCCAGTGTCCGGTCGTCATCGGCAGCGAGTGCGGCAAGCGCGGCGGCGAAAGCTTGGGTATCGCGCGGATCGATCGCCAGCCCGGCACCCGCTTTGACCAGATCAGGCGCGAGCAGTGCGGTTGGGGGCAGAATGACGGGCAGCCCGGCGAGCGCAGCTTCCATCGCCACGAGGCCATAGGGTTCGGGATAGCGGCTGGGCATGACCAACACGCGCGCCGACTTTGCCAGTGCACCGATTTCGGCCGGCGGCAGGCGCCCTGCAAACAGTGCCTCGGGGTATTGCGCAGCAAGTTGCGCGCGCAGTGCGCCGTCGCCCACAAGCCGAATCGGCATGCCCGCGCGGCGGGCGGCGGCGAGGGCTAGATCGGCACCCTTGGTCGCCTCGATCCGTCCGACGAACAGCACCTCGCGGTTGCGTTCGGCCGGGATGCGCACAAGGCTGAAGGGCGAGACGGGATTGGGCAATGGATGAATGGCTTCAAGCGGGATGCCCGCGCGCGCCAGCATCGGGCGCATTCCGGCGTGGATGGCCAGCACCGGCGGCGACGTCTGCGGCGCGTAGGCATGGCGTTGCACGGCATAGCGTAGCGCGCGCCACAGCTTGTGCCCCTGCCCCCGCCGGTCGCAGGGCTCGGCGAGGCAGGCGCGGGACAGCGCGGTGTGCGGGCAGGCCGCGCCGGTCGCGAAATGGGTGAACGCGCCGTTGGGGCAGGCCAGAAAGAAGTCGTGCGCCGAGATTACCAGCCGGGACCGCACCGGGGCGAGTGCGGCGAAAACGGCGGGCGAGAGGATCTGCGACCAGCCGTGGAGATGGTATACGGTGCCCGGCGTATCGTTTGCGGCGATCCACAGGCGGATCATGCGCGCCGCTGCGCGGTTCCACAGCCCGTCGATGAGCGCTCCCGCCCGGCCGAGCAGGCGCGCCTGGCCGAGCGCGGTGACCATGATGCCGTCTGCCGCGAGCGCGGGGTCGGCTTGGTCGCCGGCGAGCATGGCCACACGGTAGCCGCGTGCGGCGAAGCTGCGCGCCGAGGCGACGGCGAGCGCGCTCGCGCCGCCGAGCGGGTGCGACAGATCGTTGATTACCACGATCTGCCTGAGAGCCGGGCCAAGAGCCGGAGTAGGGGCCGGGCTGATGGGGGTTGCGCGCGTCACGCGGCTGGCGCCTGGGGTTGCATCGCGCGCGCAAGCGCGGCGGCCATGCGCGCGATATCGGCGCGGGTGCTGGCGATCAGCCGCTCGAGCGCCGGACGGTCCACGCCTTCCGCCACTGCGCGGCGGGCGAGCGCCGTCAGCGCAGCGCCGCCGAGCGCGGCGGCATCGGCGATAAAGGCGCTGCGGCCAACCAGCGCGAAAAAGCTGTCGAGCTTCACGTCCCAGCGCAGGCCGATCGTGGGGATGGCGAAGGAATGCGCCGCGATGCAGGCGTGCATGCGGTGCGCGACGACGAGATTGCAACTGGCGATGAAGGCGATCATTTCACTTGGGTTGGCAAAGGGCCCAGTCATCGTCACCGGTCCTTTGGCGTGGAGGATCCACACTGGCCCCATGGCATCGAGATAGTCCCGGTCTTCCGGGCTGCCATTGGTGAAAAACGCCACGCGGAAGCCGGCCTCGACCAGCGCATGCGCCGCATCGCCATACCACGCGTCCAGCGCCTCAGACGCCGGGGAGGCCTTTGCGGCCGCCGGGCCGGTGGCATGATAGCGCAGCGCCATCGGCGCGGTTACGCACAGGCCCGCCAGCGGCGCATCGAACGGGATGGGCGGACGCGGGAAATGGCAGCTGGCGAGGAGGCCGGGGTCGCCACTGAGATCGGCGGGCCGGATGCCCTGCGGCACCAGCAGATCGCGCCACGCGGCCTGGCTGCGGGCATCGCGCACTGCGGCATAGGCAAGGCTAGCTCCGCCGAGCGCGCGCCCGAACAGCCGCCGCCCCTCGTCAGACCACTGGCGATTGGCACCCACGCCATAGACTGCGACCGGCAGGCGGAGCCGCGCTGCCTGCTGCAGCGCGGCCGCGATCTTTATTGGAAAGTTGAGATCAGCATCGGTCAGCAGATTGCCGCCGCCCAGCACGACTGCATCGCACCCAGCCAGCCGCGCACGAACGTGGCGGCGAAGCCGCAGGCGCACCAGCGCCGTGAGCGCAAGCCGGCTGGCAAACCTTCGTACGGCGGATGGCAGCGCTTCGAGCACCGCGATCATGCTGGCCCGGTGGCTGGGTGCGATGGCGGGATAGGCGCGCCGCCCCGCGAGATCGATCGAGAATACCTGCGTTTCAGGCGCGATCGACTGGAAGGTGCGCGCCAGTTCCGCCTCAAGACATTCGGACAGCAGGCCATCGCCGAGATTGGGGCTGTACTTTACATTGAGCAGCGCGATGCGGCGCGCGGCCGGTACGGGGCGTGCCGAGCCTGCAAAAGCTTCGGAATCGGCAAAAGCTTGGCACGGCGCATTGGTCATAACGGGTGAGGTGTCATGCTGCAGTGGCCGTCCGCAAGCAGGGATAGACCCGGAATCGAGCGGGATCAGCGCATAATGCATCGGTCTTGAACCGGCTTGCTTATCGCGGCGAGGCCAACCCCGCCCTCTTCAGTCGCATATCCGGAGGCAATGCGAGTATTCCATGTCACCGGCCCATACGGCGCATCCAGATTTCTGCTGATGCGCGCTTGATGAGGGCGCGCTAGCTTTTCGGCGCGCATCTCATAGTGTGTTGCGGCGGCCCGGACGTGCTTTAACTTGCTGAAGAAGTGCTCGACCAGCGTCTGGCGCAGTACGTCGCTATCGTAGGCGCGGTCGGCGAGCCTGAATGAATGCACTCGTGCTCCACCAACGGCTGGGAGCGGATCATTGTCGCGATAAGCCGCAAGGGTGAAGGTGCACATGACTGACAACTTCCGCCGTTATAGCTGCCTCAATTGCAGCCACGTCTATGACGAGGCTGCAGGCGACCCGGACTCCGGTCTGGCCCCGGGCACACGCTGGGACGATGTGCCCGGGGACTGGATTTGCCCCGAATGCGGCTCCGAAAAACGCGATTATATCCTGATCGACGAGGAATGAGGTTCAGCAGGGCATATTCGGCTGCCTCGCCTCATGCCCATATACTGGCTCCCTTAAACGAGTCCGTGAACCGCGCGCTCTTGGTCAGAGGAAAAAATGGTCCGCGGAATGCGCGGCGGAATGGTGGGTATAGAGATCGTGGTGGATGAGGGCCGTGTCTCCGAGTGGCTCAGCGGCCAGGACGCTCAGGTCAGCACCTTCGGCGGCAGGCCCGTGCCATTGCGGTGCGGGCAGCGTTGATGCGGCAGCGAAGTGGAACGCATCGGCGGATGATGCCGCGAGATCTCCGGCACCGGCGATGGTGTCCCCATGGTGACCCGCTGCGGCGGCGCTGTCCGCCGGAGGGTCGCCGATCAGCATATTGCCGTAGAAGCCCGATCCCGCGCTGTTGGTCGTGACGCTGAGCGTGCCGGTCAACGTCAGGGTGCCCGAGCCGTAAAGCGGCGCGGTCAGCGTGCCGAGATCGAGGGAATGGTTGGTGAACCAGGTGACCGCGGCGGCGGCTGAACCGAACGACTGGTTGACCAGCGTGCTGCCGTTGGCGCTGATCGTGAGCGTCACGCCCGTGACCCCGGCAGCACCAAAGCTCTTGCCGCCGTAAAAGCCGATCAGCAGATCGTCTTTCACCTCCAACTGATTGAGGTCGACGGTCAGGTTGAACGAGCTGGTGGTGGTTTCGCTGCCCGCCGCAAGCGTGGTGTGCCGTCCGCCCAGTTCCGCGATGGCGAAATAGGATGGCGCGGTAGTGCCAAAGGCGGCCTTGATATTGGTGTTGGCCCCAAGGATCGCGGCGACATCGGCCGCCACCGGCTTTCCGGCGATATGGACCACGCCTTGCGAGGTCGTGTCCATCGCCGACGCGGCAAGGCCGATCGTGGCCACGACCTTGTCGGTTGCCGTGCTGATGGTCGATCCGCCGCCATATAGCGACGTGGACGTATTGCCCGAAACATCGCGGACAAGCGATCCGGTGCTTTGGTGCGCATCGGCGCTGGCGCTCGCGCTGCCTGATTTTGCGGTGGCCGTGGCAGAGGCGCTGCCCGAGCTGGAGAGCGAGCCGGTGCCGCCGTGGGCGGCGGCATAGACATTTGCGGTCGCGGCTGTGCCCGTTGCCGTCGCGCTCGCCGCCGAGCCATGTCCGCCGCTGGTCGAACCGGTCCCGCCAGCGCCGCCATTGGCGACAACATTGACCGTGAGGGCGCCGCTACCGGTCCCGGTTCCGACCGCTGTTGCATTGCCGCCGTTTCCGCCCGCGCCGCTTGAATTACCGCCGCCGGCGCCGCCGTTGGCCGTGACGCTGAGGCCCAGCGATGCGCTGGCATGTGGATTGACCGCGTCGCTGAAGGTCAGGGAGGACATGGCCACGCCGCCCGCGCCCCCTGTGCCTGCGCTGGAACTGCCGCCATAGCCGGCCTGCGCTGTCTGACTGAGGTTCAGGCTGCCACCGTTGGTCGCGCCTTTGACCGCGTCGGTCAGGCTGCTGGCAGCGCCGTTGCCGCCCACGGCCCCGCTGCTGCCGGCCCCGCCGCTGCCGCCATACTGCGCAACGGAGGCATAGACCGTACCATTGCCGCCGCTGCTTGCTTGCGCGCTGGATGCACTCGCAACGCCGCCAGCCCCGCCGGTCTTGCCCGCGCCGCTGGCGTTGCCGCCATTGCCGCCCACTGCCTGCGCGCCCGCTGAAACCGACTGGTTGGACAGCGTCGTGCTGGTCGCGATGGCCGCCGCCGTCGCCGCTCCGCCCTTGCCGCCCGTTCCTCCGCCGCCGCCATCGACCGCACCGCCCTGACCACCGCTTGCAGCAGCTGTGGAACTGAGCGCCAGCGTGCCCTTGGTGTTGATCGAGGATGCGGCGGCCGCCCCGGCCTTGGCGTTTGCGCCGCCATTGGCATTGCCGCCATTCCCCCCGGTTGCGCTGACCGAGCCATAGATAACGCTAGATTTGTTCGCATTCAGGGTATCGTCGAACACAAGGATGGAATTGGCGGCTCCGCCCGTACCCGCGATCGCGGCGGGCGTGCCGGTGCTGATTCCACCGCCACTGCCGCCCCGGGCAATCTGGGAAAGCGAGAGGGTTCCGCCATTGGTCGAGCCGGTGACGGCACTGTTGATGGTGCTGGCAGCCCCATTGCCTGCGTTTGCGCCATTGTACCCCTGTCCGCCCGATCCGCCATTCTGGTTTACGACGGCGCTGACACTGCCGTTGCCGCCGGACTTGGCCGAGGCGGTCGAGCGGGATGCGACGCCGCCTGCGCCCGCGGTCTTGGTCGCACCGTCCGCATAGCCGCCGGCACCCCCGTTTGCGGTGACATTGAGCGTAACGGCTTCGTTGCTGGTGGTGATGCTGGACAGGATACCCTTGGCCCGGGCCGAACCGCCATGTCCGCCCGTTCCGCCGCCCGTTCCGGTGACCGCGCCGCCGGTCGTGCCATTGGCCGTCACGTTCATCGAAGCCGTCTTGGCAGCGGTTATCGTGCCTGCGGCAGTCGCTGCACCAGAGCTGGTTGCATTGCCGCCATTGGCGTTGTTGCCGCCATAGCCGGACGAGGCGGTCACCGTGACTCCGACCGCGCTGCTGACCGTGATTTGAGTGGCCGCATTGAAAGTCAGACTGGATGTGGCTTTGCCAGCAGCGCCCGACAGGCCGCCGGTCGATGACCCGCCGTTGCCCCCCACCGCATTCTGCGCGAGATTGAGCGTACCGGAATTGGTCCCGCCCGACACGGCGTTGGTCAGGGTGCTAGAGCCGCCTGATCCGGCATTGGCGCCATTGGTGCCCGAGCCGCCAGCGCCGCCATATTGATTGACCGTGGCATTGGCCACACCATTGCCTGCCGTGATCGCCGCCGCCTTGGTGCTGCTGGCGATACCCCCGGCACCGGCCGTCTTGCCGACACCGTCGCCATATCCGCCGGCTCCGCCCGTCGCCGATACATTCGCCGAGATCGTCTCGCTGCCAGCGGTGGTGCTTTTGGCGGATCCGATACCCGTGGCTGCCCCGCCAGCACCAGCAGTGCCTGCGCCGCCGGTGCGGACTGCCCCGCCGCCGCCGCCTGTCGCGTTGGAGTTGGCCGTTACCGTATGCGCGCCGGTAACTACGTTCTTGGTGGATGCTGTGCCGCCGGCCTTGCCATTGATACCGTCAGATCCGGTGCCACCGATCCCGCCGCCTGCGGTGACCGTCGCGGTGAGGTTGGCGCTTTGC
>JBJXEK010000268.1:0-29292 GCA_046155055.1 Novosphingobium sp. | reverse complement strand
AACGAAGGCCGCTTCGATCTCGACGAATACATCGACTACCTGATCGGCTATCTCGAGCATATCGGGCCGGGCGCGCATATGATGGCGGTGTGCCAGCCCTCGGTCCCGGCCTTCGCCGCGACAGCGGTGATGGCCGTGCGCGAGAATCCCTGCCGGCCGGTCACGCTCACCATGATGGGCGGGCCGATCGACACGCGCGAGAGCCCGACCGCGGTCAACGATCACGCGATCGCTAAGCCCTATGTGTGGTTCAAGCACAATGTGATCACCACGGTGCCCGCCAATTATCCGGGCGCCGGGCGGCAGGTCTATCCCGGCTTCGTCCAGCTCGCGAGCTTCATGTCGATGAACCTCGGCAGCCACATGATGAGCCATTACGGGCTGTACAAGCACCTCATCCAGGGTGACGGCCAGAGCGCCGATGCGGCCAAGGCGTTCTACGACGAGTACCGCGCAGTGTGCGACATGACGGCCGAGTTCTATCTGCAGACGGTCGATGTCGTGTTTCAGACCCATGCCCTGCCCAAGGGCGAGCTGATCCACCGCGGCATCCTCGTCGATCTCGCCGCGATTCGGGACACCGCCATCCTGTGCATCGAGGGTGAGCGCGACGATATTTCGGGGATCGGCCAGACCAAGGCTGCCCTCAAGGTCACGCCGAACCTGCCGGAAAAGCTCAAGAAGTACTACCTCGCCCCTGAAGTCGGCCACTACGGCATCTTCAACGGCTCGCGTTGGAAAGCCTCGATTGCCCCGGTGGTCGAAGGCTGGATCAAGAGCAATGCCAAGGTACGCAAGCTGAGCGTGGTTGCCTGAGCACCTAAAGCCCTCTTCCCTTCAGGGAAGAGGGTTGGGCAAGGGGCCTTCACACAAAGAACTGCGTAATCCACTCGCAGATCAGTGCAGGCTTTTCCTCGCCCTCGATCTCGATCGTAATCTCCATTGACTGCTGCCACTGGCCGGGCCGCTTCTCGTCCAGCTCCAGAAGCTTGAACAGGCCGCGCACGCGCTTGCCCGACCGGACGGGCGCGAGAAAGCGGGTCTTGTTGCCACCATAGTTGACGCCCATCTTGATGCCTTCGGGGCGCGGGCAATCGCTTTGCGCCGTCAGCAGCGGGATCAGCGAGAGCGTCAGGAACCCGTGCGCGATCGTGCCGCCGAACGGGGTCAGCTTGGCCTTTTCCTCGTCGATATGGATGAACTGGAAGTCGCCGGTCGCCTCGGCGAACTGGTTGATCCGCTCCTGCGTCACTTCGACCCATTCCGAGGTGCCGACCACCTGGCCGACCAGCGCTTTGATTTCGCTTGCTGGCATAAACTTCATTGTTTCGTCTCCCGCTCGGGCCCAACTCCCGGCCCCGCTTAGGCTCCGCTGATGCGTTGCCTTTCGCCCCCTCTTGGCGGCAAGCCGCGCGCGGTGCAACGGTTTGCCTTATGCCGGGGCTGGCTCAGGCAGCGACCTCTGCTTTCGCCGCCGCCTGCGGGCGCGGGGCGCGGAACGGGGCGGGTGTGCTGCGCTTGACCCGGCCGATATAGGCCGAAAGCCCGCACTGCAGCCCCACCAGCATGTAGCAGAAGGGCTGGAAGGCAATGCCTACGAAGGCGCCGCCGAACAGGTAGACGATCTGCGCCTGCTGCAGGGCGTCGGCAAGCGGCGTCACCCAGGCAAGCTCGGCCGGCGGGTCCTTCGCATAGCGGCGGCGGATCACCTCCATGTGGACCACACCCATGATGTGCAGCAGCAGCCACAGGCCAAGGCCCGGATAGCCCTGCTCGCCCAGCATTTCGAAATAGCTCGAGTGATAGGCGCGGCCCTTTTCCTCGATCCGCTCGGTCTCGATCGCGGTGTTGTTGTCACCTGCGTTCTGAGACTGGATCTTGTCGTAGCTCACCTTGTTCTGAAGATAAGCGTTAAAGCCCCCGCCGAAGGGGTGGGTCTTGGCGAACTCGATGGTCCATTTCCATACGGCCACGCGGGTGGAGGCGGACTGGTCGGATTGGTGGTTGCCGATCGTGCTCATCCGCTCGGTGAAGCTGTGCGGCAGCAGCGGCATCGCGACGAGCGCGAGGCCTGCGAGCACCCCGATATAGGTGAAGCGCTTCTTGGTGGTTCGCAGCATCAATAGGCCCAGCACCGCGATGCAGATGAGGCCCGTGCGTGCCTGCGTCCCCACCGGCATCAGGAGGCAGGCAAAGCAGATGCCCAGTGCGAACAGCCGGACCGGCCAGCTCGGCTTGAAGATCGTGCCGTACTTTGCCAGCCACAGCGCCAGCGGTATCACACAGACCGCCACGGTCGAGATGATCGAGCCCTCGTAAAGCCCCTGGTTGTCGTTAACCAGCAACTTGAGCTCGCCATAGCCGCCCCCGCCGGCGGCTGTCTTGATCCCGCCGCCGATCACGATCACGCCGACCGAAAGCACCATGATCAGCACCAGCGCCTCGATGCGAAGTCGCGTGCGCAAGGTGAACGGCAGGAACAGCGCGAAGACCAGCGCCTTCCAGACCCAGCCCCACTTTTCGAACGCTTCCTCGGGGAAATCGGCGCTGCGCGTGGTCAGTCCGCAATAGACCAGCAGCAGCAGCAGGACGAACTGGCGCGGCGAGACGCGGATGCCGTCTTTGTTCTCGGCCACCAGCCACGCGGTCACAGCGCAGATAAAGGCGATCAGCGAAACCGGTATGTGCGCGAGAAAGCCCCAGGTGACCTTCTGCGGTGCCACGATATCGATGTAGGCATAAGCCAGCACGAACACGAACGGGCGCCGGACCCCGGCTCCCAGAAACGCGGTCACAAAGGCGGTGAGGAAGAGATTAAGCACGCGGCCGCTTTCCGTCCGGGCCGCGATCCTTGCCCGGCCCAACCCCTGGTTTGTTGGCTCCACGCGTACTGGCGAAGGTGCGCTTCATCCGCGCCAGGGCTTCCGCCGTGCCCGGCAGAATTGGATCGAAATCGAGATCGTCGCTGTGGATCAGCCGCCAGATGGCAATCGCCATCAGCGCGTGCGGCACCATCACGGTGAAGATATCGATCATCCGGCGGCCTTCGGTTCGTGCAATTGGCCCCGGATCGGGCCGTCACGCCAGGCAGCTTTAGGCAAACTCGGTTGACGCGGCGTTAAGTCCTGCCATGCGAAGAGCTGCGCCATGGCCCGGATACTCCATATCCTCGATCACAGCCTGCCGCTGCAGAGCGGCTACACCTTCCGCACGCGCGCCATTCTCAAGGCGCAGGAGGCGCTGGGCCATGCGGTGCTGGGCGTAACCGGCCAGCGCCACTATGCGGCGCCGACCGGGGATGTCCCGGAGGTTCACGATGGCCTTGCTTTCCATCGCACCCCCGGCACGGCCTCAGGCCCGCCGGCCTTGCGCGAATGGCGGGAGATCGGCGCGTTTGCCCGGCAAATCGAGGCGACCGCTCGCGCATGGCAGCCGGATATCCTCCACGCCCATTCGCCTGCGCTCGGCGGCCTCGCTGCGGTGCGTGCCGGGCGCAAACTTGGGCTGCCCGTGGTCTATGAGATCCGCGCGTTCTGGGAAGACGCTGCTGCCGGCAATGGCACGGGCCGCGAAGGCTCGCTGCGCTACCGGTTGACACGCGCGCTGGAAGACCGCGTGGTCCAGAGGGCTGATGCCGTCGTCACGATCTGCAAGGGCCTGCGAGACGACCTCATCGCGCGCGGCAATGCGCCGGACCGCATCACGATCATGCCCAACGGCGTCGATCTGGCGCTGTTCGGACAACCATTGGTGCGCGACGCTGCCTTTGCCAAAAGCCTGGGGCTGGGCAGCGGTCCGGTCATAGGCTTCCTGGGCAGCTTCTATCCCTATGAGGGGCTGGATGATCTGATTGCCGCCATGCCCGCGATCCTTGCCGCCCAGCCTGATGTACGGCTGCTGCTGGTGGGCGGCGGGCCTGCTGAGGCCGCCCTGCGCGCGCAGGCCGCTGCCTCGCCGGCTGCCGCGGCGATCCACTTCATCGGCCGCGTCCCGCATCATGAGGTCGAGCGCTACTACGCGTTGGTCGATGTCGTGTGCTATCCGCGCAAGGCCATGCGGCTGACCGAGCTGGTCACTCCGCTCAAACCGCTGGAGGCGATGGCGCAGGGCAAGCTTGTCGCGGCCAGTGCGGTCGGCGGCCACCGCGAACTGATTGAGGACGGTGTAACCGGCACGCTGTTTCCCGCCGATGATCCCGCCGGGCTCGCCGCAGCCATGGCAGCGCTGCTCGCCGATACCGCTATGTGGTTTGTCCGCCGGTCGACAGCGCGTGCATGGGTTGAAAAAGCGCACGATTGGGCCAAGAATGTGCGGCGTTATGATCCTGTTTACCAAACCCTGTTAACCCGAGGGCAAGACATTTCCGGAGCCCGCGGCTGACCATCGTGTCGGAGGGCGAGCTTTCCGGTTCGTTTCAACCCAGGCCGTTTCCGGCCGGATCGGGGTTTGCCGCACGTGATCAGCAGTTTCCGCCAGAAGCTTCAGGCCAATACGGATTGGGCCATGTCCGAGCCGGTCGATGCGGTGCCGATTCGCCCTGAAAGAACCCGCAAGCGCCGTCCTGCATCCAATCAGGTCACTGCACACCGTTTGTTCCCCGTCCTTGCCGCGCTGTGGTTCGCCGCGCTGTTCGGCCTCGGCAGTCTTGCCATCTCGTCCCAGGTTCTGGGCGTGCTGGTGACCGCGATCGGCCTCCCGATCCTGGTTCCTGCCGCCACGCCGCCGCTTGGCTTCACCGCGCATCTGCTGGTCGCGCTGCTCCTGACGATCGTGGGCGGCGCATTGGGCCTGGTGATCGGCCTGCGGCTGCATTCGCGCACGGCGGCCCCGGCCCGGATGCGCGATGTGGATCAGGTTGTGGCCGAAACTGCGGAAAACGATGCACCCAAGGTGCGTGCGCGCGACGCCCATCCCGATGCGCCCCCGCGCCGCCCGCTGGTGCTGACCGAAGCCTTTGGCGAGACGGCCGAGCCTGCGATCAGCGAGGACGCGATCCCGCTGCTGGCGCGCAAGCCCGAGCGGACGCAGCTTGAAGCCGCCGAGCTTGCAACGGACCTCTTGCTTCCGGTCCATACGCCGGGCGGCGAAGCGGCACTGCCGCCACTGGACCTTTCCCTGGACCTCATCGATGCCGACGCGGCCTTCGAAACAGCGCCGTTTGTCGAACCCGATCTTTATGAACCTGCGGCCGCTGGCGTGCCCGAGTCCGAGCCTGCCACCCCCTCCGGGCTGCAGGCCGAGCGACCCACATTGCTGGCCGCGACACCGCAAATCCCGAGCGGGTTCACACTCCCGCTGCCGCCCCGCGAGCAGATTCTGGCAGGCGAGCCATGGTCGCCGGTGGCGACCGCCTCGCTTGACAGCCTCGGCCTCGTGCAGCTGATCGAGCGGCTGGCACTGGCCATCGCGGCGCGCAAGTCGGCCAGCGATGCCGGGCCTCCGCCGCCTGCCGACGCTGCCGGCAGCGATCCGGCAGAAGCCGGCACCGACGAGGTGCCAGGGCCATTTGCCAAGCCAGCGATCGCGCCCCCGACAACCCCAACCGCCATCGACCTGTCCCTTTCGCTCGGAACGCCGGATCATGATGAGCCCGTCGGCTCAGCGCGTGCGGCCATCATGCGCCGCCTTGGTGCAGTGGCTGCGCAGGCCTCGACCGATCCCGCATCAGCCCCCTTCAGCCGCCCCGCACAAAGCGAGGCCGTGGTGCCGCTGCGCCAGGTGGAGCGCGAGATCGCATCCCTGCCCGCAACCCAATCTGCCGCCCAATCTGCAGCGCAGTCCTTGGCGGACCTCGCAGCCAGACCTTTCGCAGCGCCTGCGGTTCAGGCACCGACTGCATCCGCGCCACCCGCTCCACCCGCGCCACTCGAGACCGATGAAGCGTTGCGGTCGGCGCTGGCCACCCTTCAGCGGATGTCCGCGCGCGGCTGATCTGGTCGCCACTTCGATCATCTGACGCTACGGCAACCGCGGTTCTAGCTGCCTGCCAGAATCCTGCGTGGCGGGTTCTGGCCGCCGCAACCGAATTTCCGGCATGATGTCGGCTTGGCTCTTCGGGCAATTCGTCCCGCGCAGTTGCAAAATAACATTCCTGCAGTCATGGGGGAGCTTCGCGCAACTTTCGTTGTCCTTCGGGCAGCGTGATTCGCGTGTCTGTGTCAACCGTGTCCGTTTTTACCGACCGAGTGCAGGGCGATAATTGCAATGAGTTTTCCGCCGGTTCAGGGCCTTTATGATCCGCGTAACGAACACGATGCCTGCGGCGTCGGCTTTGTGGCGCATATCAAAGGCATCAAAAGCCACGGAATTATCGAGCAGGCCCTCGAAATCCTGCGCAACCTCGATCATCGCGGCGCGGTCGGCGCGGATCCGCTGCTCGGCGACGGCGCGGGCATCCTGATCCAGCTGCCCGATGCGCTGCTGCGCCGGTGGGCTGCGGCTGAGGGCAAGGAACTGCCCGCGCCCGGCGATTACGCCGTCGCGATGTGCTTCCTGCCGCAGGACGAGGCTGCGCGTGATTTCGTGATCGCGTTCTTCGAAAAGTTCATTGCCAAGGAAGGTCAGCACCTCATCGGCTGGCGCGATGTGCCTACCTCGCTGGACGGCCTTGGCAAGACGGTGATCGAGCAGATGCCCGTGGTGCGCCAGTGCGTGATCCGGCGCGGCGAAAACTGTCCGGATCAGGATGCGTTCGAGCGCAAGCTGCTCGCGATCCGCAAGCAGACGCAGAACCCGCTCGCCGCCATGGCCGAAAAGCACGGCCTTCCCGGCGTGACCGAGCTCTATATGCCGAGCTTTTCATCGCGAACCATCGTCTACAAGGGCCTGTTGCTGGCGAACCAGGTCGGCTCGTTCTACGATGATCTGCGCGATCCCGCATGCGTGTCGGCGCTGGGCCTTGTCCACCAGCGCTTCTCGACCAACACTTTCCCCAGCTGGAAGCTGGCGCACCCCTACCGGTTCATCGCCCACAACGGCGAGATCAACACCGTGCGCGGCAACGTCAACTGGATGAACGCGCGCCGCCGCACTATGGAATCGGAGCTGCTCGGCCCCGATCTCGACAAGATGTGGCCGCTCATCCCGCACGGCCAGTCCGATACCGCCAGCCTCGACAACGCGCTCGAACTGCTGCTCGCGGGCGGCTACAGCCTTGCGCATGCGGTGATGATGCTGATCCCCGAAGCCTGGGCCGGCAATCCGCTGATGTCCTCGGCGCGCCGCGCATTCTATGAATATCACGCCGCGCTTATGGAGCCGTGGGACGGCCCCGCCGCCGTTGCCTTCACCGATGGCCGCCAGATCGGCGCGACCCTCGATCGCAACGGGCTTCGGCCCGCGCGCTTCTCGATCACGCGCGATGATCTGATCTGCATGGCCTCGGAAAGCGGCGTACTGCCGTTCCGCGAGGAAGACATCGTGCGCAAGTGGCGGCTCCAGCCGGGCCGCATGCTGCTGATCGATCTCGAGCAGGGCCGGATCATCGAAGACGAGGAGATCAAGACCCAGCTCGCCGGTGAGGAGCCCTACGAGGAATGGCTCGCTGCCGCACAGTACAAGCTCAAGGAGCTCGCCGTGGTCGAGCCCGAGGTGGCCGCGCTGCCGGTGACGACCGAGGCGCTGCTCGATCGCCAGCAGGCGTTCGGCTATACGCAGGAAGATATCTCGAAGTTCCTCGAGCCGATGGCGATCGTCGGCGAGGACCCGCTCGGCTCGATGGGCACGGACACGCCGATCGCGGTGCTGTCGGACCGCTCGCGCCTGCTCTACGACTATTTCAAGCAGAACTTCGCGCAGGTCACCAACCCGCCGATCGATCCGATCCGCGAGGAACTGGTCATGAGCCTTGTCTCGATGATCGGACCGCGCCCCAATCTGCTCGGCCACGATGCCGGTACGCACAAGCGGCTCGAGGTGGATCAGCCGATCCTTACCAACGCCGATATCGCCAAGATCCGCTCGGTCGAGGCTGCGCTCGACGGCGCGTTCCGCACGGCAACGATAGATACCACCTGGGATGCCGCCTCCAGCGGCGCAGGCCTTGAAATGGCGATCAAGGAAATGTGCTGGGCCGCGACCGAAGCGGTGTTGGCAGACAAGAACATCCTGATCCTGTCCGACCGCGCGCAGGATGCGCACCGCATCGCCATGCCTGCGCTGCTCGCCACAGCCGCTGTGCATCACCACCTTGTGCGCCAGGGCCTGCGTATGCAGACTGGCCTTGTTGTGGAAACCGGCGAGGCGCGCGAGGTGCATCACTTCTGCGCCCTTGCC
The DNA here is from genome assembly GCA_046155055.1 of Novosphingobium sp. Lineage (GTDB taxonomy): Bacteria > Pseudomonadota > Alphaproteobacteria > Sphingomonadales > Sphingomonadaceae > Novosphingobium. Next base: position 21,018 of record JBJXEK010000268.1, on the reverse strand, counting down.
GGATATGGCGCCGAGGCGATCAACCCCTATCTCGCGTTCGAGACGCTGGAATCGATCCGCATTGCGCGCGATCTGCCGCTCTCCACATATGATGTGGAGAAGAACTACATCAAGGCGGTGGGCAAGGGCATCCTCAAGGTCATGTCCAAGATGGGCATCTCGACCTACCAGTCCTATTGCGGCGCGCAGATCTTCGATGCCGTGGGTCTCTCGACTGCGTTCATCGAGAAGTACTTCACCGGCACCGCCACCATGATCGAGGGCGTTGGCCTTGCCGAAATCGCCGAAGAGACGGTGCGCCGCCACGCGACTGCCTATGGCGACAGCCCGGTCTACCGCAAGATGCTCGATGTCGGCGGCATGTACCAGCTGCGCCTGCGCGGCGAGGAACACGCCTGGACGGCGGAAAACGTTGCCAGCCTGCAGCACGCCGTGCGCGGCAATCTGCCCGAAAAGTATCGTGACTTCGCGCAGTCGATCAACGACCAGTCCGCGCGCATGCTCACCATCCGCGGCCTGCTCGAACTCAAGCCGGTCGGCCCCGCCGTGCCGATGGACGAGGTCGAGCCCGCCGCGTCCATCGTCCAGCGCTTCGCCACCGGCGCGATGTCGTTCGGATCGATCAGCCGCGAGGCGCACACCACGCTCGCAGTCGCGATGAACCGGATCGGCGGCAAGTCGAACACGGGTGAGGGCGGCGAGGAGCCGGACCGCTTCGTGCCGCTGCCCAATGGCGATTCAATGCGCTCGGCGATCAAGCAGGTTGCCTCGGGCCGGTTTGGCGTCACCACCGAATATCTCGTCAACGCCGACGATATCCAGATCAAGATGGCGCAGGGCGCGAAGCCGGGCGAAGGCGGCCAGCTGCCGGGTGACAAGGTCGACAAGGTCATCGGCAAGACCCGCCATTCAACGCCCGGCGTCGGCCTGATCTCGCCGCCGCCGCACCACGATATCTATTCTATCGAGGATCTCGCCCAGCTGATCCACGATCTCAAGAACGTGAACGGCAAGGCACGCATCTCGGTCAAGCTCGTCTCCGAAGTCGGGGTTGGCACCGTAGCAGCGGGCGTTTCCAAGGCGCGCGCGGACCATGTCACGATCTCGGGCTACGAAGGCGGCACCGGCGCTTCGCCGCTCACCTCGCTGACCCACGCCGGGTCTCCGTGGGAAATCGGCCTCGCTGAAACCCAGCAGACCCTTCTGCTCAACAACTTGCGCAGTCGCATCGCGGTGCAGGCCGATGGCGGCCTGCGCACCGGGCGCGACGTTGCCGTGGCGGCGCTGCTTGGCGCGGACGAGTTCGGCTTTGCTACCGCGCCGCTGATTGCGGCCGGCTGCATCATGATGCGCAAGTGCCACCTCAACACCTGCCCTGTCGGCGTCGCGACGCAGGACCCGGCACTGCGCGCGCGCTTCACCGGGCAACCCGAGCACGTGATCAACTCCTTCTTCTTCGTCGCGGAAGAGTTGCGCGCGCTGATGGCCGAGCTCGGCTTCCGCACCGTCGGTGAAATGGTCGGCCGGGTCGATTGCCTCGATACGCGCGGCGCGATCACGCACTGGAAGGCGCGGGGCATCGATCTGTCACGCCTGCTCCACCGCGTCGAGCCAGCAGCGGGCACCACGCTGAGCTGGAGCGGCACGCAGGATCACGGCCTCGAAGCCGCGCTCGACAACACGCTGATCGCCGCTGCGCAGCCCGCGCTGGAGCGCGGCGAGGCGGTGCGCATCGAAAGCCAGGTGCGCAACGTCAACCGCACGGTTGGCGCGATGCTCTCGGGCGAAGTTGCCAAGCGCTATGGCCACCGCGGATTGCCTGCGGGCACGATCCACATCACGCTATCGGGCGTGGCTGGCCAGTCGTTTGGCGCGTTCCTCGCGCACGGCATCACGCTCGATCTGACGGGCGATGCGAACGATTATGTCGGCAAGGGCCTCTCTGGCGGCCGCGTCATCGTCCGCCCGCCCGCCCATGTCGAGCGCGCTGCGAACGAGAACATCATCGTTGGCAACACGGTACTCTATGGCGCGATTGCGGGTGAGGCCTATCTGTGCGGCGTCGCGGGTGAACGCTTCGCGGTGCGCAATTCGGGCGCGGTCGCGGTGGTCGAAGGCACCGGCGATCATGGCTGCGAATACATGACCGGCGGGGTGGTCGTCGTGCTCGGCAAGACGGGGCGCAACTTCGCCGCGGGCATGTCGGGAGGGGTCGCTTATGTCTATGATCCGGAAGGCAGCTTCCTCGCGTTGTGCAATCTTGCGATGGTCGATGTCGCCCCAGTCTCCGCCGAACGCGACGAGGACGAGGGCACTGGAAGGCCGCAGCAGCGCGGCGTGGACGTCACCGACTACGGCATGGGCGATATGCTGCGCCATGATGCCGAACGGCTGCGCGTGCTCGTCGAGCGCCACCACCTCTACACCGGCAGCAAGCACGCACGCGCGCTGCTGGATAACTGGGCCGAGGCGCTTCCGCACTTCGTCAAGGTCATGCCGCGCGACTATGCGCGCGCGCTCCGGCAGCTTGAGGCCGAGCGCGCCGAAGCCGCCAGCGTCGCAGCCGAATAATCTAGGGTATCAGAGCAATGGGCAAGGCAACCGGCTTCCTCGAAATCGATCGCAAGGATCGCGCTTACGACGCGCCGCAGGAGCGGCTGAAGCACTACCGCGAATTCGTCATCCCGCACGATGACGGCACGCTCAAGGGGCAGGCCGCGCGCTGCATGGATTGCGGCATTCCCTATTGTCACAACGGCTGCCCGGTGAACAACCAGATCCCGGACTGGAACCACCTGGTCTATGAAAACCAGTGGCGCACGGCGCTGGAAAACCTTCATTCGACCAACAACTTCCCGGAGTTCACCGGCCGCATTTGCCCCGCCCCGTGCGAGGCATCGTGCACGCTCAACCTTATTGATCAGCCGGTCACGATCAAGTCGATCGAATGCGCCATCGTCGATCGCGGGTGGAAGGAAGGCTGGATCGAGCCGCAAGTGCCCCCGCACAAGACGGGTAAGTCGGTCGCGAGTGTCGGCTCGGGTCCTGCCGGGCTGGCCTGCGCGCAGCAACTTGCGCGCGCCGGCCATTCGGTCACCGTGTTCGAAAAGTCGGACCGCGTCGGCGGCCTGCTCCGCTACGGTATTCCCGATTTCAAGCTCGAGAAGCACCTCATCAACCGCCGCCTGATTCAGATGATGGCCGAAGGCGTCGAATTCCGCACTTCGGTCGAAGTCGGCGTCACTGTCTCAGTCGCCAGCCTGCTCGAAAACTTCGACAAGGTTGTGCTCTCCGGCGGCGCGGAAGACCCGCGGCCCATCGGCATCCCCGGCTTCGAACTACCCGGCGTGCGCTTCGCCATGGAATTCCTCACTCAGCAGAACAAGCGCGTTGCGGGCGATGACGAAATCCGCGCCGCTCCGCGCGGCACACTCACCGCCACCGGCAAGCATGTCGTCGTGATCGGCGGCGGTGATACCGGCTCGGACTGCGTCGGCACCTCGAACCGCCAGGGGGCCGCCTCGGTCACCCAGCTCGAAATCATGCCGCGCCCGCCCGAAAAGGAAGACAAAGCGCTGTCCTGGCCCAATTGGCCGCTCAAGCTGCGCACCTCCTCCAGCCACGAAGAAGGCGTGGCGCGCGAGTTCGCGATCCTGACCAAGCGCGTGATCGGCGAAAACGACGTGACCGGCCTCGAATGCGTCCACGTCGAATGGACCGGCGGGCAGATGCAGGAAGTGCCAGATAGCACCTTCGTGATCCCCGCCGATCTCATCTTCCTCGCACTGGGCTTCACCGGCCCGCGCAAGCAAGGCCTGCTCGAACAGGCCGGCGTCGAGCTGGATGCGCGGGGCAACGTCAAGGCGAACACTGCCGATTACCACACCAGCAACGAACGCGTGTTTACCTGCGGCGACATGCGGCGCGGCCAGAGCCTCGTCGTCTGGGCGATCCGCGAAGGCCGCCAGTGCGCCCGCGCGGTGGATGAGGCACTGATGGGCGTGAGCGAACTGCCGCGCTGAGCGGAACACTCTCCTCGCCCAGGTCTTGCGCAACAAGCTGCTAGCGCGCAGAGGTTGGATGCCTCCGCTAGTGCCGCGCTTGGCAAGGAGTGTTCATGGCTGGCGGTTCGACACGCACGATCCTCATCGCGCTTGGTGCCAATGTCGGGATTGCGGCAGCCAAGTTCGTTGCAGCGGGGCTGACCGGTTCCTCGGCGATGCTGACCGAGGGCATCCATAGCCTCGTCGATTCAACCAACCAGTTGCTGTTGCTCTATGGTCGCCATCGCTCGGGCAAACCGGCCGACAGCGCGCATCCCTTCGGCTATGGCCGCGAGCTCTATTTCTGGTCATTCGTAGTCGCGATCCTCGTGTTCGCGCTCGGCGCCGGGGTCTCGGTCTATGAAGGCGTGCTCCACATCCTCGATCCAGAGCCATCCACCAATCCGGTGATCGCATTCACTGTGCTGGGCATTGCCTTTGCGCTCGAGGGCTGGTCGACCCTTGCTGCGCTGGCCGATTTCAACAGCAACCGGCGCGGCACCGTGTGGCAGGAGATCCGTGCCACCAAGGATGCGGTTACGCTGGTGGTCCTGCTCGAAAACACTGGTGCGCTTGTCGGTCTGGTGCTGGCCGGGCTGGGCCTAGCGCTGGCACTCCTTACCGGCAATCCGTTCTGGGACGGCTTCGCCTCGGTGCTGATCGGGCTCGTGCTCGGCGGACTGGCTGTGGTCCTGCTTTATGAGGCGAAAGGCCTGCTGATCGGGGAGAGCGCCGATCCCGACGTCGTTGCGGCGATCCGGGCCTGCGCGGCTGCTCACGCAGGGATCGTGCGCGTTCACGAAGTGCTCACGCTCCATAGCGCGCCGACCATGGTGACCACCATCATCAGCGCCGATTTCGAAGACAGCATGACCGCGCGCGACGTGGAACGGATCGTTCTCGAGATAGAACGCGACGTGGCCGAACGCTTCCCCGTCGTGGCGCGTGTCTATGTGCGGCCAAGGGACAGCGCGACGGCTTGAGGCTGCCGAGATGTGCGAGGCCTTAAGCCCTCTCCCCTTCATGGGAGAGGGGGCTCTCACTAAAACCCAAGGCCTGAAGAATGCCTCAGGCGGGCAAGGGCCACAGCCCTTGCGGCCCCCGCACCAGAACCTCCCCGGCACGGGGAGGGGGCAGCCGCAGGTGGTAGAGGGAAATAGCGCAACAGCATACAGGCCCGGGCCAAACGCTTTCCCAACCTGTCCTTGCGCAGATCCCGCACTTGCGGCACCTTGCCACCTATCGAGAGCAAAGAGCGTGCGATGCGGACTTTGGGGGTTATTACACCTGCCAGTGTGTATCCATTAGGCCCAATGTCATCCCACAGGCCCTACGGGTGATAGGGACATCCCGACACGATGAACTATATCGAAAAATCCTGCTCAAAGTTGAGATGACCATTGAAGCCGACAAGGACCAAAAAAGTACGCAAAATTCTTTCACCACTAATTTAACAAAAAGTGCCAGAAGCTATTTATTTGTTTTTTGAATGTGCCGCCGAGGAACTTGCCTAATACATGACCAAAGGAGCAGACAGGTATCTATCGGTCGTGTCTGGCCGCCGGAGGATTGCGGTGACACGTGTATCATCCTCTCGAGCCATACATCGAACCGTGCCTCGACCCTAACCGCGCCCATTTCACGCATAGCCGAGCCAAACGCCTAAAAGACCTTTCCTACACGCCCCTTTTTCGCCATCCGTCGCGCGCTGCTTGAACCGTGGTTCTTGCGGCTGCGCCCGATCTTGTCTCCCTTGCGTGTGCGGGACAGGATGGGTGTGCCCGGCAGGCCGGTTCCAACACGCTGCTCTTTCGCGCACCGGTGGCCGGCCGCGCAATCAGGTGAAATGTCCTTGAATTTCAGCACAAAGCCCGGCCCAAGCCAGGATTGACAGTTTTCCCTCTGGACCGTGTCAACCGTGTCAACTTGCCGCCGGTCCGACCGGGTCCGGCTCCGCCGCCGCCGCCGCCGCCGGTTTCAACGCGATGCCGATGGCGACGAGCGCGGGCCAGGCGAGGTAGGTCAACACCTCGAGGTTTTCACCGAAGCTGTAGAAAAGGTAGGTCAGCGTCATCGCCAGGCCCAGTTCGCCGATCTTGCCGCGCATCGCCGCTGCGGCGGTAGCGATAAGGGTCCAGATCATCGGCACCGCCAGCGCGATTACTCCGGCCAGGCCTTTGACATAAAGCAATCCATACCATGTGTGATGGCTGCCGATCGGCATATATTCCACCAGATGCGGCCCACGCTCGACAATGCCGTGCCCGAACCAATAGGCTTCATGCTGCCAGCGCTGCACCGCGATGCGCCCGAGCGCCGCCCGCACCCGCGACGAGGAAGCGCGCGCGCCTGAAAACGCGTCCTGCGCCCGGTTGGCAAGATCGAGCAACTGCGGCGCGAACCATCCGGCCAGCATCAGCATCGGTGCCAGCGCGAAAATCGTCCCGGGGCGGCGCAAACGCCCGATCAGCATCGCCAGCGGGATGATCACTGCCAGCGCGATCAGCGCCATGCGCGAGGCCGTAAGTAGTGCAAACAGCACCGAGGCGACATATCCGGTCCAGCGCCACGAAGCCTTGGGTTCGAACCGCGCGAGCAGGAAATGGATCACCGCGACGATCCCTGCCGCTGGTGCCCAAGGCGCGAAGAACTGCCAGCGCACGGTGCCGGTCTCCGGATCCATGGTGTAGAGGATGACCGTGAAAAACACATCGCCCGCGCCGCCGAGCGCCGTCAACGGCGAAACCCACAGCTGCGATGGAAGATGGAGTACCGGCGCGAGCAGGAAAAACGGCAGCAGGATCAAGGTCTGGCGTGCCAGCCGGCAGACAGCACGCGCCAGCACTTCGATGCGGATGGGCAGGGCATAGCCGGCGAGCGGAAACAGCGCGATCAGCGCCCAGCCTTTGGCCCAGCCAGCGGCAGACTTGAGCGTTTGCGCGGCGCCCAATGCGTAGTTGGCATGCCCGATCAGCAACACCACCAGCATCGCTGCCATGCCGATGAGCCACGCTGAGATGGCGAGCGGCAGCGGCCCTGGCGGTCGCTCTTCCGGGGGCAGCGCAGGCCCCAGATAATAGGCGCGCGCCGCCTGCCAGCCCATGATCCAGCCCAGCGCAGGTCCGACAAAGTAGAGCCCGCCGATCAGCCACAACCAATAGGTCGAGGTGAGCGTCCAGCTGATCAGCTTTTCGGGAGCGGACAGTCGGGAACCGGGTGACGAAGCCATAACAATCCAATGCCAAGGCCTGCCAATAGGGTGGCGGGCATGGTCAGGGCAAGCGCCATTGCATGGAGAGCGGGTCTGAAAGCTCGCGCCGTGCCGCAGTTCCCAAAATGCAATGCGCTTTGCAACGCAGTTTGCAAAATGCGGTGAGCCAGGCCGCTTTTGCGAAGGCTTGCCGAGTGAATTCCCGCTTCGTCCGCCGAACTTCGTCGCTTGGCACGCCAATTGCTGAGCTGGAAATATGACCAGTCTTATTTCGCCTGCCCCACGGCTGAACCTTCACTTTGCTCGCACCCTTGCCGACCAGATCGGGCGACGCGACAACAGCATCGACCAATTGCGGCTCTTCGCGGCGCTGGCAGTCGTGCTGGGTCATAGCTGGCACCTCACGCTTGGGCCGGAAGCTCGCCCGCCGTTGCAGGATTACACCGTGTTCGGCTTTCACAGCCTGGCGGTGCACGTGTTCTTTTTCCTCTCGGGGCTCCTTGTAACCGAAAGCGCTCGGCGCCACGCGGGCTCGCCCTTGCGGTACATCGCCAAGCGGACGTTACGGATCTTCCCCGCCCTTGTGGTCAACGCTGTGGCGGTGCCGATTGTGCTCGTCGCGGTCGGCGCATGGACCGGCGTTGGTGCGGCCGAAATGGCGCGCTATGCCTTGCGTCTGGTCACGCTGTTTACGATCGAGTTTGCGCATCCCGGCGCCTTTGCGCATGCGCCTTTTGCCGGGGCGATCAACGGTTCGGTGTGGTCGCTGCGCTATGAGATCCTGGTTTACGGGCTGCTGATTGGTGCCAGCCTGTGCGGCGCACTGGAGCGGCCTTGGCGCCGGGCCGGATTCCTCGCCTTGCTGCTAGTGATTGTGCTGGCAGGCTACGGCGTCGCGCCCCATGCCAAGGGCGGCGCGCTTTATGTGCTGGCGGAAGGGCGCCACGTCCTGTTCTCGTTCCTGCTGGGCGTTGCGGCGCACCAGTTTGCGGGCCGCATTCCGCTGCATCCGGTTGTCGGGATTCCGGGGATCGCCCTTGTGGTGGCGGGCGCTGTGCTGGGCAACACCATGCTGAGGGAAACCGGCGTGATCTGGCTGACCTGCACGGCCACGCTGCTGCTTGCCTTTCCTGCCGGTCGCTGCCGCAAGCTGCCGCATGACATCAGTTACGGCGTCTACATCTATTCCTGGCCGCTCCAGCAGCTCACCGTCTTTCTGGCCGCCACGCGGTTCGGGGTCGCACTGTCTCCCGTCGCGCTGTTCCTCATCTGCGTCGGGCCGTTGATCCTGATCGCTCTGGCTTCGTGGAGCTGGATCGAAAAACCCGCGCTTGCCCTCGCCGCCCCCCGTTCCAGCAGGTTCCCCCGATCATGACCGCGATGCCCGTCACCGCTAATCGTCAAACTCGGCAGCCCCTTGTGGCAGAGCCCGCGCAGAGCCGCGGTGGAGACCTGATCGGCATCCAGTATGCCCGCGCGCTTGCAGCGATGATGGGGGTGGTTTTTCACCTCAGGCCGCAGTTCGTGCGGATGGGTTTCGAGCCTCCGATGTGGTCAGGTCTCGCGGCTGGCGTCGATATCTTCTTCGTGATCAGCGGTCTGATCATGTGGGTTACAACCTGCGACCGAGCGACCTCGCCGCTGACATTCCTCGCCCGCCGCCTTGCGCGGATCGTGCCATTGTACTGGATGGCGACGAGTGTCAGCGTGATCCTGATGCTCCTCGTCCCCGATGTGCTCCAGACCGCGCGGTTCGATCTGGCCCACGTGATCGCGTCCTATGCCTTCCTCGCCTGGCAAAATCCGGGAACCGGCACGTATGAGCCGGTCATCATCCCCGGCTGGACGCTCAACTACGAGCTGTTCTTCTACTTCGTGTTCAGCGTTCTGCTGCTGGCCGACCGCTCGCGCCGCCTGCTACTTGCGGCGGCGATTTTCGGCGGACTGGCATGGCTGGGCAGCGTGTCCGGCACCGCGCGCAACGGGCAGCAGGTCTTCTACACCGCGCCGCTCATGCTGGAATTCGTATTCGGCATGGTGCTGGGGGAACTCTATGTCCGCACCAGCTTTGTGCAAGGCATGGGACGCCGGCACGGGGCCCTGGCCGTGGTTTCCGGGCTGGCGCTGCTCCTGATCGGTCCGGCCCTTGCGCCGGGCCTGCCACGCTTCGTGCTGTTCGGTCTTCCAGCGCTGGCAGTCGTGGCCGGTGCGCTGGCGCTCGATACCGTCGGCGCGGTGCGGGACAACCGCTTGCTGCTCCTGCTCGGCAACGCATCGTATTCGCTCTATTTGACCCACTCGTTCGTGCTCTCGGCGCTCAGCCAGATCTGGCGCAAGCTGCACTTCGACCATTTACCGATGGGACTGTGGCTCTTCGCGGTGCTGGTTATCACGCTCAGCTGTTTGCTTGCCGCAATGTCCTATCGGCTGGTGGAGCTTCCGCTGATCGCCTTCTTCAGGGGGCGTCGGCAATGACCCCGTAAAGGTCATGCGCATCGGCATCCTCCACCAGCACCTCGGCAAAGTCGCCGACCTGCAGGCTGGCGGGACCATTGCGCAAGTACACCGCACCGTCGATCTCGGGCGCATCGGCCTGAGACCGTGCGGTGGCACCGATATCGCCGTCCTGGTCCGGCTCGCCCACTTCGTCCACGATCACGCGCACCGTCCTGCCGACCTTGGCCGCCAGCTTGGCTGCGCTGATCGCCTCGGTCTTTTCCATGATCCGGGCGTAGCGTTCTTCCTTCACCGCCTCGGGCACCGGATCGGGTAGGTCGTTCGCCGCTGCGCCCGCCACGGGCTCGAACCGGAACGCGCCGACGCGGTCGAGCTGGGCTTCGTCGAGCCAGTCGAGCAGGTACTGGAAGTCCGCCTCGGTCTCACCCGGGAAGCCGACGACGAAGCTGGAGCGCACCGCGATATCGGGGCAGATCGCGCGCCAGGCTTTCAGCCGTTCGAGCACTTTGGCCTCGTTGGCCGGCCGCTTCATGCGCTTGAGCACGCTGGGGCTGGCGTGCTGGAACGGAATGTCGAGATAGGGCGTCAGAAGCCCTTCGGCCATCAGCGGAATCACCGCATCAACATGGGGGTAGGGGTAAACATAGTGCAGCCGTACCCACGGCGTTTGGCCATCAGGAGTGCGCAGTTGGCCGAGTTCGCGGGCGAGATCGGTCATGTGGGTGCGCACACTGCGGCCTTGACCCCCCTGACTCTTCCAGAGCCGCTCTTCGTGCCGCACATCGACCCCGTAGGCCGAAGTGTCCTGGCTGATCACCAAAAGCTCGCGCGTGCCCGCCGCGACCAGCTTTTCGGCCTCGCGCAGCACCGCGTCGATCCGCCGACTGACGAGTTTGCCGCGCAGGCTCGGGATGATGCAGAACGCGCAGGCGTGGTTGCAGCCCTCGGAAATTTTGAGGTAGCTGTAGTGACGCGGGGTGAGCTTCACATCGCCCAGGTCTGCCTGCGGGATCAGGTCGATGTAAGGCCCCATGCTGGGCGGCGCGGCCTCGTGCACCGCTTCCACGACCGCCTCATACTGGTGCGCACCCGTGACGGCGAGGACGCTGGGGAAGCGCGCGCGGATCGCCTCGGCCTCGTTGCCCATGCACCCGGTCACGATCACGCGGCCGTTCTCTGCAATCGCCTCGCCGATCGCGGCAAGGCTTTCCTCCTTGGCCGAATCGAGGAACCCGCAGGTATTTACCAGCACGACATCGGCCCCGGCATAGTCCGCGCTCATCGCATAGCCATCGGCGCGCAGCCGCGTGAGGATGCGTTCGCTGTCGACCAGCGCTTTGGGGCAGCCGAGGCTGACCATGCCGATACGCGGCGCTTCGGGAAGAACGAGGGGACCAGAAGAGGATGATGTTGTGGATGCCATGGCGGCGGCGCTTACGCGAAAAATCAGGGCGCGTCACGGTTCCTGCCCAGATTGCCTTCAGGCACGGTTTGCCAAGGGGACGACCAGAGCCTAGTCACGGCGCGGCAGAACGAACGGAAACGGCGCGATGGGTCCTGTAAACTGGTTGGCGGTGATCCTTGCGGTCGTGGCGGCGCTGTTCGTGGCGGCGATGTGGTACGGCCCGATTTTCGGCCATGCCCGGCGTGCCATGCTCGGCAGCGGCCCGCTGGCTCTGACGGCCGGTCTGCTGTTCCTGACTTCGGCGATGATGGGGCACATGTTCGCCCGGGTCGGCCCCGCGACGCTCAGCGTTAAGCCGTGGCTCTATTTCATGATGTCGGGCGGGCTCGCACTGGCCTTCGTGATCCCCGCGCTGATGATCAGCTACACCCAGCAGCGCGTTTCCAGGCAAGTGGCGCTGATCGATGCGGGCTTCTGGCTTATCGCCTACCTCACGATGGGGCTGACGTTCTTCCTGCTTAGAGCCTGACTTCCTGTTTAAAGCCTGATTTCCTGTTTAAAGCCTGACGGGCAGGTAGAGCGCCGGATTGCGCGGCAAGTTGTCGCGCCGCAGTTCGAAGTGCAGCGTGGGCCGCTTGGCTTCCCCGCTTTTACCGATCTTCGCGATCACCTGCCCGCGACTGATTTTTTGCCCTTCCTTCACGCGCACTTGCCCGAGATAGGCATAGGCCGTGACCCACCCGCCGCCGTGGTCGATCAGGATGAGCTGGCCGAAACGCTCGGGCTCGGTCCCGGCGAAGAGTACATTGCCCGCTGCCGCCGCATGAACTGTCATCCCGGCAAAGGCCGCAAGGTCGATGCCGTTGTTTGGCAGATCTTTGACCGGTGCGCCGAACCGGCTGGTGACCGCGCCAGAGGTGGGCCAGACCAGCCTGGGCGCATCCGTTTGGCGCCTTTCCGGGAACTTCGGTGGCGGTTGCGGTGCGGGTCCGCGTGGCACAGGCGCTGGTGGCGCGACCCGGCGCGGCGGCATGTTGGCGGGATCAGGCCGCTTCAGCACCTGACCCTGGCGCAGAATATAGGGCGGGGTCATGCGATTGGCCGCTGCCAAGGCCTCGACGCTCACGCCCATGCGCTGCGCGATCACGCTGAAGCGATCACCCGCGCGCACGGTGTAAGTCCACGCCGCGATCGGCCCTTCGAGCAGGTCCTCCGGCTGCCCATGCGCCGCGAAACTGCCCGGCAGGAGCAGCAGCGCTGCCGCAGCAGCGAGCAGCGCCGGGACGCCTTTGGGCATCAGCCTAGCGGGGTCAGGCGGGTCACACCGCCCATGTAGGGCTTCAGGACTTCGGGCACATCCACAGTGCCATCGCCCTGCTGGTAGTTTTCCAGCACCGCGACGAGCGTGCGCCCGACAGCAAGGCCCGAGCCATTGAGTGTGTGGACGAATTCGGTGCCCTTCGCGGCTTCTGGCCGGTAGCGGGTGTTCATCCGCCGTGCCTGGAAGTCCCCGCAGTTGGAGCACGAGGAAATCTCGCGGTAGGCACCTTGGCCCGGCAGCCACACTTCGAGATCATAGGTCTTGCGCGCGGTGAAGCCCATGTCGCCCGAGCAGAGCAGCATCTTGCGGTAAGGCAGATCGAGCGCCCGCAGGATCGACTCCGCTGCTTCCGTCATGCGCTCATGCTCGGCGTCCGATTCCTCGGGCCGCGCGATGGAGACGAGCTCGACTTTCTCGAACTGGTGCTGGCGGATAAACCCACGCGTATCGCGCCCCGCCGCGCCCGCTTCGGAGCGGAAACAGGGGGTGAGCGCGGTCATGCGAATCGGAAGGGCGCTGTCGGTGAGGATCTGCCCCTGCACTGCGTTGGTAAGGCTGACTTCGGCGGTGGGGATCAGCCAGCGGCCGTCGGTGGTCTTGAACAAGTCTTCGGCAAACTTGGGCAGCTGCCCGGTTCCGAAAGCGGCCTCGTCCTTCACCAGCAGCGGCGGATTGCATTCGGTGTAGCCGTTCTCGCCCGTCTGCCGGTCGAGCATGAACTGTGCGAGCGCGCGGTGCAAGCGGGCCATCGGGCCGCGCAGGAAGGTGAAGCGCGCGCCGGCGATTAGCGCACCGGTCTCGAAATCGAGGCCGAGCGGCGGGCCAAGATCGGCGTGCTCGATCGGCTGGAAATCGAAGCTGCGGGGCGTGCCCCAGCGGCTGATTTCGACGTTCTCGGTCTCGTCGACGCCCTCCGGCACATCGTCAGCCGGGAGATTGGGGTACGCAGCAAGCGCATCGGACAGCGCGGCGGTGAGGCGGCGTTCCTCCTCCTCCAGCGCGGGCAGCGCGGTCTTGAGCTCCGCGACTTCTGCTTTCAGCGCATCTGCCGTGTCCTTGTCACCCTTGCCCATCGCGGCACCGATGGCCTTGGATGCCTCGTTGCGGCGGGCTTGTGCCTCCTGCATCCGCGTGGCGACATCGCGCCGCGCAGTATCGATTGCGAGGATCACCGCCGACTGCGCGGCAACCCCGCGGCGATTGAGTGCGGTGTCGAACCCTTCCGGGTTTTCGCGGATTAAGCGGATATCATGCATGGCCCGCGCTATGCCGCTTGGCGCGGCGCGGGGCAAGTGCAGCCGTCTCTCAGCGCGTCTTGGTCGGGCCGTTCGTATGCAGGCCCAGCACGCTGTAGAGCGGGCACACGCCGGCAAATGCCGTGGCCATCGGGATCAGGCCGATCAGGGCAAACGCAGGGTGGCCCGCAACCGTGCTGAACACGATGATCATGGCGGCGATCGCCAGCCGGATCACGCAGTCTGCTTCGCCGACGTTGGTATGGAACATGGGAAAGGTCCTCCACTCAGGTTGGTGTGGAGGCACTTTGACGCTGCGCTGTACGGCCCGCATTGACGCGGATCAAACCTACATTGGCCGGTATTGCGGGTGACCGGTTGCCAGAATATCGAGGATCGGCAGCGGAAACGCAGCGTTTGGATCGAACACCGGCTGATCCGGCAGGGGGTGCGACCAATCGAGGATGTAGTCGCGGCGGGCTATCCGCCATTCCTCGCCGCGCTTTGCGAAGGCATCGAGATAGCGGCCACCATAGAGCGCCCCCTGGTAGCCGTCAGCGTCGGTGTACCGGATACCGGCAGCGATGCCGTAGGTCTCAACCTCGGCATGGCCCTCATCGACCAAGTGGATCGCCGGGGGATTGAGGAAGTGCCAGCGCCGGGCGCTGAGGCGTTCCACCGCCATGACGACGGGCACGAAATCGGCGGCGGTGCCCTTGAAGAAGCCGTAGTCGATCGCGGCGTCCGGCCAGTAGCAGGTGGCCTGGCCTTCATCATCCAGCCAGTCGAGCGTGCGCGAGTAGCGCGCGAGAACGTCGATGATGGCATCCTTGGCAAGCAGCGCTCCGAGCGAGGTGGCCGCGGTCATGCACGTCCGCTCCACCATGCGGGGATGGTCAGCGGGAAGCGTTCCTGCGCGGTGCGCAAGTCGGCATCCGCGTCCTCCGGTAGCGCCGGATCGACCGTGGCAGGAAGTCCGCCGCCCGCACCATTCACCGGACCCACATACTCCAGCCGGATGCCATCGAGCACCGCCGCGAAATCATGACCTTCATGGTGCGGCGACATCTGGTGGCGGTAGAACGCCCATTTGTCGTCGAACGAAAGCAGGCAGTAGTAGAGGTTTGGCTCCTCGCCCTTCCAGTATTCGTAGCGCTGGACGCCTGTCTCGGTGCCCCAGGTCTGCGCGATCATGTCGGCCATGATCCCTTCCCATTTCTCCTCGGTGCCGGGCTTGATCTTGATGTGCGCGAGCAAGGTGGTCATGCAATGGTCTCCCGGCCAAGAACTGGAATGAAAGTGCAATGGAGCGCGAGCGTGCCGAGCATGATGCCCGGCTGGTGCAGGAAAGTGTTGCCTGGCGCGTAGTCCAGCGCGGCCAGCCGGTCGCAAAGCCGGTTCCACGCGATCGTCTGCTCGAGCCGCGAAAGGCCGGTGCCCGGGCACACGCGCGGACCAGCCGAAAACGCGAGGTGCCGCGTGACGGCGGCCCGATCGAGCTTCAAGTCCAGCGGGGCTTCGAATTCCTCCGGGTCGATATTCGCTGCGCCCCAGCGGAGGTGCAACGACGATCCAGCGGGGACGGTTACACCCTGAAACACCTCGTCCTGCGAAGTGATCCGAGTCGAAAGCCCCTGTGTGGGCGAGCGCAGACGCATTCCCTCCTCGATGAACGCGCGGATCAGGCTGCGGTCCGCCTTGATCTGACTGAACAGCCCGGGCCGCTCGATCAGCAATTGCGCCTGCTCGACCAGCGCATATTGCGTGGTCTCCAACCCGCCGATCACCATGGCGTAGACGATCCCGTCGATCTCCTCGTCGGTCAGTTTGCGGTCCAGCGCTTCGTAGTGGACCTGCGTGAGATAGCTGATCATGTCCTCGCCGGGATTGGCGCGGCGGCGGCGGACGTGCGTCCCGACATAGTCGGAAAAGCCGGCGAGCAGACGGAACTTTTCGGCGCTTTGTTCCGGGGTGAGCACATTGTTGTGCCCGCAGCCGTGGACGTAGGACATGACCTGTGCGTTGCCCCAGATCTCGAGGTCCTTCACGTCCTCCAGCGGGAAGCCGAGCACGCTCGCCATTGTGCGCTGCGGCAGGGGCCGGGCAAAGTCGGCGACGAAGTCGAAGGTGTCACCGCTGATAAACTGATCGATCAGGGTATCGACATGCGCGGTGATCATGGCCTCGTGCCGCTTGGCGCCGGGGCCGACCCAGGGATCGGTCAGTTGCTGGCGGTGCGCGCGCCACAGTTCGGGCGTGGGCCGCAGCGAAGCGATCGATTTCACCATCGCGTCGATATCGGGCATCGCACGGACCGAGGCCGGATCAGCCGCGCGCGCAGCCAGCAGCAGCGAAAGCGTTGGCGGGAAGCGCTCCCAATCGCGCACCACGCGCGCGATGTCGGCATATTTGGTGAGGACGAAGGCATCGCGGTCCGGCGTCAGGCCTTCGCCCGGCAGGTGCAGGACGGGCGCATCGGCGTGGAGAATGGCATAGGCCTCGTACCAGTGCTCGGCCGCGCCGGGGCTGAACAGATCGACCTCGGCAAGGCTATGCGGACAGGCCATCGCGCTCAGCTCGTGGTTCGCGTGCCGCATTGCCTCTCCCTGGTTCTATTCAATTCGTGAGTTGCTGGCGCGATGCTTGTGACGGACTCTTGCAATGCCTGCCACGCTCACTTTTGGCAGCGCCTGACGGAGACCGTGCATGACCCGCGTCGTCAAGCTTGCCCCTGCCGATTGGGATCCGCGTCTGCGCGCGGCGATGAAGCCGGAGGATCGGACCGAGATCGAGCAGGGCATGATCCGCTTCCTTGCGCATTGCCCTGATCAGGTGCTCGGAATGATGCAGTTTGCCGGCGCGCTGAAAGTCCATCGGAAGCTGCCGGAAAGGCTGGTCGAACTGGTGCGGCTGCGCGTCGCCTTCTTCAACCAGTGCCGCAGCTGCATGGCGATCCGCTATACCGATGCGCTGGAGGACGGCGTGAACGAGGACCTCGTCTGCTCGCTCGAACGGCCTCAGGAAGCTGAGAATCTTACGCCCGCCGAAAAGGCCGCGATCCGCTTTGGCGAGGCAATGGCGACCGATCATTTGCGCATCGATGAGGCGATGTATGCGGGCCTGCGCGACCATTTCACGGAAGCCGAGATCGTCGAACTGGGCATGACCTGCGCTTTCTTTGTGGGCTTCGGGCGGTTGGCGGCGACTTTGCACATGGTCGAGGAATTGCCTGACGCGTTCCGCCGCGAGGGGCCGGTGACGCCCTGGGGCGAAGAACGGGTGGTGGTGCGATGAGCGACGGTGCGGACCCTGGGGCGCAAGAGCTGGGCGTAAACCTGTTCGACCCGGCGGTTCAGCAATGCCCTTATGATGCCTACCGCGCACTGCGCGACGGAGCACCCGCCTATCGCCAGCCCGGTACCAACATGTATGTGATCACCCGCTACGAGGACGTGCGGCGCGTGCTGCTCGATCCGGACACCTTCCCGAGCAGCCCGAAGACCATCGGCCTGCAATCCTTGAGCGCGAATGTCGAGCGGCAGAAGAAAGTCGTTGCGCGGTTTCAGGAGCGCGGCTGGCTGCCCGAGCCGACCTTGAGTGGGCGCGATGATCCGGGTCACAAGCAGATGCGCGCCATGTTCAACGAGGCGTTCAAGCCGAGCCGCATCAAGCAGATCGATCCGCTGGTGGAAACGCTGGCCTATGATCTGATCGATGGCTTCGTCGCCGACGGGCGCTGCGAATGGGTCAGTCAGTTCTGCGTGCCATTGCCGCTCTATATCATCGGCGAGCAGATGGGTGCCAAGCGGGAGGACATCTGGCGGATCAAGCGGTGGACCGACGCCTTTTTCCAGCGCATTTCGATGATGCTGCCCGAAGAAGACGAGATCGAGATGGTCGACCGCGAGATCGAGGCGCAGCACTATTTCCAGCCGATCTTCGAACGGCTGCGCGCGAATCCAGACGATTCGCTGATCAGCGTGCTGGTCAACACCGTGATCGAGGGCTGGGGCCGCCCTCTCAGCGACAACGAACTACACGCCGAGATGATGGCTGATACGTTCGTCGGTGGCAGCGAAACGACCACCAATGCGCTCGCGGCAGGGATGAAGCTGCTGATCGAGAACAAGGACGTGTGGGGACAGCTGAAGTCCGATCCCGAACGCTACATGAAGACCTTTGTCGAGGAAGTCGTGCGGCTCGAATCCCCGGTCCAGAGCCTGATGCGCTTTTGCGCCCGCGACACCGATCTGGAGGGCACGGTGATCCCCAAGGGCGCGCTGATCAACGTGCGCTTTGCTGCGGCCAACCGCGACGAGCGCGTGTTCGAGTGCCCCGAAAAGCTCGATCTGGAGCGGCCGCGCGCGGGCGCACACATGGGCTTCGGTTCAGGCACGCACCATTGCCTCGGCGCGCCGCTCGCCCGGCGCGAGCTGACCTGGGGGTTTCAGGCGGTGGTCGACCGGTTTGAAGACATGCATTTTGCGCCCGGCGTCAACGACTTCGCCGTGCACCCGCACTTCCTCTTGCGCAGCCTGAAGGCGCTCCACATCGAATTCGAACCGAAAGAGTGCTGAAGGGTCCCCGAGCTGTTTTGGGGGCCATGGTGGGCGAGGCACGAATTGAACCTGCGACCCCACCCGTGTGAGGGGTGTGCTGAGGAGGAAAACAGCGAAAATGCGTTGCTTAAAAGCGGAACAAAGCCTGCTTCTTCAGCGAACGGAGACGGCAACGCTGACCATTTGCTGACCGCCAGATACGATTCACGAAATTTCCAAGCCGCGTGTATCTTGCGCAGTCGTCCGAATGAATGTGGCCGCGATGGGTGTCGGACGACCTTCGATCTTGGGGTGACCGCTCAGGAACGGCCTTTGGGCCGGATTTCGTGCGCCGCAGCGCGCATGTGTGCGATGTGGTGGCCCAGCAGAAATCTGTCGGAGCATCCTTACAATGTCCAATGTCCGTAATGGGGCTGACAAAACCACAGGTGTGTTGATCGCCACTGAGATTTGACCCAGGGTCTGATCGTTCCCTTGGCTTCGTTCCAACGGCTCTTGGCTTATCTATCAAGCCTGAAGTCGTCCAAGCAATTCAAACAGCGGCTGGCGGTGGCACGCCACAATGTAGAGCAGACCCGCCTCAAGCCCAAAGTGGCCGCGGAAGCAGCCGTGCTCTCAGCCTCTGACGAACAGAAGATTGCCGAACTGAAGCGTGATCTTCAGGCCTTCGCCAACCAAGCCCGGTCGGCTACGGAACAGCATGAAGAGGCTCGGCAGACGCTGATCAACAGCCCGCGCACCCATGCCGGCCCGCGCCTTCAGATCGATCATGAAGGTGGACGCCGTTTCCCAAGGCATTGCAGGATGATGGCGTACACACATGATTTTGCTGGAGCGCGGCAGGGCTGCATGAAGTCCACCCTTCCAAATCGCAGGATTCTCGCCTGACCGCCAGCCGAGCGCCTTGGAGCTGTTCAAGACGGCCTCAATCCGCATTCGCACCCGGCTGGCCGTCTCCGGCTTCTTGGTCCAGATCGACTTAAAACCTCTGTGATGTCGGAAGTCGTGATGGCGTCCACGGCCATGTCGCCGATCTTGGGGTACGCCGCAATAAAGAGCCTCGATCGCTATATCATCGGGCAGCAGCGCGCGCCGTTCCATGGTCATCGCGTGGATCGGGCCGTTGCTGATGAGTGCGCCGTAGGCGCGGGTCTGTGTGCTTTGCGCTGGATTGGCGGGCTCGGGATCGACGGCAGGCGGCGCGGTGCGAACGAGGTCGCTTTCAGCAGCGTCGGCATATTTTCCGGGGAAGAGGGTGTCGGACACGCTGGTCTCGATAGGTAAACCGGGGCGGGGGAGGATCGGATGATCGCGCCAAATGCCTGAATGCGATGCACCGGCGAGGCTTGGTTCCAAACCATCGGAACGTGCCCATTCACTGCGGATGGCTTCAGGCCCTGGCGAGTTTCGCGTCAGCCTTGGCATCGATCAGAGCCTTTTCGGCAACCGACAAATTGCCCAGGCTGAACTCTTCCGCAGCGCGCGCATTGGCATTCCGCGCGTGACTTGCATCGGGCATCGGATAAGCCCGCTTGTGCGGAAGACCGAACGCGGTGTCGGGCAAAGCGTCACGCTGTTTTGTCGATAGCTTTGTCATGGTGTTTTCCAGTGCTGATGACGGATTGATGGCTGCGCCCGCAACGCGTGAGCTGACAGCCTCGGATAACCGCCGTGTGCATTAAACGGGCCTGCGTAGATTCCGACTCTTCCTAGGCTCAGGACTCATTGATTGAGCCAGAAGATGACGGTTGCGGCGATGCAGATAGCGGACATGAAGGTATGGGCGCATCGGTCGTATCGGGTGTGGATGCGGCGCCAGTCCTTGAGTTTGCAGAACATGTTCTCGATCCGGTGGCGCTGGCGGTAGAGCACGGTGTCGTGAGGGATCGGGACCTTGCGGTTGGCCTTTGACGGGATGCATGCGGCAATGCCTCGAGCGTCCAAGGCGGTGCGGAACCAGTCGGCGTCGTATCCTCGATCGGCCAAAAGCGCTTTCGCCCTGGGCAAGGCGTCGATCATCAACGCCGCGCCCTTGTAGTCGCTCATCTGGCCTTCGCTGAGCAGCATGACCAGTGGCCGGCCCTTTCCGTCGCAGACCGCATGGAGCTTGGAGTTCAGGCCGCCTTTGGTGCGCCCGATACGTCTGGGTACAGCCCCTTTTTGAGCAGGCTGGCGGCGGTGCGGTGCGCCTTGAGGTGGGTTGCATCGATCATCAGTTGATCCGGCTTGCCGCCCTTTGCAGCCAGCGCGGCGAAGATCTTGTTGAACACGCCCATGCGGCTCCAGCGGATGAACCGGTTGTAGATCGTCTTGGCCGGGCCATACTCAGCAGGGGCATCGCGCCAGCGCAGACCGTTGCGGATCACGAAGATGATACCGCTGATGATCCGCCGATCATCAACTCGCGGCACCCCATGTGACAATGGAAAATACGGCTCAATTCGGCGCATCTGCGCCTCCGACAACCAGATCAGATCGCTCATGGCAACGCCTCCTCAACGCCGCCATTGAATCAACTGATCAAATGCTCCGCAAGCGATTTAATAGGTCCTGAGCCTAGATCGTACAACTGCGCAGTTCGGAAGGGTAGACTGGCGTAATTTGTGGAGGGCAAGATAAAAGCAGTGCCGGCCCCTGTCCCTTATGTGATTGGTTCAGGTGAGAAATTTCGTATGGCACCGAAGGGGGCCTGCCATACGATGTTGCGCAATGGCGCGGAAATCTGCAGCGCAAACGTATGGCACCGCGATTTTCGGGCGTAGGGCGCTTAAACTGGTCCGGTTAACG
>JBJXEK010000267.1:0-2721 GCA_046155055.1 Novosphingobium sp. | reverse complement strand
CTGTTCGCGCCGGTGCATGTCGAAACGGCTGCCGTGCTGGGCGCCGGGGTGCAGGCCTGGTGGCAGAGCCTTGCGCTGTTTCATGAGCGCCCGTTCCGGCGGCTGCTGATCTGGGCGCGCGACGCCGGGAAGGCGGACAAGCTGATCGGCCGCCTCGCGGCAAAGCTGCCCGCTGTGGCGTTCCAGCGTGCGCAATCCGCCGAAGACGCGGTCCGCAGTGCTGATGTGGTGATCACGGCAACACTCTCTCGACAACCGATTGTGCGCGGTGCCTGGCTCCGTCCCGGCCAGCACATCACCGCGGTCGGCGCGGACGATCCGACCAAGTGCGAGCTTGATCGGGAAGCTTTCCGCCGCGCGCGGGTCTTTGTCGATGAACGGGCATCAGCCATGGCCAACGGCGATATTCACGCCGCAGCGCCGACCGATTCAGAGCGCGCCAAGCTGATCGATGCCGAAATCGGCGACGTTCTCGCACAACCCGCAAGGGGCCGGACTTCGGACGATCAGATCACGCTTGCCAAGCTCGTCGGGATCGGAGCGCAGGATGTCGCGGCGGTGACGGCGGCAATCAAGGCGCTCAAACTTTAGCGTCCACCGAATCGACCTGGCCGCAATGGGTGCCGGCGTTCCAGGCCCTACCGTGACTGCGCGCGCCAGCGCTGCACGGTGCGTTCCACCGCCATGTCCTCACCGCCCGAGCGGCCCCACAGTTCGGAGAACGACGGGTCAGCCGAGGCCGGGCGCAGTTCGGCGGCGAGATCATCAAACGCCACGCGGATCGGGATCGAGACGCCTTCGCCGCAGATGATGCATTCGCGGTTGCGCAGTGCCGGGATCGAATCGAGGAAGCCGCGCGCGCCTTCGGGCATGGCGGCTTTCACGAAAGCCTGATCGCGTTCGTTGTTGAGCCGCATGGCGATGATCGTGCCGCACTGGCTGAGCACGCCTTCGGCCAAGTCTGACGGGCGCTGGGTGATGAGGCCCAGCGAAACGCCGTATTTGCGGCCTTCCTTGGCGATGCGCGAGAGGATTCGCCCGACCGACGAGCCATCGTTGTTCCGCTCGGCGGGCACGTAGCGGTGCGCTTCCTCACAGACCAACAGGATCGGCCGGGTTTCCTCGTCGCGCGACCAGATGGCGTAATCGAACACGAGGCGCGAGAGCACGGCGACCACGGTCGAGGTGATTTCGGACGGAACGCCCGAAACATCGATGATCGAGATCGGCTTGCCGTGCGAAGGCAGGCGGAACACGCGGCTGATGAATTCGGCCATGGTATCGCCCACCAGCAAGCCCGAGAACATGAACTGATAGCGCGGATCGCCGCGCAGTTCCTCGATCTTGGTCTTTATCCGCTGATAGGGCACCGAGGTGTGACCCTTGTCGAGCTTGCCCATCTCGTTGTTGAGAATGTTGAGCAGCTCGGACAGCAGATAGGGAATCGGCGAATCAACGGTGATCTTGCCGATCTGTTCGGCCAGCCGATTCTTGTGGCGGGCCTGCAGCAGGCATTTTCCGAGGATATCCGAATCGATCTGGCGGTCAGTGCCGGTCGAGGTGAGGAATACCTCGCAGTGCTCCTCGAAGTTCATCAGCCAGTAGGGCATGTTCAGGTTCGACACGTCGAACAGCTGGCCGGTGTTGCGGAAGGCCTGCATGTATTCGCCGTGTGGGTCGATCATCACGATGTGGCCTTCCGGCGCCAGTTCGCAGATCCGGTGGAGGATCAGCGCGGCGCTGGTCGACTTGCCGGTGCCGGTCGAGCCAAGCAGCGCGAAGTGCTTGCCGAGCAGCGCATCGACATAAAGCCCGGCGCGGATATCGCGCGTGGGGAACACCGTGCCGATGGTGATGTTGGTGCGCCCGTCGCTGGCATAGATCTGCCTGAGGTCGGTGCTGGTGGCCGGATAAATCGGCGAGCCCGGCACGGGATAGCGCGTAACACCCCGGCGGAAGCCAAAAATCTTGCCGGTGAGGCGCTCTTCATCGCCTTCGCCGAGGAAGTCGATCTGGGCGATGATCACACCGTCATTTCCCACCGTCATGTCTTGGCGCTGGGTGCGCACGCTGGCGAGCAGCCAACCGCCGCCCACGCGGATCTTGAGCTGGCTGCCGACCTGGCCTGACAGCGAGATCGAGGGGTCACTATCGGCCATGCATTCTTCGAGCCGAGTGAGATCGAGGCCAATCGAGCTACCTGCACCCGAAACATCGAGAACGTAGCCGATCGGGCGGCGGGCATTGTCTGCGGCGGCGGGACGCGGTCCGGTGCGGGTACCCGGAGCCGCTGCCGACCCCACTGCCGGCCCCACTGCCGGCTGGGCACCATTCGCCGAAAGATCGGCGGGCATAGCTTGGCCGACACCTTCCAGGCCATTGATGCTCATGTCCGTCATTGCCATCTGTCCTCAGCCTGAAACGGCATTTCTAGCCTCAGACCTAGCTTCTGACGGTTAAAAACTGGATAATTCGCGATAACAGTCTGTATTTGGGGCGGGACACGCCGCGCAATCGGTCGTGACTAGATCAGGGCGAACAGACGGCCGGCAATCCAGCCCATCGAAACCGAAACAATGACTGCGAACAGGCCGTAAAACAATCCGTTCTGTTCGGCGTTGGCGGCCACGAGCCGTTCAAACCCTTCCTTGCGGACAGTGATGCGCGAGATCGCCGAGGCCACGACCCGGCCATCGCGAACGGCAAAGGTTTCCGCTGTAT
>JBJXEK010000266.1:0-7172 GCA_046155055.1 Novosphingobium sp. | reverse complement strand
GCAGTGTCACGCGCGGGCTGAAGCTGCCCTTCGACAATTCGGGAACGTTTGTACGGCCTGTGGTCGGCGTACCGGCAAGCACGGTCGTATCGAAGAAGCCGTTCTTGATCTTGTCTTGGCCATAACGGGCGCCGACCCCCAGGAACAGCTTGTCGGCCAGCTCATAGGTACCATCGGCGAAAACCGCGATCCCGGTGGTATCGGTGCCGGTCGAGGAAATCCGCGCGAACGGCGCGCCCTGAATGCTGCCGTTGAGGTAGTGGTACTTGTTCTTGTCCGAGAAAAAGAACGCGCCCGCCGACCACTTCAGCCGCCCTTCGCCTTGGGAGGCTAGGACGAATTCCTGGGTAAAGATCTTGTCGGTGATGAAGAATTCGACATCGAACACCGACAGGCTAGTGCCGTCGAGATCCAGCGCCGAATAGGACGATTCATCGCGGAACTGGGTATAGGACGTCAGCGTGGCGAAGCCGAGATCGAACTCACCCGTCAGCTGGAACGCATCAACTTTCGACGTGAAGTCCGTTGGGCCGTTGCCCGAAACCTCGCGCGGGTTGGTGGCAGTCTTCACGCCAAAGGCAGGCGGCAGGACCGCGCCGAAGCTGTAGATGCGCCCGGCATCGTCGACATAGGCGTTGCTGGTGTTGGGATTCGGGTCCTGGGTATCCGCGTGCGTGTAACGCAGCAGGAACGAGGCAGAATCCGACACATCCAGCTTCAGGCCAGCGCGAACCGACCAGGCTTCATAAGCCCCGTCCTTGGCGTTGCCAGTGGTGATGTTGCGGATATAGCCATTGCCCTTGCGGTACAGCCCGGCCAGGTCGACCGCGATGGTGTCGGACAGGCCGCCCGTCACATAGGCCTGATACTTCTGCGAGTTGAACCGGCCATAGGACACCTCAGCGACGCCGTGCGCGTCATGGCTGGGATCGCTCGTCGTTACCTGGATCGCGCCGCCGGTGGAGTTGCGCCCAAACAGCGTCCCCTGCGGCCCCTTCAGCACCGTCACGCTTTCCACGCTGAGCAGCTGGAAATCCGCCGACAGCGGGTTGGGCGCATAGAACCCGTCGATGTAGATGCCGACATTGGACCCGGCGCCCGACGCCGAAACCGCCGTGCCCACGCCGCGAATGGTCGGCTGGGCAAACCCGCCAAAATTGTCGAACCGCAGCGCCGGGGTCAGCTTGGAGATGTCGCTCAACTGCTGCACGTCGCCCTGGCCCAGCGTTTCCGCCGTAATCGTGGTTAGCGCGATCGGAACGTCCTTGGCCTTTTCCTCGCGGCGCTGGGCGGTGACGACGATAACACCGGAGTCATCGCTGACCGCATCGGTATTCTGGGCATAAGCCGGAGCGGCGATCAGGCCAGCCCCAGAGACGGCCAGAAACGCCGCTGAACCACACAGCCGCTGCCGCAATCCAAATTTACGCATGACGTAGCCTCCCAAGGTATCTGGCGCTCAACCCGGCGCCATAATGCATCCTCACCCTGATCCTAAATGGCGCCGCGCTTGCCAGTCAAGTAAAAATCTATAATCATTAGGCAAAGGCGATATCGGGAGAGGGTTTATGATTGTCAAATAATTGTATTTCCATATATTTATCGCCATTCAGGCATGGCTCGCAGGCCGCAGATTTCCGGTTGGAAACCCTTTCCGGATGGCGCAGACAGGGAATCGCGCCAGCGGATCCGCGGTTGCGGCGGCGCGCCGTGGACCTGGCCTGAGCATGGCCGATTTCCCAACATCGCTGGACGAAATCGGCGCGGGCCAAATCGGACAGTGGCTGGCCGAGCGCTTTCCCGGCACGGCGCTGACCGGGCTGGACCGCGGCACCGTCATCCACGGCACGGCCACCAAGGCCGAATATTTCCTGCGCTATAATGTGGCAGGCAAGGCCCACGGCCTGCCGCCATCGCTGTGGCTGAAATGCGGGCTGGACACGCAGATTCCGGAGCAGGCGCCGCACAGCACGATCGAAGCGCAGTTCTTCCGCGACCTCGCCCCGCTGCTGGCAATCAACCTACCGCGCCCGTTCGCCACCGCCATCGCGCCCGGCCTGTCAAGCGGGATCGTGCTATACGAAGACCTGAACCGCCGGCCAGTGCGGTTCGGCACCCAGACGCAGCCCCTGTCGCATGACGCGATGCTGGACGTGCTGGAATTGCTTGCAGAGCTACACGCGGCATTCTGGCGCAGCGAGCAGGTCGCGCGCTTCGACTGGCTGCGCCCGGGCGGCGTCAACCACAGCAACGGCGTGATCGACCGGTTCATCGATTTTTGGGATCTGGCGGCGGGCTGGCCGCGCTTTGTCCATGTGCCGGACAGCCTGCGCGACAAGGAACGCATGCGTGCCGCGATCAAGACGGTGCTCGCGTCGGACATGGCCGATCCGGTCAGCGTGATCCACGGCGATCCTCATCAGGGGAACATGTTCTTCGATGTCGGGGACCGCCCCGGCTTGCTGGACTGGGCCACCGTGATGCGCGGCCACTGGGCGTGGGACGTGGCCTATGCGATGATCGGTTCACAAACGGTCGGCCAGCGCCGCGCCCGCGAAGGCGAGCAACTGGCGCACTACCTCGCCCGCTTGCGGTCGCTGGGGGTCGATGCGCCCAGCTTTGCCGATGCTCGGCGCGAATATGCCCGCCATGCGATCTGGATTTTCCTGTTCGCGCTCTGCCCGCCCGAACTCCAGCCCGAGGAATTGTGCACGCTCAGCGCCGAGCGCGCCTGCGCCGCTATTGTTGACCTCGATACGCTGGCACTCATCGAAAGCGCTTCCCGATGATCGCGCCGCGCCGCGCCTGGTATGTGGTCGCGATTGTCTGCGCGATGGCCGTGCTGTCCTATCTCGACCGCTATATCATCGCGCTGCTGGCCGAGCCGATCATCGCCGAATTCGCGGTGACTGCCACCGACATCGGCCTGCTGATCGGACTGGGGTTCGGGCTGGTCTATGCTATCGCTGGGCTGCCGCTGGCGCACTGGCTGGATCATGGCACGCGGGTGCGGATTGTCGCTGGCGGGGTCTTGCTGTGGAGCCTGTCCACGGCAAGTTCCGGACTGGCGCCCAACTATCCGACCCTGCTCGCCAGCCGGGTCGGCGTCGCGATTGGCGAGGCGGTGCTGGTCCCCGCCACGATTTCGATGATCGCCGACCTGTTCCCGGCCGAGCGCCGGACGCTGCCCATCGCGATCTTCATGGCCACCTGTTCGCTCATGGGATCGGGCGCGTTCATTCTGGGGGGATTGACCTATCGGCTGGCCGGAACGCTGGCTCCGGCGCTGGATATGGAGCCCTGGCGGATCACCCTGCTGCTGGTCGGACTGCCGGGCCTGTTCCTGGCCCCGCTGTTCGTGCTGACCGTGCGCGAACCCGCCCGCACCGCTGATCGCGGCCAAGCCGCCGGGCAAGCCTCGGTCGCGGTCATTGCGCGGTACTTGCGCGATCACGCCGGATATTACGTCCCGTTCTATCTGGCGCTGGGGATCGCCGCGATTGGCACGTACAGCCTGATTAGCTGGACGACATCAATGCTGGCGCGCAGCTATGGCATGCCGCTGGATCAGGCTGGCAGCCTCTATGGCACAGTCGGGCTGAGCGTGGGCATCGTCGCCGCCGCGTTCTGGCCCGCCGCCAGCGGACTGGTATTGCGCAAGGGGCGGATGGATCTGACGATGGCGTTACTCGCCGCCGGGCTGGGCACCGCGCATCTCGCCATGGCCGCGCTGGCGCTGATTGACAGCCGCGCCATGGTCATGACCGCAATCGGCGTCGCGATCTTCGGAATCGCAGCGTCGGGATCGCTGGCGGTGCTGATCATCCAGTCCGCCGCGCCGTCGCGCATGCGGGCGCGGATAACCTCGCTCTATGTGCTGGTCGGCAACCTGATTGGTCTGACGCTGGGGCCGCCGCTTTCCGCCTGGATTTCCGAGCATGTCTTTGCTGGCCCACATGCCATGCGCGATGCGCTTGCGTTGCTTGGGGCGATCATGCTTCCCATCGTGCTGCTGCTGCTGATCGCCGCCCAGAGAGGATCTCGCCGTGCCTTGTCCGTTGGTCAACAATCCGCCGCGTCATGATTAAGCTGACCTTCTGCCTGAAGCTCCTGCCACACCTGACCCGCGCCGAATTCCAGACGTACTGGCGCGAGGTTCACGCCCCGTTGGTTCAGGCGCCAGCCGAAGTGCTGGGGATCGCGCGCTAGGCGCAAAGCCACAGCCCGCCGGAGAACCCCGCCTTTCTGCTCGCCGCCGTGCGCGGATCGGCGCGCATGGATTTTGACGTCGTGGCCGAATTATGGTGGCAGGACATGGCCAGTTTCGGCGCGGCAGCTGCTGCTGGAACACGAGGCCCGGTTCATCGACTTGCCGCGCTCACCGATTTTTCTGGTCGAGGAAACGCAATTCGTCGGCTGACCCGGCTTGCAACCGCACGGCGACTTCATTATCAAATATTGTTAGATAATGGAGTCGGACAACGGGAGAGGGGCCTGCCCGCGCGCAGACATCCGCCACGATCCGACCGCACAGTGACTGACGCCTGCGCGCCGCTGCGATCAATGGCTCACGCGCGCAGGTAAGGCAGGCACGCCATCTGGAGAATGTGTGGTGACTGAACGCAGATACCCGCTGGCTGGCCTGCGGATCGTCGAAGTGATCGACGGCCCGCTTGGCCCGGCCACCCGCATGCTGGGCGAGCTGGGGGCCGAAGTGACCCACATCGCTGGGCCCGACCAGCCCGGCCAGCTGGCGGCGGTCGATCCCCGCACCCGCGCCGGACTGCGCGCGTTGGCCGATCATGCCGGCAAGCGCTGGCTGCGGTTTGACGGCACCAACACCGCGCCGGTCGAGGCCGAACTGGCCCGGGCCGACGTCATCGTGATCGACACCAGCCATGGGCTGGGCAAATCCGGCCCCTGGACGGCCGATGCGCTGAGCGCGGCGCATCCGGACGCGATCGTCATAACCGCCAGCAACTTTGGCAGCGGCAACAGCTTTTCCGGCTGGCAGGCGACCGATCCGGTCCTGCATGCACTGACGGCGGAACTCTCCCGCTCGGGCATTCGCGGCAAGGCGCCGCTGTTGCCCCCCGGCGAACTGGCGTTCCAGTGTGCATCGGCGCAGCTAGCCTATCTCATCCTGCTGGCGGTCTATCACCGCCAGCGCACCGGGCGGGCCGACCGGATCGATTTTTCCGCGCTCGACGGAGCGATGCAGGCGCTCGATCCAGGTTACGGCATCAACGGCAGCGCCACGATGGGCAAGCCCGCGCGACTGCTCTCGCCCGACCGCCCGGCCAAAGGCATCCAGTATCCGATCTTTCGCTGCAAGGATGGGCTGGTACGAATCTACATTGGTGCGGCGCGGCAATGGCGCGGGATGTTTGAATGGCTGGGCTGTCCGGAGCAGTTCGCCGCCCCAGAGATGGATCGCATCGGCGTGCGGCTGAAGACCCCGGAACTGAACCCGTTCATCGCCCGGTTCTTTGCCAACCAGACCCGCGCCGAACTGGAAACGGGCGCAACGCAGCACGGCGTGCCGCTGTCCGCCCTGATCGAACTCGACGAAACCGTGAGGACCGAACATATTGCGGAGCGTGGAATTTTCACCGATTTTCAAATCGCTGACGCGTCCGTAATCCCCCTGCCGAACGGGATCATGGAGATCGACCACGCGCGCATGGGACGCACCGGATCGCCGCCCGACATGCCCCTGCCCGCACCCGGCAATGCGGTGCTGCATCGCCCGCTCGACGGGCTGAACGTGCTGGACCTGGGAGTGATCGTGGTCGGCGGGGAATCGAGCCGCCTGCTGGCGGATAATGGCGCGGAAGTGATCAAACTGGAATCGCGCGCATTCCCCGATGGCACCCGCCAGACAGATATGGCAACCGGCATGGCCGTCAGCCTGGCCGCCGGGCACCGCAACAAGCGCAGCCTTGGCCTCAACTTGCGCGCGCCCGACGGCAAGGCAATCTTCGAGCGAATGGTTGCCCGGGCCGATGTGGTGCTGACCAATTTCAAGCCTGGCACCATGACCTCGCTCGGTCTGGGGTTTGACGATCTGCGCCGGATCAAGCCCGACTTGATCATGGTCGAAAGTTCCGCCTTCGGGGATACCGGACCGTGGCGCACGCGGATGGGTTACGGCCCGCTGGTGCGCGCCGCAACCGGCCTGACAGCCAAGTGGTGCTATCCGGGCGATGACGAAGGCTATAGCGACTCCCTCACAATCTATCCCGATCACGTCGCCGCGCGAATCGGCATCATCGGCGTGCTGGCCCTGCTGATCGACCGCGCACGCAGTGGCACTGGCGGCCACGTCGGCACGGCCCAGTGCGACGTGGCGCTGGCCCATCAGGCCTGGGAAATCGCCGCCGCGCAAAGCGGGCTGGTCGATCCTGCGGAACCGGAAGACGCGCCCTGGGGCGTTTTTCCCACGGCTGGCGATGATGACTGGTGCGTGGTTACAGCGCGCGGCGATGCCGATTGGGCCGCGCTGTGCGGCGTCGTTCCGGGGCTGGACGCCAGCTGGAACCGAACCGAGCGCCTGGCAGGCCGAAAGGTGATCGAGGCCGCGTTGACCGCATGGCTGGCCCAGCACTGCGCGGATACGGCCATGCGCCTGCTGCAAGGGGCAGGAATTCCCGCCGCGAGAATGCTGCGTGTGTCCGAACAGCCGGACTTTGCCTATTGCCGGGAGCGCGGGATCTTTCGCGAGGAAACTCACCCGCACCTCAATGAACCCTATCACACCGAAGCGATGCACGTGCGCTCTGCCGCGATCGCTCCGCCCGAGGGACGCCCCGCGCCGCTGATGGGCGAGCACACCGCGGAGGTCATGCGCGACTGGCTGGGCATGGCCGACGCTGAAATCGACGCTCTGATTGAGCAGGGCATTCTGGAACCTGTCAGCCCGCAAGTCATCGCTGCCCTCGCCCGAGCAAAGGAACAATCGGCATGAACGAATCCCCTAACCCCGCCGTACTGACTGAGCAGCGCGGCAATGTGCTTATCGTCACGATCAACCGGCCCGAGGCCCGCAATGCGGTCAACGCGGCGGTCCATGTCGGTCTGGGTGAGGCATTGGAACGCGCTGAGCACGACCCGGAAATCCGCGCGGTGGTGCTGACCGGCGCGGGCGATCAGGCATGTACGGCATGTACTAC
>JBJXEK010000265.1:0-4833 GCA_046155055.1 Novosphingobium sp. | reverse complement strand
CGACGCGCGCGCGCAAGTCCGCATCCCCGCCGCATTCGGCCGCCACGAACGCGGCGCGCGCTTGCCGGTCGGCCAGCCCGAGCGCCGCCTCGACGATTTCCAGCGCACGGGCGTCACGCGTGCTCATTGCCAGCTTGTACCGGGCCGTCTTGCACCGGGCCAGCTTGTACCGGACCATCTGGCATTGGGCCATCTGGCACCGGGCCGTCTTGCAGTTCTGCCGCCAGCCACAGCCGCGCCGCCTTCCACCGCCGCTTCACGGTGCTTTCCGATTCCTGCCACAACGCGGCAATATCGGGCACGCTGAGCCCGGCGAAAAAGCGCAGCTCCACCAGCCGTGCGAGGTCCGGAGAGGCCGCTTCCAGCTTGACCAGCGCGGCATCGAGCGCCTCGACATCGAACGGCGGTTCGCCTTCGATGCCGTCCACCAGAACCTCGGGTGCAAACTCCGGCCTTTGCCGCTTGCGCGCGCGGCGCGTGCGGATCGCGTCGATCATGGCCTGGCGCAGCACCCGCGCCCCGGTCGCGAAGAAGTGCTGCCGGTCGGCAAACGTCATGCGCTCCAGCTTCATCAGCCGGAGCGCTGCTTCGTTGACCAGCTCGGTCGGCTGCAAGGTGAGATAAGGCGCATCGCGCCGGAGCAGCCGCGCCGCCGCTTGCCGCAGCTCGTCGTAGACCGACGCCAGCAGCGCATCGCGCGCAGCCGCGCTGGTCGGTTGGCCTTGCTCGCCCCGGTCCGTTGCCTCGCTCACCCCGCGCCGCTCCTTCCTTGCGGAAGACGTGCAGCGCGGGCGAAGCCTTGGCAACCATGTTCAGCGCCTTTCCGGTCCCTTTCCCGGTCAGATCATCACGATGTCGCTGGCATCGATCACCGGATTGCCGATAAAATGGGCAATCGCGATCCTCGCCCCCGCGCCGTTCCCATCGGCATCGTAATAGAGCATCCCGTTGGCGTCGTTGTAGATCAGGTGCTGGTCTGCGGTCAGCGCCTTGGTGCCCACCACGAACTTCGCCGGATCGAACGCACCGGAACCAAGCGCGGCGTAATAGTAGTATTCCAGTTCGATATGATCGGTGCCATGGACGAAATCGCGGACCGTATCGATCCCGGCGTCGGCCGCATATGCGCCGGCAAAGCGGAACCCATCGCTGCCCGCGCCGCCGATCAGCAGGTCGTTGCCCACACCGCCCGAAAGGATGTCATCGCCGACGCCGCCAGAAAGGACGTCCTTGCCGGCCTGCCCTTGCAGCAGATTGTCGCCGCTGTTGCCGGTGATCACGTTGTCCAGAGCATTGCCCTTGCCGTTGATCGCCGCCGTCCCGCTGAGGGTAAGCCGCTCGACATTGCCCGAATTGCCACCCAGCTCGAACGTGATTGTGGAGATCGCCAGATCATTGCCTTCATTGGCATATTCGATCGCCTGATCCCTGGCGTCGTTGATGTAGTAAACATCGTTGCCGGTCCCGCCCCACAGGTCATCCTGGCCCTTTCCGCCATAGAGCCTGTCGTTGCCGCCGCCGCCGCGCAGATCATGATAGCCCGAGCCCGCGCCGCGCATCACGTTGGCCGCATCGTTGCCGGTCGCGTAATAGGCGGTGCCGGTCAGCACCACCTGCTCGAGGTTGGCAGCCATGACGTAGCTGTTGACCGAGACAAAGGCGGTATCGGAGCCCTTGCCGGCGTCCTCGATGATCTTGTCGCCCGTGTCGTCGACCCGGTAAAGGTCGTTGCCCGCGCCGCCGATCATGGTGTCTATCCCCGCCCGGCCATCGATCCGGTCATTGCCGCCCCCCCCGGTGAGCACGTTGGCTCCCGCGTCGCCGGTCAGCTTGTCGCTCAGCGCCGATCCGGTCACATTCTCGATGCTGTTGAACTTGTCGCCGGTCGCATCGCCGCCGCTCGCGGTGCGGGTGGTGAGGTTGACCGACACCTTGGCAGCCGAGGCCGCGTAGCTTGCGGTGTCGCTGCCATTGCCGCCAACCAGCTTGTCCGCGCCAGCACCGCCGATCAGCGTATCATCACCCTCGCCGCCCGCGACAAGGTCGTTGCCCGCCCCGCCATTCAGCGTATCACTACCCCAGCCGCCTTCGAGCCGGTCATTGCCGCCAAGCCCGTTCAGCGTATCGGCCCCGCCTGCGCCAGCGATCAGATCATCGCCCGCGCCGCCATTGCGGGTATCATCGCTCTCGGTGCCGCCCAGAAGCTGACCGGTCACGCCTTGCCCGGTCGAAAAGCGTTCGATCACGGTGTGGAACAGCGGGCTGGCCGCGCCGTGGGTCGACGCATCCTGATACGCCACATCGATGCTGCCGTCTGAACGCACTGCAAGGTCATAGACGTTGTTGTAGCGCCCGTTCGTCGCAGCTTCGGGATTGATACGCTGCACTTCCACCGACAGCCCGCTGGCGGACACCAGCCCGAGGTAGGCATCCGCCTGCCCGTTGCCGCTGACCCCGTAGATGCCATCGACATAGGCGATCGCAATGCGCCCGTCAGGCAGCGCTTCGGCTTGGACATACTTGCTGATGTTGCCCATGTCGGTGCTGCGATGCATCAGCGTGATCGCGTTGGTCGTGGCGTTCCCGGCCGCATCGAAAAAGCGGATCTGCGTGTCCCAACCATCACACGCAGTGCCTGCGCCGCCATAGCTGTTCTCTGACCAGATCACTGCGAACCCGCCGCCCGGCAGCGCCACGACATTGGCCGCTGTGCTCAAATCCAGCGTGTTCGCGCCGGGGATGCCGCCCTGATTGCCAGTATAGATCACCAGTTGTTCCACGCGCGCGGGCGTGCCTGGTGCTCCGGTGCCGCTCGAAACCTGTACGGTTATCGTGTTCTGTGCATGGAAGCCGCCGCCCACCGCTTGATCCTGGCCGACCTGGATGCGATCGTAGTAGACATAGGCAACCTGCCCGCCAGCCAGCGTTGTGCTGTCATAAATGTACTGGTTGTCGGCGAGGTGGTTGGTGGTGGCACCGTTCACCGAAACGTCGGCGGCGGAGGCCACGGCCGAGGGCGCGAGTGCAGTGCCGGTCGCATCGAAGTAGCGGATGCGCACGTCGCTGCCTTCGCTGAGGTTATAAGTCTGCGCCGCGCCGTTCTGGGTATAGTGCACCGCGATCTGCGTCGCACTGCTGGCATCCGAGCTGTAGGTCAGCGCAAAACCGCCGCCCGCCGTTGGCGTCACGGTATAGCCGGTGCCGGAAAGCTGGTTGTCCCCCTGCTCGGCCATCGGGAAGATTTCGCTGCCCACGGCCTTGCCTGCCGCGTTGTAGGTCTGCAGCATGACCCCGCGCCCCAGCCCGGCATGGACCGTGCCGTAAACCACGAAGCCGCCGCCGCTCAGTTGCTGGATGCCGCCGTAAGCATAGTTGCCAGCCGGCCAATCCGCCGAAACCGTGGCCCGCGTGCCCGCGTCGGCAATCCGCGTGATCCACTGCCCGCCCTGGCTGGAGCGCACCAGCAGGTCGGCCCGGACCCCGGCATCGATCTGCACGTCGTATCCCGCGCCCGTATCGAGGGCATTCATCCTGACCAGTGTCATCACCGCGGCTCCTTCGCTCCCGGGGCCAAGCCGACCCTTCACAAAGTAAAGGCGTCAGGCCTGCGGAAACCGGTTCACCCCCGGCGAAAAAAGTTTCACCCCCGGTGGCCCCGCGCGATCAGGGCGCAGGCGCGGCGGCGGAGCGATAGGTGTCGAACCACGCCAGGATCGCCGCCGCCTTGGCAGCAGATTGCGATGGGCGGTCGGCCAGCCCGCCGTGGCTCGCCCCCGGCACTTTAACCAGCGCGGTGGGTACGCCCCGGATTTGCAGCGCAGCATAATACTGCTCGGCCTCGCTGACCGGCGTGCGGTAGTCCTCGCTCCCCACCACCACCAGCGTCGGCGTGGTCACGTTGCCCACCAGTCTCAGCGGCGAGCGGTTCCAGTACGACATCGGCTCTTCCCATGGCCGCTTGTCGAACCAGTAGCGCGAGGTGAACGGCGTCGCGTCCATCGTCAGCGCCTCGCTCAGCCAGTTGATCACCGGCTTCTGCGTCGCTGCCGCCTTGAAGCGGTGGGTCTTGCCCACAATCCATGCAGTCAGCGCCCCGCCACCCGATCCGCCGGTGACAAACAAGTTGGCCGGATCGGCGACGCCAGCGGCAATCACGGCATCGACTGCGGCCATCAGATCATCGTAGTCAGGCCCGGGATAAGCGCGGTCGATCAGATTGGCGAAGGCGGTGCCATACGACGTGCTCCCGCGCGGATTTGCATAGAGCACGGCATAGCCATGCGCCGCGTAGAGCTGCACGTCGGTCGCGAAGGTGGGGCCATAGGCCGAGTTCGGCCCGCCGTGGATTTCCAGCACCAGCGGCACGCGCTGGCCGGCACTGCGGCCCGGCGGCATCGCGAGCCAGGCGTCGATCGGCTTGCCATCGGGGGCGGTCACTGCCAGCTTGGTCACCGGTGCCAGCGCTTTTTGCCCGAGCCACGCGGCGTTGAGGTCGGTCAGCCGCCGCGGCGCGCCCTTGCCCGCCACCCACAGGTCGGCCGGCCGGTCGGCCCCGCTCGCGGTATAGGCGATCACCCCGCCGGGCGAGACCGCGAAGCTGCCTTCCGTATAGGGCCGGTCAAGGTTGCCCCCGCCTGAAAGCCCGCTCGCCAGCGCGCGCACCGAACCATCGAGACCGACCCGCGCGATCTTGCGCACGCCGTGGTCGTCATAAGACACGATGAGGCTGCCGCCCTGCCACACCGCCTGCTCGATGTTGCGATCAAGCGCGGGAGCCAGCGCCCGCGCGCCGCTGCCGTCGCGGTTCATCACATAAAGCTGGGTGACTTCGTA
>JBJXEK010000264.1:0-11893 GCA_046155055.1 Novosphingobium sp. | reverse complement strand
CCGAAGGTGATCTGTCCGCTGATACCGCTTATCAGCCCCCCGTGAGCAAGACCGAAGCTGCCATCGCCGAGATCGGCTTTTATATGGTCGAGCGGATCCTGCTTTTGCTTGTCGCCCTGATGACGATAGGCGGCGCGGTCGCGGAGATGATCGACATTTATCAGTCGCGGTCTATCACGCTGGCCGATATCCTGCTGATGTTCCTCTATACCGAGGTGATCGGCATGGTCAGCGTGTTTTATACAGGCAAGGGCGCGACGTTCATCTACCCCATATTCATCGCCATCACCGCGCTGGCCCGCCTGATCGTGCTGCAAAGCAAGAACATGGCCCCTGAAAACATCGTGTTCGAGGCGAGCGCGATCCTTCTGCTTGCGCTGGCCGCAGTCGTCATCACACGGGTCAGCCAGCGGGCGGACGGCTGAGCAGCGCCAGCCGCGCACCCCAAAAAAAGCGGCCCGGAACCGCACGCAAGCAGTTCCGGGCCGAAGCAGGCGATCCGGGGGGAAACGCCCAGGGGTAATTGGGGGTATTGCGCAGAAACTCAGCCGATGCCGCAGACGCCCAGCACAGCCGTGCCCAGATCGCCGAGGCCGACCTCGCGCGCGGCGGCGGCGATTTCGATTACGGCATTGGGGGCTTCGGCAACCATGGCGGTCGCGCGGTCCTGAACGAGAGTGTCCTGCCCGGCATCACGCATCAGCTTAAGCCCCCGCGCGCCGTCGCTGCCCATGCCGGTCAGCACCGTGCCAACCGCAGGCATCGCGCCGCGCGCGATCGAGCCAAACAGGAGGTTGGCCGAAGGCCGCACGCCGTCCACCGGATCGCGCGCCATCAGGCGCAGCCTGGCCGGCGGGCCGGGCTCGATCACCACATGGCGTTCAGGATCTGCGGCGATGTGGATCGTGCCTTGGGTCAGGTTCGCGCCATCCTTGGCTGCACGCACATTGCATTTCAGATCGGTGTCGAGGCGTTTGATAAAGGTATCGACCACCATCAGCTCGGCCTGGAGACACACCACGGTGGGGGGGCAGTTCGGCGGAAACTGGCCAAGAATTGTCGTCAGCGCGTCGATCCCGCCCATCGAGGCGCTGAACGCGGCGATGCGCCCGTTCCATTCGAACGCGACGTCGGACTGCTTGTGTTCGGCGCGTACCTTGCGGTCGTGGACGTTGCTGTTGGCCGCAGCGAGCACGATCTTGCCGAGCTTGCCGACGGTCTTGGCAAACTGCTCGGGCGTGGCGCGCATTGGTTTGGGAAAGCATTCGACCGCGCCCAATTCATAGGCCTTGAGCGAGGTTTCCGTGCCGGCTTGTGTGAGGCTCGAGAGCATGACCACCGGCAACGGATTGGTTTCCATGATTTCAGCGAGGAACTCGATGCCGCTCATCCCCGGCATCTCGACATCGAGCGTGATGACGTTGGGCTTGAGCTGAGCGATCTGATCGCGCGCAGCACCGGCACTGGCTGCCACGCCGACCACGCGGACGTTCTTAGCCTCATCGAGAATGTCGGAAAACAGCGCGCGCATGGCGGCTGAATCGTCGACCACGAGAACCCGGGCTTCGTGCATGGGGAGGCTGACCTTCCTGTTATGGGCGCCCCTTGATCGGCGCCGGTCATCCGCTGCTACCCCGGTCCCTCCCAGCAAATCCTGCTCGGCGGACTAGGTATCTCACCATAAGGCCCGGGCAAGCCGACCTTTCCTGCTTAACGCCTAAGCCTTGCTGGACACGGTGCCTCGCAAGGGGGCCAGCGAGGAAACAGCCAGCATGCCAACCATCACCTTGCCTCCCCGGTGCGACCGGGCCGCAGCCGAAGCATTGCTGCCCGAAATGGTTGCCGCGCTCGGCTCGGGCGTGCTGCACATCAATGCCCGCGAATGCACGCAGATCGGCCAGGTCATGCTGCAATTGCTGGTCAGCGCACGACGCACTGGTGATGGCGCGGTGATCGAACCTTCGCTGCCCTTGCGCGAAACGGCCCGCCAGCTGGGTCTCGAGGCGGAACTGTTCGACGCCCAGATGTTCGAGGGGAGCGCGGCATGACAACCGAGGAAATCCAGGCCATCTTCTTCGCCGAATGCGAAGAATCGCTTGCCGCTGCCGAAGCTGGCCTCGCCGCCTGCAGAGCAGGTACGCAAGATGCCGATACGGTTAACGCGGTGTTCCGCGGCGTTCACTCGATCAAGGGCGGGGCGGGCGCGTTCGGCTATGCCGAGTTGCAGGCGTTTACCCATACTTTCGAGACGCTGCTCTCCGATGTGCGCGAAGAGATCGTCCCGCTGACCCCGGCGCTGATCGATCTGCTGCTGCGCGCGCTCGATACGCTGAGCGATCATGTTACGGCCGTGCGCGGCCAGGGCGACGTGCCCGATGACGTGGCACTGCTTGCCGAACTGACCGCCGCGCAGGCAGCCAACGCAGGCGCTGCGGCTCCGGCACCGGTAGCTGCAGCGCCCGCAGCGCCTATCGCCGCAAGCTACGACGATTCGGAAGATTCGGGCGATCCCTTCGATCTCGATGCGATGCTCGATGATATTGCCGGCGCAATGGAACCGGAAAGGACAGAACCGGCTGCTCCAGCCTGGTTGTTCAAGGTCCGCCCCCATGCCGGGGCCATGCGCAATGGCGGCGAGCCGCTGCTGCTGCTGCGCGAGCTGGCCGCGCTCGGCGCGCGCTGCGTTGAATGCGATTGCGGCGCAGTGCCCCCGCTCGATACGCTCGATCCGGGCACCGGCTATCTTGGCTGGACTTTCGCGCTCGATGCCGATGTCGGCGAAGCCTCTGCGCGCGAGATTTTCGATTTCGTTGGCGATGAATGCGGATTGGCCGTGGGCGCCGAAGCGGCCTTGCCCGCCGTCCGTGCCGCACCGCCGCCGGCAAAGATCGCTCCGGCCGCGTCTCCCACTACACCCGCTGAAACTCCAGCCCCGGGAGCGGCGCAGCCAAGTGCCGCGCCCACCGCGGGTGCAGCGCCCCCGGCGCCCCCCATGCCCGGCCAGTCGATCCGCATCGAACTGAGCAAGCTCGACAAGCTGATCGATGCCGTGGGCGAACTCGTCATTGCGCAGGCAATGATGGCGCAGCGCCTCGCCGGCGATGGCCTCGCGGTGAAGGAAGAGCTCACAATCCTCGAGGGTCTGACCCGCGACATCCAGGAATCGGCGATGTCGATCCGCGCGCAGCCGATCGGCTCTGTGTTCAGCCGCGTGCCGCGCATTCTGCGCGAGCTGACCACCTCGACCGGCAAACACGTTCGCCTTGAAGTTTCGGGCGAGAGCACCGAACTCGACAAGACGGTGATCGAACGGCTCGGTGAGCCGCTCACGCACCTTATCCGCAACGCGGTCGATCACGGCATCGAAAGCGCCGAGGCACGCATCGCCGCGGGCAAGGCGGCCGAGGGCACTTTGACGCTTTCAGCAGAGCACCGCTCGGGCCGC
Source organism: Novosphingobium sp. (assembly GCA_046155055.1). Taxonomy (GTDB): domain Bacteria; phylum Pseudomonadota; class Alphaproteobacteria; order Sphingomonadales; family Sphingomonadaceae; genus Novosphingobium. The sequence goes on along the minus strand of JBJXEK010000264.1, from coordinate 8,448 downwards.
ATCCTTATCCGCATCGGTGACGACGGCGCCGGGATCAACCGCGAGCGCGTCTTTGCCAAGGCGGTCGAAAAAGGCCTCATCGCCGCCGATGCCCAGCTCTCCAAGGAAGAGATCGACCACCTGATCTTCGCCCCCGGCTTCTCGACCGCGGCGCAGGTCACCAATGTCTCGGGCCGCGGCGTCGGCATGGATGTGGTCCGCCAGAACGTAAAGGAACTGGGCGGGCGCATCACCATCGACAGCGAGCCGGGCTCCGGCACCATTTTCACGCTTACGCTGCCGCTCACCCTCGCCATTTCCGACGGCATGGTTGTCAATGTCGGCGATCAGACGCTGGTCGTGCCGCTTGCCAACGTGGTCGAAAGCCTGCGCCCGACAGAGGCCGAGGTCGAAGGGCTTGGGGCGCATCGTACCATGATCAATGTGCGCGGCCGGTTCATTCCGGTCCTGCCGCTGCATGAAGCGGTCGGTGCAAAGGGAGCCATCGAGAAAGCGCACGAGGGCGTGCTCATCGTGGTGGAAACCGAAAGCGCTGGCCGGGCCGCACTGCTTGTCGATACGATCCAGGATCAGCGCCAGGTCGTGATCAAGAGCCTCGACACGCACTATCGCTCGGTTGAAGGCGTCTCGGGCGCGACCATTCTGGGTGATGGCATGGTGGCGCTGATCGTCGATGTCGACAGCCTTGTTGCGCGCACCCTTTCGGGCCAGACACTTGCCAGCCAGGCTCTGGCGGAAGCGGCATGAGCGTGGCCATCGCAGCCCCGGAGACGCTTCCCGGGATAAGCCCCGGGATCTACAGCGCGCAGGACTTCGCCGCGGTTAGCGAGATTGCCCACCACGAGGCAGGGATCGTGCTCGCCGAGGGTAAGGCCATGCTGGTCTATTCGCGACTCGCCCCGCTGGTGCGCGATTCGGGCTGCGCGACATTCGGCTCCTACATCATGCGCATCCGCGAGGACGGCGCCGAGCGCAACCGCGCGATCATGGCGCTGACCACCAACCACACGTTTTTCTACCGCGAAGCGCACCACTTCGCGCATTTCGCCGAAACCGTGCGCCCTGGCATGATCGCCCGGCTGGGGCGCGGTGAAAAGGCCCGGCTGTGGTCGGCCGGCAGTTCGAGCGGCGAGGAGACGTGGTCGCTGCTGATGACCTTGCTCGGCCCCGATCGCGCCGCCGGTCAAAGGATCGCCAAGAGCGACGTGCGTCTGCTCGCCAGCGATATTGCCGCGCATGCCCTGCGCAAGGCCGAGGCTGCGCGCTACCGCGCCGAAGAGCTGAAGGCCGTGCCCGAGCCGCTCACCCGCGCCTGGACCGCGCCTGCTGCGGCCAGCGATGATCTGGAAATCGCGGCGACCGTGCGCTCGATCGCCCGGTTTCGTACGCTGAACCTGCTGGGCTCGTGGCCCATGCAGGGCAAGTTCGACGTCATCTTCTGCCGCAACGTCATGATCTATTTTGACAATCCCACCAAGGAACGCCTCGTCGCGCGCTTCGCTGAAGCACTGGCGCCGGGTGGCTGGCTCTATGTCGGCCACAGCGAACGCGTCACCGGACCCGCCCTGCAGATGCTCACGTCGGCAGGCCCCACCATTTATCGTCGGAGCGAGGCATGAGCAGCCAGAAAAAAGCTATCAGGGTTGTGATTGTCGAGGATTCCCCGACGATGCGAGCGATCCTCCAGGCCCGCTTCGAACGCGAAGACGATATCACTGTCGTCGGCCTCGCTGCCAATGCGCAGGAAGGCCGCCAGATGATCCGCGAGCTCGATCCCGACGTGGTCACGCTCGATGTCGAGATGCCCGGGATGAACGGGCTCGATTTCCTCGAGAAGATCATGCAACTGCGCCCCACGCCGGTGATCGTCGTCTCGGGTTCGACCCATGAGGGCGCGGAGGCGACCGCCCGCGCGCTCGCGCTCGGTGCCGTCGGCTGCTATGCCAAGAACGAGCGGGGCGGCGGCATTGCGTTCGACGACAACGGCCGGCTCGCCGATCTGATCCGCGATGCCGCGAAGGTGCGTTTCGTCACCCGCACGGCCGCGCCCCCGCCGTCTGTACCTCCCGGCCCGCCGCGCACCTCCACCGCGACGCGCGCTCCCGGACTGCAGGAGCGCCCGCGCCTGATCGCCATCGGTTCCTCGACCGGCGGCGTGGAAGCGCTGCAAGTCTTGCTCGGCGGATTTCCCGCCGATTGCCCGCCGACGTTGGTCGTGCAGCACATCTCATCGCGGTTTGCGCCCGCCGTTGCGCGGACGCTCGATCAGTCCTGCCCGCCGCGTATCCTCGTCGCTGAACCGGACATGCCGCTGCGGGATGGTCACGTCTATATCGCGCCTGGCGATGACAGGCATCTGACTGTGGCGGGCGCGACCGGCATTCTCCATCAGCGCCTGCGCCGGGGCGAGCCGGTCTCCGGCCATCTGCCCAGCGTCGATGTGCTGTTTCGCTCAGTGGCCGATGTGATCGGCGCGCAGGCTGTGGGCATCCTGCTCACCGGCATGGGCAGCGACGGGGCCGAGGGTCTGCTCGCGCTGGCCCAATCCGGCGCGCGGACAATCGCGCAGGACGAAGCCACCTGCACTGTATTCGGCATGCCGCGCGCGGCCATCGCGCTCGGCGCGGCCGGCGTGGTCGCTCCGATCGGCACGATCGCCCGCCACGCGTTCAGCAAGGCGGCTTAATCCGATGTTCGAAAGCCGCATCGTCGCAGCACCTGAACGCCCGATCGAGCGAGTCACTGTCATGCAGGGCCAGGCTCTGGTCGACAGCGAGCCGCATATCGAGTTTTCCACTGTGCTGGGTAGCTGCGTGGCGACCTGCCTGTTCGATCCCGAAGTCCGGATCGGCGGCATGAACCACTTCCTGCTGTCCGAGCCGCCCGCCGGTCTTGCCGCCACGACCGCGGTGGACGAGCACTACGGCGTCTATCTCATGGAGCTGCTGGTCAACCAGATGCTCGCCCGCGGGGCGCGGAAGGCACGGCTCAAGGCGCACCTCTATGGCGGCGCCAACGTCAATCGCAACATGATGCGCATCGGCACCGCCAATGCTGAATTCGCGGTAGCCTTCCTGCGCCGTGAAGGAATCATCGTAATGCGCGAGGATCTCGGCGGCACGGGCGCGCGCCGGGTCGATTTTCGCCCTGCCTCCGGCCAGATCCGTTGCCGGACGGTCGAAGATCGCCTTGCCCCCCCCGTCAATCCCACCACCCGTCCGGCGCGTGCGTCTGGCGATGTCGAACTGTTCTGATTGGAAAAGCGAGCCTGAGCATGACCACTATCACGCGAATCCTGACTGTAGACGACAGCCCGAGCATGCGGGCGCTGCTGAACCACGCCTTGTCCACACAAGGCTTCGAGGTCGCGCAGGCCGAAGACGGCCTGGCCGCGCTCGACTGGCTGGCGCTCAACGAGGTCGATGTCGTGATTACCGACATCAACATGCCGCGGCTCGATGGCTTCGGCCTGATCGAGCGGCTTCGTACCGGTAGCCGTCATCGCGACCGGCCGATCCTCGTTCTCACCACCGAAAGCTCCGACGAGAAGAAGGCCCGTGCGCGCGAAGCCGGCGCGACTGGCTGGATCGTCAAGCCCTTCGATGCCGCCAAGCTCGTCGCCGCCGTGCGCCGGGTCGCGCACTGATCCCTTCCGCCAGCCGATTTAAGGAATTGCAGCGATGATCCGCGAACTTATCACTTTCGAGGTCGAGGGCCAGGTTTTCGGGCTCGATATCATGTCGATCCGCGAGATCCGCGCCTGGACCCCGACGACCAGGCTGCCACGCGTTCCGCACTATGTCGCTGGCGTGGTCAATCTGCGCGGCACGGTGCTTCCGGTGGTCGATCTCGCCGCCCGGCTCGGCTGGCGCGCGACTGAGCCGACCCCGCGCCACGCGATCATCGTCACCCAGCTCGGCGCTCAGGTCGGCGGCTGGATCGTCGATTCGGTCAGCGACATCGTGACGGTGCCCGACCAAACCCTGCAGGCCCCCCCGCCCGGCGTCGGCAACGACAACGTCGTGCCGTTCCTTGAAGGCCTTGCCGCCATCGACGACAAGATGGTGATGGTGCTCAACCTTGTCGCCCTCACCGGCGAAGCGCAACTCGCCGCCGCTGCCTGAGGCCGGGAGAAAATCAATGGGCGAAATGGCCCCACTTCCGGTGGAACCACCGAACGTCGCCACGCATCGCCAGATCGCTCTGGTGCTCGAAGAACTCGCGCAGGAAGTCGAGGGACTCGGCGCAGCGCTGTGCGGCGATATCGACGTGGCCATGCGCCATATGGACAGCCTTCAGGCCATCGACCTGATTGCCCAGAAGCAGCGCAGTCTTTCCGCGCTGCTCAACGCCGATTGCCTCGAAACCGAAGTCGAACGGATCGGCCTCGACATACTGCGCGAGAGGATGCGGATGCTGCGCTGATCGGCCGCCGTGCCTGTCCCCGAAAGAGACACCCCCTCAGGATAGGGTTTGCGATTCATCCGCCGATGGCCGAAATGAGCCCCTATCAAGGGGACTGCGGGCATAATGGCGGTCATCGGCGTCTACAGCGTCAAGGGCGGCGTGGGGAAAACCACGCTGGCGGTCGATATGGCCTGGCGCTCGGCAATGCGCTCTGGCCATTCAACGCTGCTGTGGGATCTCGACCCGCAGGGCGGCGCCGGCTGGCTCCTCGGCCTGGCTGATCGCCGGGGACACAGGGCTGCGTCTGTGTTCCAGCGCGAGGGCAAACCCGGCGACCTGATCACCGAAACCCGATACCCCCGCCTTTCCGTGCTGCAATCGGACGAAAGCATGCGCTCGCTGTCGCTGACGCTGGCGCGGATCGGCAAACGCAAGCGCCTCGCCAGGCTGGCCGGGTTCCTCGCCGCTGAATACCCCCGCATCATCATCGATTGCCCGCCCGTGCTGAACGAGATCAGCGATCAGGTCTTCGCCGCCGCCGACTTGCTCATCGTTCCACTGCCGCCCTCGCCGCTTTCGGCCCGCGCTCTGCCCTTGATCCGTGAGGAAATCCTGCAGAACCATCCGCGCCACCCGCCGATCCTGCCGGTACTTTCGATGTATGACGCACGCCGCAAGCTGCACCGCGAAGTCCACACCGGGTTTGCGGCCGGCTGGCCGGTGATCCCCATGAACAGTGCGATCGAGCAGACCGCCGTCCGCCGCGCCCCGCTTGCCACATTCGCCGCCTGGACCGATGTCAACGAACGCTTGCAGCGCCTGTGGGACGCGATCGAGGCCAAGCTAGCGATGCGGGCGGCAATATCGGCCTAGAATTGGCCTGATTGCAGTTGGCCTGCGCGATTGGTGATTTGGATTGCGCTAGACCGGCACTGCGGCGGAGCCGCGTCCGCCGCGCAGGTGGTATTCGAGTGTACCGCGGTGGAGCACGTTGTCGACATCGATCACCGCGCTGTTGGCATAGGTGAACCCCGCGCCGAGCCCGCGATAGAGCCGGTCGAAGTCGCGCTCGACCGTCTGGCGATAGAGATCGGCGAAGCTCTCGATCACGAAGTAGGTCGGCTGGAGATCGTCGATCACATAATCGGTGCGCATCACCCGGTCGACATTGAGGAACAGGCGATTGGGCGAGGCGGCTTCCAGTGAAAACACCACTTCGGCCGGGCCGGAAAGAATGCCCGCGCCATAGGCCCGAAGGCCTCCCGGCTCCATCAGCAGACCGAACTCGACTGTGTACCAGTAGAGCGCGCCCAGGGATTTCAGGCGGTTGTGACGCATGGCCTTCCAACCGGCGCGGCCATATTCCTGCATGTAATCGGCAAAAACCGGATCGGTCAGCATCGGCACGTGGCCGAAGATGTCGTGGAAGACGTCGGGTTCCTGAATATAGTCGAACGTCCCGCGCGTGCGGATGAAATTGCCGGCGGGAAAGCGCCGGTTGGCGAGGTGCCAGAAGAACACGTGATCGGGGATCAGCATGGGCACCGGCACCACGCTCCAGCCAGTCAGCGCGCCAAGCTCGGACGACAGCCGGGCGAAATCCGGCACGCCGCCACGCGCAAGGTCGAGCCGGTCGAGTCCCTTGAGAAACGCGGTGGCGGCGCGGCCGGGGAGAATCTCCATCTGGCGGGTAAAGAGATCGTCCCAGATGCGGTGGTCGTCAGCGCAATAGTCTGCCTGGCGCGGTTCGAGCCAGTCCTCGCCCACATGCACGGGGCGCTGCAACGGCGCGGTGAAGACCTCGGCCGGGAGATCGGGGAGCCGGTTGAACTCGGCCGGAAGATCGAGGAGTGTTGACATGGTTACGAATGATACCGCTAGCGACTTCGGCAGGTCAGCGCAATCGCTGTCGATTGCCAAGCCAGCGGGGTTGAGACAGGGTGGCCCGAACCGGCAGGAAGGAAACGCGGGCATGGGCGGACTGGGGCACAAGGACTATGACGGCCTGCTGGAGCCGATGCAGGAAGAACTGACCGGGATGGCCGGATGGGCGGAAACCACCGGTGCGCGCATCCTCGTGATCTTCGAGGGGCGCGACACGGCGGGCAAGACCGGGGCGATCCACGCCCTTTCCGAAAAGCTTAATCCCCGGCAGGTGCGCACCATCGCGCTCGGCACGCCGACCAAGCGGGAGACTTCACAGTGGTATTTCCAGCGCTATGTGGCGAACCTGCCCGCGGCGGGCGAGATCGTGCTGTTCGACCGCAGCTGGTATAACCGCGCCGGGGTGGAGAAAGTGATGGGCTTTTGCACCGAGACGCAGGTCGGCGCCTTCCTTGATGCAGTGCCCAAGTTCGAACGCCTGCTGGTCGATGACGGGTTGCTGCTGTTCAAGTACTGGCTGACCTGCGATCAGGACGAGCAGGAAAAGCGCTTTGCCGAACGCCGCGATGATCCGCTGAAGCGCTGGAAAATCTCGCCGATCGATCTGGCCGCGCGGGGCAAGTACCACGACTATACCAAAGCGCGCGAGGCGATGCTGAAGGCGACGCACACCAAGCATGCGCCGTGGACACTGGTTGACTTCAACGACCAGCGTCTGGGCCGCCTCACTTTGATCCGCGATTTCCTCGACCGGCTGCCCGACAAGCGGGTTGATCAGCCGTTGCCGGACATGCCCAAGCTGGCTGAACCGCCGAGCAAAGAGCACTACGACGGGCTGAAACCGCTGCCACCCTATGGAGAGTCATGAAATTGCCGCAGCCAGCCGCGGCTATGGCTTGACTTTTGCGCGATTCGCTCACAACGACCGGCCCCTGTCAGGCGGCGTGGCGACGCGCCGCCGATTGTATTTATTGCGTGTGTTGCTTCGGCAGCATGGGCACATTCAGGATAAAGCCATGGCCAAGCCGACTACCGTCAAGATCCGTCTGGTCTCGACCGCCGACACGGGCTTCTTCTATGTCACGAAGAAGAATCCGCGGAACACCACCGAGAAGATGGTGTTCCGCAAGTATGACCCGGTGGTGCGCAAGCATGTCGAATTCAAGGAAGCCAAGATCAAGTAAGCCGGACATAGCCGGGCGCGCGGGCATAGATTTGCCCCGCCCGGCTCTGATTTGCGGCAGGGTTTTGCAACAGGCCGGATTTACAGGCAGCCCGGCCAAGTTCACCCATGGTTCAACGCCGCCGCTGCAAGGGACGGCAATGAACAAACCTATCAAAGTCACCGCCGGCTCGTTCTGCATCGCCGCGCTGATTGCGCTGGCCTTTCCCGCTGCCAGTCTCTCGGCCGCGTCAGAGCCTCAGGCCCAGCAAATCAACCCCCAAGTCGAGCAAGCTGTCGCAGCGCTCCGCGCGATTTCCAGCCTGCAGGCCGATTTCGTCCAGACCGACCGCAACGGCCAGCGCCTCACCGGGGTCATCACGCTTCAGCGCCCCGGCAAGATCCGCTTCCAGTATCAGCCGGGCGTGCCGCTGCTCATTGTCTCGGACGGCGCCGCGCTGACCCTGATCGACTATGAAGTGCGGCAGGTGCAGCGCTGGCCGATTCGCAACAGCCCGCTGGGGGCACTGCTTGATCCGGGCAAGGACGTGGCGCGCTATGCCACGCTCAACCCCACCGGTCACCCCGATGTGGTCAGCCTCGAGGTGCGCGACCCGCGCCATCCCGAATACGGCACGATCACCATGATCATGCTGCGCAAGGCGAGCGCGCCCGGCGGGCTGGAGCTCAACAGCTGGGTGTCGCTCGATTCGCAGAACAAGCGCACCACGGTGCGGCTTTCGAATCAGCGCTACGGCATTGCCGTTCCCGCCAACATGTTCCGCTGGAACGACCCCCGCACGGCAGGCCGCAAGTAACCCACGGTCTGTCGCGGCCTTGCTGCTGAGCGCCAGCCAAATTGCGACAATTTGCGACTTCCCTGACCTTCACGTTCATCCGCCAGAAAGCGGCGTGGTCCTAGAAGGAAGGGGTCAAGACGGACCGAGCCGGGAACGCCCCCCCTGTTACCCCGGCCTCCAATCCCCCCCGTCTTG
>JBJXEK010000263.1:0-3303 GCA_046155055.1 Novosphingobium sp. | reverse complement strand
GGACACACAGGAGATTCCATGGGCAGGCCAATCACACTGATCGCAGCGCTGGTGCTGGCGGTGCTGCTGGGGATCAGGGCGACAACGCCGCCCGCGCCGCAGGGGGCGGGCAGCCCCGCGCAAGTCTTTGCCGCAGGGCGGGCAATGGCCGATGTGCGCGTGATCGCGGCGAAGCCGCACCTTGCCGCCTCCCCCGAAGACGCAGCGGTGCGTGCGCACATCGCGCAGCGGATGCGCAGCCTTGGCATGGCGGTGCACGAGACGCCGTTCACCGCGCCCCCGGCCAGTGCGGCGCGGCTGGCGTGGTGGAGTGGCAAGAAGGACTTTGCGCCGACCTTGACCAACGTGATCGGAGTGATGGCGGGCAAGGACCGCAATCTTCCTGCGGTGCTGCTGATGGCACACCACGATACCGTGGGCGGATCGCCCGGCGCGGCAGATGATACGGCAGGGGTCTCCGCGCTGATCGAGACGGCGCGCGCCGTGCGGGCCGGGGGGCAGCCCATGCGCGACCTGATCGTGCTGATCACCGATGGCGAGGAACTGGGGCTCGACGGTGCGCACCATTTCTTCACTGCCGATCCGCTGCGCAGTCACGTGGGCGCGGTGATCAATGTCGAGGCGCGCGGGGGCGGGGGGCGGACAACGTTGTTCGAGACGTCGCCGGACAATGGTGCGGCAATCGCAAGGGCGGCGCGCAGCGTGGCGCGTCCGGCGGGTTCCTCGCTCGGCGTGTTCATCTATTCGGTGCTGCCCAATGACACCGATCTGACCGAGGCGCGGGACGGGCCTTATACCGGTTACAACTTCGCCTTCATCGGGCGGCCGCAGCTTTATCATTCGCCCAAGGCCACGCCCGATGCGATCGACCAGGGCGCGCTGCAGGATATGGGCGCGCAAGTGCTCGATCTGACGCGCGACCTTCTGCGCGCCGAGCCGCTGCCCGGGCGGGCGGCGGACGTGGTGTTCTTCGATGCCTTCGGGTTCACGCTTGTGGTCTATCCGGCCTGGGCGGGGTGGATCATGGTGGTGCTGGCGGCGGCGGGGCTGGCATCTGCCGCGCTGCGCCAACCAGACTGGCGCGCAGGTGCAGGCGGGGCCGGTCGGATGCTTGCGCTGATCGTGCTGGCGGGGGTTATGCTGTATGCGATCAACCGGCTCTCGCTCGCTCCGGGGGAGCCCAATTACTATGACCGTCTGGCTGCCATCCCGCGGCTGGAAGTAATGGCACTGGCGGGCGGGCTGGCGGCGTTTGCGCTGACGATGGGGGCGTGGCGGCCCACGCCGGCGGGCATGGCAGGGGCGGCGCTGCCGCTGCTCGCGCTCGGCGTTGCCGGACAGGCGCTCGCGCCGACGGCGGCCTATATCGTTGTGTTGCCGGTCTTGCTGGTCGCGGCGGCGCTGGCAGCGGCGCATCGTTCCGGCACGGCAGCGCGGGTACTCGCGCTGATCGTGATGGCGCTGGTCGGGGGATACATGTTGTCGCTCGGCCATCAGGTAATGCAGGGCGTCGGGCCGAACCTGCCAGTGGCGGCGGTGTTGCCGCTGGCGCTGGCGGCGATGGCGGTGCTGCCGCTGTGGCCGGGGCTGAGCGCGAAGACGGCACGGATTGCGGCGGCGCTGCTGCTGGCACTGGCGGCCGGAGTGGCGCTGGATGTGCGGCTCGATCCGCTGGCCGATACGGTGCCGGTGTATGAGGCGGACAAGTGAAGGCAGCGTGATGCAGTCACCGTGGCGCACCTCGTGGGCGATCGTGTTGGGCGGGGTGCTGATGCCGCTGATCGGATTTGCGGTGCTCGCGGCGCTGACGTTTTTGCCGCTGGTGAGCCTGCTGTTTGCGCCGCGCTCGACGCTCACGATGCTTTATCAGGCGGGATTCGTGCCCAGCCTGGTCACGGCGGCCATGCATGTCTGGCTGCGGCGGTCTGCGCAATTGCCGGGGCGCACCGCGCTGGCCGCGCTCGCGGGTGCGGTCACCTGTCTGGCCTGGTATGCAATCCTCGGGATTTTTCCCGCTTTGGGCTGGGCTCAGGTGCTTTACTGCCTGATTGCTGCGGTTTCCTCAGCGCTGTATTTCAAGTTTGCCCGGCCAAAGTCCCCGCGCGGCTGATGTCTGCCATGGAGGGATTGCGCCCCAGTTACGACTTGGTGGTGCTTTTTGGCGGGTGTTTGGCGAAGTAGGCCGTCAGTTCGGCGGTCAGCTCGTCACGCATCTGGCCGATCATTGGCTGAAGGTCGCGCAGGTAGCTTTCGTTGGCCGCAGCAAAGCCCGGATCGCCAATAATGGCGGAGCTGCGCAAGAAGAAATGCTGGCCGCTGCTCGTAGTGGCAAAGGCGCGGATCTGGATCAGATCCTCGCTTGAAAACTCGCGGGCATAGCCTTGGGCCATCCCATCCATCAGCGCGGGAATGTGGCTGCGCAGAACCGTCTTCGACTTCTGCACAAAGCCTTCAATTTTACGGTCGGAAATGGCTGTCGCGCCGACGTCATTCTGCATTTGGGCGAGCATGACCTTGCGCGTCTGCTTGACCATAGCATCAACCGCGTCGAAAAACAGCGCCTCGCGCTCGGCTTCGGGGAAACCGATGGCAATGACCTCGCGCGCGAGCGCCAGCCGCTCAGGGTCTGGCGCTGTGGTGGCGGGCACTGCGGGCGTTTCCGCTCTCGCCGCAAACGGAGACGCAATCAGAGCCAATGGTGCCACGGCGAGCGCAAACCGAAATTGTCTTTCCAGTTGCACTCGACGTTTCGCCATGGAACTTCCCGTTCACTGATCCAGGAACGAACGCATCTTCCGCGACCGGCTCGGGTGCTTCAGCTTCCGCAAAGCCTTCGCCTCAATCTGGCGGATGCGTTCGCGGGTCACCGAAAACTGTTGGCCGACTTCTTCCAGCGTGTGATCGGTGTTCATGCCGATGCCGAAGCGCATGCGCAGCACGCGTTCTTCGCGCGGGGTGAGGCTGGCGAGGACGCGGGTGACGGTTTCCTTGAGGTTGGCCTGAATCGCCGCGTCCACCGGGATCACCGCGTTCTTGTCCTCGATGAAATCGCCGAGGTGGCTGTCTTCCTCGTCGCCGATCGGCGTTTCGAGAGAGATCGGCTCCTTGGCGATCTTCATCACCTTGCGCACTTTTTCGAGCGGCATGGACAGGCGCTCGGCCATTTCCTCCGGCGTCGGCTCGCGGCCCTGCTCGTGCAGGAACTGGCGGCTGGTGCGCACCAGCTTGTTGATCGTTTCGATCATATGGACCGGGATGCGGATCGTGCGCGCCTGATCGGCGATCGAGCGGGTGATCGCCTGC
>JBJXEK010000262.1:0-4342 GCA_046155055.1 Novosphingobium sp. | reverse complement strand
CTTTATCGCTGCTATGAGAGCGCGCAGGAGCTGGATCTGAAGCGCAAGGTCCTGCTGGGGCGCGGGCTGCCGCCGATCTATGATCGCAGCGCATTGGCATTGAGCGAGGCCGATCATGCGGCGAAGGCAGCGGCGGGCGAAGCGCCGCACTGGCGCTTCCTGCTCGATCACGAGACGGCAATCACCTGGGATGACGGCATTCGCGGAGCCCAGCACTTCGATCCGCGCCAGATGTCGGACCCGGTGGTGCGGCGGGCGGATGGTTCGTGGCTTTATATGCTGCCGAGCGCGATCGATGATGCCGAGATGGGCGTGAGCGATGTGCTTCGCGGAGAGGACCATGTTTCCAACACCGCCACACAGGTGCAGATGTTCGCAGCGCTGGGCGCACAGCCACCGCGCTTTGCCCATGCCGCGCTGCTGACGGGTGCCGAGGGCAAGCTCTCGAAGCGGCTGGGCTCGCTGGGGGTGGATGAGTTGCGCGCCGAGGGGATCGAGCCCGAGGCGCTGGTGGCGCTGCTGGCGCGGCTGGGTACATCCGATCCGGTTGATCCGACGCTGAATGCGGACGCTCTGGCCGCCAGCTTTGACCTGTCGCGATTCGGACGAGCGCCCGCGCGGTTCGACGAGGCGGATCTGCACCGCGTGAATGCCGCGATTGTCCACCACCTGCCGTTTGATCGGGTGGCGCATCTGCTGCCCCAAGGCATGGCCGTGGCGGCGTGGGAAGCAATCCGGACGAACCTGGCCCAGATCGGCGAGGCGGCGGAGTGGTGGCAGGTGATCACCGGGCCGGTCGAGGCTCCAGCGTTCGATGGCGAGACGCAGGCTTTTCTCACTCAGGCGGCTGAAGTGGCGGGCGGCCTCGATTGGGCGAGCGATCCGTGGAACGCGCTGTCTGGCGCTCTCAAGGATGCGACCGGGCGCAAGGGCAAGGCGCTGTTCCTACCGCTGCGTCAGGCGCTGACGGGCATGGACCATGGCCCTGACATGAAGGCATTACTGCCGCTGATCGGCAAGGCCGAAGCAGTTGCGCGGCTGATCGAAAGTGGGGTCAATAAGTAGGGACCGTCCCTATTTATGCGCGGCCTGTCTCGCTGACGAGGTGGGAGGGGTCGATGCCTTCGGCGCGCCATGTGGCGGCCCAGCGGGCGCCCACCGGCGTATCAAACAGGATTTCGGGCCGACCTTGCGCGGCGAACCACCCATGGTGGCGCATCTCCCCTTCAAGCTGGCCCGCGCCCCAGCCCGCATAGCCCAGCGCGACCAGCCACTTGGAAGGGCCCTTGCCCGCCGCGATCGCGCGCAATAGCTCCATTGAGGCGGAGAGCGCGCAGAGCGGGGTGACTTCGACCGAAGCCGGACCGGCCCAATCGGTGCTGTGGAGCACGAAGCCGCGTGCGGTCTCCACCGGGCCGCCATTCATGATCGGCACATCGGGCGCGACTCCGGGATCGATGCCGATGTCCTTGAGCAGGCCGTGCAAGGTCACGCCTTCGCGCACGCTGCCGATCCCGATGCCGAGCGCGCCGTGCTCATCGTGCACACACATCGCGATCACCGCGTGATCGAAACGCTGGTCTGCCATGCCGGGCATTGCCAGCAACAGGCGTCCGGAAAGGTACTCGGCATCAGTCATGAGCGCCATGATAGGCGCGGATCGCCTGTCGGGGAATACGGCGGATGCGCCACTCGCACCGAAAGGCGATATTCAGGCTGCCGCTTTGGCGCGGCGGTCTTCCGCAGCCTCGATCAGGCGCTTTTCCACTGACCGCAAGCGGCTGTCGCCTTCGATTTTCTCGCCAAGCAGATCGGTGACATAGAATGTATCGACCGCGCGTTCGCCGTAGGTCGCGATATGGGCCGAGTGGACGACCAGCCGCGCCTCGAACAGCGCGCGGGCAAGGCGGCTGAGGATCGCCGGCCGGTCGCGTGCGCCGACCTCGATCACGGTGAAGCGGTTCGAGGCCTTGTTGTCGAAAATGACGATAGGCTGGACTTCGAAGGCATCGGCGCGCGGCCGCGAGAGCGGGCGCGCGGCGAGCTGGGGAAGGAGCTTGACCCGGTTGGCGAGCGCATCGGCAATCGCCATCTTGAGCCGGGCGATCTGCGCGGGCTCGTTGAGCGGACGGCCAAGCGGATCCTGCACGAGGAAGTTGTCAACCGCCAGCCCGTTGCGAGCAGTGTGGATGCGCGCGTCGATAATGTTGCCGCCGGCGAGGTGAATGCCGCCCGCGATCCGGTAGAACAAGCCGGGATGATCCGCCGCGAGCACGGTAACGAGCGTGGCACCGCGCGCAGGATACCAGTGCGCCTCGACCGTCAGCGGCTCATCGAGCGAGAGATCCATCTGCTGGAGATTGAGCGCAATGATATCCTCTGGCTCGGCAATCCAATAGGCATCGCTGAGCTGGCGGCCAACCGTGCCGATGAGCGCATCGCGTTCCTTCAGCAGCGCGCCGACCGCGGCCTTCTTTGCGGCAATCCGTTCGGCGCGGCCATGCTGCTTGTGGCCGAGCCGGAGCATTTCCTCGGCCGAACCGAACAGATCGCCGAGCAGCTGGCGTTTCCACGAGTTCCAGATGCCGGGACCGACCGCGCGGATATCGACGATGGTAAGCACCAAGAGCAGCCGCAGCCGCTCTTGGCTTTGCACTTTGCCGACGAAATCGGCGATGGTCTTGTAGTCGGCCAGATCACGCTTGAACGCGGTGGCGCTCATCAGGAGGTGCCAGCGCACCAGCCAGGCGACCAGCTCGGTCTCGGCAGGTGTCATGCCGAGCCGGGGGCAGAGCTTCATCGCGACTTCAGCGCCGAGCACCGAGTGATCGCCGCGGCGGCCCTTGGCGATATCGTGGAGCAGCGTTGCGACATAGAGCACGCGGCGCGAGGCGACTTTGGCGATCACTTCGGTGGCGAGCGGATGCTGCTCGGTTTCCTCACCCTTCTCGATCCTCGAAAGCAGCCCGATGGCACGGATAGTGTGCTCGTCGACCGTGTAGTGGTGGTACATATCGAACTGCATCTGCGCGACGACGCGGCCGAAATCGGGAACGAAGCGGCCGAATATCCCGGCTTCGCTCATCCAGCGCAGCGCGGTTTCGGGATCGTGGCGGCTGGTCAGAAGTTCGAGGAACAGCGCATTGGCACGCGGATCCTTGCGCATGGCGGCATCGATCAGGCTCACATCACGACGCGCCAGCCGCATGGCTTCAGGATGGATTTCAAGGCCTTCGCGATCGGCCACCACGAACATTTCGATGAGCCGGACGGGATCGTCCTGGAAGAAATCATCCCCATTCGCCCCAAGCTTGTCGGCAACGATCGGAAAGTGACCGATCTTGCGCTTCCGGCGATTGCGAAAGGCGGCGAAGAAGCCAACCCGGTTCTTGGCGAACTGCTCGTCCAACTGGGCGAGAAACATGCCGGTCAGCGAGCCGACCTGCGTGGCCTGAAGGAAATAGAACTGCATGAAGCGCTCGACCGCGCTTTTGCCCGGCCGATCCGCAAAATTCATGCGCAGTGCCACTTCGCGCTGGAGATCGAACGTCAGGCGGTCCTCGGCGCGCTTGGTGATCGCATGCAGATGGCAGCGCACCGACCAGAAGAAGTTCTCGGCCCGGCGGAAGGCGCGATATTCGGCCGCGGTGAGCAGGCCGACGCCGACCAACTCGCTGGGATCGCGCACTTTGTGGATGTATTTGCCGATCCAGTAGAGCGTGTGCAGATCGCGCAGACCGCCCTTGCCTTCCTTCACGTTGGGTTCGACGACATAACGGCTGTCGCCCAGCTTCTTGTGCCGCTCGTTGCGCTCGGCCAGCTTTTCGGCGACGAACTGGCGTTCGGTGCCGGTGACGACTTCGGCCCAGAAGCGCCTGCTGCCTTCCTCATACAGCGCCCGGTCGCCCCAGACATAACGGCCTTCGAGCAGCGCGGTGCGGATGGTGAGATCGCTACGCGCCATGCGCACCATTTCGTCGAGCGAGCGACTCGATTGCCCGACCTTGAGGCTGAGATCCCAGAAGAAGTAGAGCATCGCCTCAATCACCTGCTCGCACCAAGACGTGGGCTTGGTGGGGGTGAGGAAGGCGATGTCGACGTCCGAGTGGGGCGCCATCTCGCCGCGCCCGTAACCGCCGACTGCGACGAGCGCGATGCGTTC
Source organism: Novosphingobium sp. (assembly GCA_046155055.1). Classification (GTDB taxonomy): domain Bacteria; phylum Pseudomonadota; class Alphaproteobacteria; order Sphingomonadales; family Sphingomonadaceae; genus Novosphingobium. The sequence continues at coordinate 180 of JBJXEK010000262.1, read as the reverse complement.
GCCGGTCGAGCGGTTGCTGGCGCGGTACACATGGCTGACGACGTGGTCGTAGATTACGCGGACCAGCTGATCGATCAGAAACGCCTGCGCCTGCGCACATTCGCCGCCATGCGAGGGCTTTTCCTGAAGTCGACGCGCAATTTCCTGCCGCCCGTTCGCCAAGGCTTCACGCAGCAGCTC
>JBJXEK010000261.1:0-3771 GCA_046155055.1 Novosphingobium sp. | reverse complement strand
CGTGGACTTTGCCAAGCATGCATGACAGGGTTAGGACCGAGGAATGAAAAGGGTGCCGTCATGAAAGTAAACGTCGAGGTTGAATGCACGCCCGAGGAGGCCCGCCGGTTCCTGGGCTTGCCCGATGTCACCCGTGCCAACGACGTGTACGTTGATGCCCTTGCCAAGGCGATGCAGGGCATGAACAGCGTCGACCAACTGCAGGGCTTTGCCAAGCAGATGGCTCCGATGGGCGAGATGGGCCTTAAGCTGTTTCAGCAGTTTATTGAACAAGGCGCGGGCGCCGCCATGGCCGGTTTCAAGGCGGGCGCGGAGAAGCCCAAGACTTGAGCGGGTTTTTGTGAACGATACGATATTCGCGCTGGGTTCCGGCGCACCTCCGGCGGCTATCGGCGTGATTCGGATCAGCGGGCCAGGTGCAGGCCCAGCGCTGGACAGGCTCGCGGGAAGGCGTCCTGCGCCGCGCCGGGCGGTGCTTGCCTCGCTGGCCGATACAGACGGATTGCCACTCGACAAGGCAATGGTGCTTTGGTTGCCAGGCCCCGGAACGGCGACTGGAGAGGATAGTGCCGAACTCCACCTTCATGGTGGGCGCGCCGTGGTCGCCGCGGTTGAGCGGACGCTTGCGCTTCTGCCGGGCCTGCGCCGTGCCGAGCCTGGCGAGTTTACCCGTCGTGCCTTTGCCAACGGACTGATCGATCTGGCCGAAGCGGAGGGGCTCGCCGACTTGCTTTCCGCCGAGACCGAGCTGCAACGGCGGGGCGCGCTCGCAATGGCGGGCGGCGATCTGTCGCGTCTGGTTGCGGGCTGGCGTGCGCGGGTCCTCGGTATGTCGGCTATGATTGAGGCCGCGCTCGATTTTGCGGGGGACGACGATATTGACGAGGCGGGAAGCGCCTTACCTGCCAGTTTTTCGGAATCGAGCCAAAACTTGGCAGAGGAGCTTGCAGGATGGCTGACGCGTCCGCGCGCCGAGCCGCTGAGGGAGGGTTTCCGGGTTGTGCTCGCGGGGCCTCCCAACGCCGGAAAATCAACGTTGTTCAATGCCTTGGTGGAAGACGAAGCTGCAATAACTGCTGCTGAGCCGGGCACAACCCGCGATGTTCTGGTGCGCGCGGTGGCGCTGCGCGGCGTTCCCTTCACGTTTGTAGACACTGCAGGTCTGCGCGACGAAGGGGCTGGAACCATCGAACAGATCGGCATTGCTCGCGCGCGTGCCGAGGCTGAGCGGGCAGATTTAGTACTGTGGCTTGGCCCGGTGGGTAGCGGTCCTCGCGGCGGTGTCGTGTGGGACATTGCGGCTCGTTGTGATCTGCCGGCTATGGTGGCGCGATCTGATGCGCGATTATGCCTGTCCGCTGTGACCGGGGAGGGTCTGCAGGAATTGCGTACCGCACTGGTGGACCACGCCCTCGCTGCGCTTCCGGCACCGGGGGAAGTTGCGCTTAATGCGCGGCAACATCGGCATCTGGCTGAGGTGGCGGAAGCCGCGCGTGAAGCTTCAGCACAAGCTGACCCGCTGCTTGCTGCCGAATCACTGCGGGTCGCGCGGGTTGCGCTTGATAGGTTGGTTGGCCGAACCGGCACCGAGGATATGCTCGATGCCCTTTTCGGGCGCTTCTGCATCGGCAAGTGATGTTTCACGTGAAACACACCCCGCTTTGACGCGACTCCCCGAATCGCTTATCGCGGCCAAATGCACAGCTTTGATATCATCGTGGTCGGCGGCGGGCATGCCGGCGTGGAAGCTGCTGCGGTCGCAGCGCGTATGGGCGCGCGCACGGCGCTGGTGAGCTTCGATCCAACAAAGATCGGCGCGATGTCCTGCAATCCTGCGATTGGCGGCCTTGGCAAGGGTCACCTTGTGCGGGAGGTGGATGCCTTTGATGGATTGATCGGGCGAGCGGCCGATGAAGCGGCGCTGCATTACAGGATGCTCAACCGCAGCAAGGGCAGTGCTGTCCAAGGTCCCCGCGTTCAGGCCGATCGCAAGCTGTTTCGCGCCGCGATCCAGCGTATGGTAGGGGCGCAAGAAAACCTTGCAGTGGTGGCGGGTGAGGCAGCCGCGCTCCGTATCGTTGGCGGAGTGGTGGCTGGAGTCAGTCTTGCGGACGGCACCGAAATCTTAGCCAAGGCGGTGGTTCTCTGCACGGGAACCTTCCTGGGCGGGCGTCTGTTTCGCGGCGAAGAGCGTATGGAAGGCGGGCGCATTGGTGAGAACGCTGCGCACCGGCTGGCTGACCAATTGCGCGCGGTAGACCTGCCGATGGCGCGCCTCAAGACGGGGACACCGCCGCGGCTGGATGGTCGAACGATCGACTGGGCGTGTCTGCCATTGCAGCCATCTGATATCGAGCCTTGGACCATGTCACCGCTGACCAAGACCCGGCTGTTGCCGCAGGTGTTCTGCGCGATTGCCCGAACCAACACGCGGACGCACGACATCATTCGCGGCGGGCTTGCCCGCTCGCCGCTGTTCAGTGGGGCGATTGATGCGCAGGGCCCCCGCTATTGCCCTTCGATCGAGGACAAGATTCATCGCTTTGGCGACCGGGACGGGCACCAGATTTTCCTAGAGCCCGAGGGACTCGACGATTATGCAGTGTATCCGAACGGCGTTTCGACGTCATTGCCGGCCGATGTGCAACTGGCGATGATGCGATCGATCGACGGACTCGGGGCGGTCGAGATTCTGGTGCCGGGCTACGCCGTGGAATATGACCATATCGATCCACGTGCGCTGCGGCGGAGCCTGGAGGTCCGTGCCTTGCCGGGCCTTTATTGCGCGGGGCAGATCAATGGGACGACCGGATACGAGGAAGCCGCTGCGCAGGGGTTGGTCGCGGGGATGCATGCTGCTGCGGCCGTGCTAGGGCGGGAGCCGGCGGCGCTCGACCGGACGACGAGTTATATGGCGGTGATGGTTGACGATTTGACGCTGCACGGCGTTTCGGAGCCTTACCGGATGCTCACCGCGCGCGCCGAGTACCGCTTGCGGCTGCGCGCCAACAATGCCTCGACCCGATTGACGCCGTTGGGTTTGGCGGTGGGCTCGGTTGGTGGGGCGCGCAAAGCATGGTTCCTGAGGCGTCTGAAGGAGCGCACCCGAATTGAAGGACGGCTGACGGAGGAGGTGCTTCCGGCAGACCTCAATCGGCATGGTGTCGGTGTGCGCAACGACGGGGTGCGGCGCGCGCTAGCCGAGTGGCTGCGTTTTCCGGAGGTCGATTTTGCGGCTCTAGTTCCATGGTTTGGTAATGCTCTGCCCGACGCTGATCTTGCCGAAGAATTGGCCGAGGACGCGGCGTATGCACCGTATCTGGCGCGGCAGGAGGCGGAGCTGCGCCAGTTGCGTGCGAGCGACGGTGTTCCTCTGGGTGATCATTTTCCCTATGCGGATGTGCCCGGTCTCTCTCGTGAGATGATCGAGAGGCTCGAGCGGGCGCGTCCCGATACGCTCGCCGCGGCAGGGCACGTTCCGGGAATTACCCCGGCTGCCCTGGCCAGCCTTCTGGTCCAGGCAAAGCGCCGGGTGGCGGCGTGAGTATCGCAAACGAGACCGAAGCGTTGGCATGGTTGCAAGCATCTCCCAGCGTTGACGAAGCGGCGATGGACCGACTCGGTACATTGGTTACTGCCCTGACTGAGGAGAATGCGCGCCAGAACCTCGTGGCGCAGGCTTCGCTGGAGCAGGTTTGGCAGCGGCACATTGCCGACAGTGCGCAGCTGCTGCATGTTTCACGTGAAACAGTGCCGGAGGGAATGTGGCTG
>JBJXEK010000260.1:0-10523 GCA_046155055.1 Novosphingobium sp. | reverse complement strand
CTGTTCCTTATCAGCCTTGGCGTGGTGGCGCTGCTCGATGTCTCGCCTGCGGCCTACTTGTGCGCGTTCAGCGTGACGAATGTGATCTCCACCTTCAACCACGCCAATGTCCGCTCGGACCCGCCATTGTTCTATTCGTTCTTCTTTACCTCGATCCGCCATCACAGCTATCACCACTCGGTGGGCTATGAGAACACGCGCTGCAACTATGGCAACGCACTAATCCTGATCGACCGGATCTTCGGAACCTACAAGGAAGGCGAGGGCATTCTCGTCGGGCAGGATGATCGTCGCCGCCTTTCCATCCGCGAGCAGTTTTTGTTCCCCTTTCGCCCGCTGATCGACATGATCGAGGGCAAGAAATCTGAAGGCTCGGCTGCCGGGAATTGAACCCGGATGACAGGGGGCGACGACAGCCGGATGCTCGCTGTGCGCCGCGCGCTGCAGAAGGGCGACACTCTCGGCGCGCAGCAGCTTGCCACCGATCTGATCGCTGATGCCCCCGATAGTGCTGTGGCACATTTCCTGCTCGGCATGGCCAAGGTTGAGGGGGGAAAGGTCGCGCCGGGGATGGCGGATATCGCCCGCGCCGTTGCGCTCGAACCTAGGGGCGAATTCCGCGCGCAGCTAGCCCGGTTGCAGATTATGCTGCGGCAGGATGGGGCTGCGGCCGAAACCTTGGCGGCAGCCGAACGGGCGCTGCCAGACGACGCACTCAGCCGCGACACAATGGGCTGCGTCTATGCGCGGCTAGGCGAACACGCGGCGTCACTGCCGCATTTTGCCGAAGCGGTACGGTTGGCCCCCACGAACATCGAGTTCCGCTACAATCAGGCTGCCGCGCTCAATTTCGTAGGAAAAGTGGGCGAGGCGGGAACAGCGCTTGAGGCGCTTTTGGCGCTCGCGCCCGATGCGGCGCGTGCGCACCACCTGCTGTCGAGCCTGAGCACGCAGACAGCCGAGCGCAACCATGTTGCACGATTGCGCATTGCGCTGGAGCGCGCCCGGGCGCCACGGGATCGCCTGCTGCTCGGCTACGCGCTGTCCAAGGAACTGGATGACCTCGGCGAGCATCGGGCCGCGTTCGAACGGCTGGCGGAGGCCAATGCGCAGCACCGCGCGCAGCTTCCCTACAGTTTTGCCGGCGACGCCGCGAACTTCGATGCGATCGAGCGAACCTGGCCGCAAGTCGCCGCGGCACCGGTCAACGCCGCGCCCGATGCCGCGCCGATCTTCATCATCGGTATGCCGCGCACCGGCACCACGCTGGTCGACCGCATCGTGTCCTCGCACCCCGAGGTGTGGAGCGCGGGCGAATTGCAGGCAATGCCGCTGGCGGTGAAGATGGTCTCGGGCACGCGCACGCGCACCGTGCTCGATCCCGAGACCGTGGTGGCGGCGGCCGCGGGCGTAGACCTCGGCGCGATCGGGCACGACTATCTGCGCCGTGCACTGCACCATGCCGGGGCCCGGGAAAGCGGGCGCTTTACCGACAAGTTTCCCGGCAACTTCCACTATGCCGGGTTCATCGCGCGCGCTTTGCCATCGGCCAGGATCGTTTGCCTGCGCCGCCACCCGCTCGACGCGGTGCTGGCGAACTTTCGCAACCTCTTCGCCGTCGGCTCGCGCTATTATGATTACAGCTACGATCTGATGGATATCGCGCAATACTACGTGCGGTTCGACCGGCTGATCGCCTTCTGGCGCGCGGCGCTGCCCGAGCGCATTCTGGAGCTGCGCTATGAGGATCTGGTCACGGATCAGGAAGGCGAAACCCGGAGGCTGCTGGCGCACTGCGGGCTGGACTGGTCAGAGGCTTGTCTCGATTTCCATCAGAATGCAGCGCCGGTCTCGACACCAAGCGCGGCACAGGTCCGGCGACCGATGTACCGGGAATCGGTCGCGCGGTGGAAGCGGCACCAGAGCGCACTGGCCCCGGTGATCCGCTTCTTCGAATCCCAGGGTATCGCTATTTAGCCGGCGCGACCGGGCAGGCGATGGTCTGGCCTACGCCTTCGATGCTCGCCGCGCGCAAGGTCAGCACGAGGCCCTTGTCGCCCGCGATCTTGAGCGGCGTACCGACCGCCTTGAAGGTGCCGCCCGCATCGTGGAAGCAGCGCAGCGGAATGCGCGCGGTGAACGCGGTTCCGGACGCGCCGAACGTCGCTTTGGGATCGAACGTCAGCGTAGCGCCCGCCATGGTCACGGACACGGGGCCCGCGGCCGCATCGAGCCGCCCGTCGAGCTTCAGCGCGAATTCCTCGTCGAGCTGGCGCATCAGGTCCACTGGGGGACCATCGATGGCCAGTGCGCCTTGCTCGGTCCAGCTGAATTGCACCGAATCCTCCTGCGCGCCAAGATCGGTGGTGTGCGAGGCCAGGCCCGGATCAAGGCTGAGGTGCCAAGGCGAGGGGACTTTGCCTAAGGTCAGGTAAACGCCCTCGCTGGCCGACGCGACCAGATCGACATGGGGTTCCTCCCCGACCGGGCCGACGGTGGCGGCATGCGCATAATCGAGACCATAGCCTGCCGGGAACAGCGGGGCCTTGACCGGTGATACGGCATCGGCCGGCCAGGGGAACGAGAGCTTTCCGGTGAAGCCGCGCGCAGGCTTGCCATCTTTGTGTGCGACCAGCACGTCGGCGACGCCCTGACCTTGCGTGCCGGGGAGCCATGCCGCGACAAAGGCGTCCGAGGCGTTCATCGCGGGGCCGGTGAACATCGGGCGGCCCGAGAGGAACACCGAGACGACTTTGATCCCTTGCGCCTTCAACTTGGCCAGCATGTCCTGCTCTCCCGCGTGGCTGCGGAAGGCAAGATTGGGCATGTCGCCCTGGAATTCGGCGTATGGCTGCTCGCCATAGACGACTACCGCGACATCAGGTTTTGCACTGAAGCTGCCATCAGCGGAGATCGCCGCCAGGCCGCCGGCTTTGGTGACTTCTTCGGCAATCGCGCGGCCGATGGTCTGGCCTTTGGGATAGTCTGCGACAGTGGTGTCGGTGCCCTGCCAGGTGATTGTCCAGCCGCCGGCCTGCATCGCCATGCTGTCCGCGCCCGGGCCCGTAATCAGCACTTTGGCGCCGGGGCGCAGCGGCAGCACCCCGCCATTGTTCTTGAGCAGCACGAGCGACTTGGAAGCGGCCTCGCGCGCCACGGCAAGGTTGGCGGGTGAACCCACGATCGCGGGATTGCCGCGCTGCACCGGGGTGGCCGAAAGGATGCCGAGCTTGGCCTTTACCCGCAGGATTCGCGTAACCGCATCGTTGACGCGGGCCATGGGCAGTGTGCCGTCCTTGGCTTCGCGGAGGGTGGCTTCGAACAGGCCCTTCCAGCTGTTGGGCGCCATCGCGAGATCGAGCCCGGCGGTAAACGTCTTCGGGCAATCGGTGACAGTGCAGCCGGGGATCTGGCCGTGGCCGTTCCAATCGCCCACCACGAGGCCCTTGAAGCCCATGCGCTGCTTGAGCACATCGGTGAGCAAGGTCTGGTTGCCGTGGTTCTTAACGCCGTTCCAACTCGAGAAGCTCGCCATCACGGTCAAGGCGCCTGCGTCGATCGCGGCGGGATAGCCCTGCGCATGGCGGGCGACCAGCTCACGTTCGGAGATCATGGCATCGCCCTGATCCTTGCCGCCATCGGTGCCGCCGTCGGCGAGGAAGTGCTTGGCGGTGGCTGCGACCTTGTCTGCGGCGAGCGGCTTGCCTGCCACGAGCGGTCCCTGCAGGCCGACTGTCATGGCGCGGGCGTATTGTGCGACCAGCGCCGGGTCAGCGCTGTAGCCTTCATAGCTGCGGCCCCAGCGCAGATCCTGCGGCACGGCAAGCGTGGGCGCGAAGGTCCAGTCGATCCCGCTGGCGGCGACTTCGGCGGCGGTGACTGCGCCGATGCGCTGGATCAGCGCCGGATCGTGTGCCGCTCCGAGGCCGATGTTGTGCGGGAAGATTGTCGCGCCCGGCAGGTTCGAATGTCCGTGGACGGCATCGATGCCGAACAACATCGGGATTCCTGCGCCGCTTTTGCGCGAGGCATCGCGAAATTCGGTGACCAGCTTGTCCCACTTCGCCGCGTCGGCGCGCTCATCGCCATAGGGGCCTGAGTTGCCGCCCGCGAGGATCGAGCCGAGCGGATACTGCGCGAGATCGGCCGGGGTGATCGCGCTGATGTCCGCCTGAATCATCTGCCCGATCTTCTGTTCCAGCGTCATGCGCGCCAACATCCGCGCAATGCGGCGCTCGGTGGCGGGGCTGGTGAAGGCCTCCGGGCTGTGTGCGGCTGGCCAGAGTGCGGGATGAGCGCGGGAATCGCTCGCGGCCGCAGGCGCAGCCATAGCGCTCCCGGTCGTCAGCATGAGTGCTGCCACAAACGCGCGCCGGACCATCATCGCCACCCTCTTCGTCAAATTTCTGTGAACGTTCCCAAGAGTTCGTCGCATGACACTTGCGCAAAATCAAGCCGAGTGGTCAGATTTCTCGGCTGAATGCCGCAAGCAGGAGTGCAGCAAGCAGCGCGAGCACGGCAAAAAGCAGAAAAAGTCCGGTGAATCCGAAATACGGCACCAGCGCCAGGGTGAACCACGGCATGACCAGCGACGGCATCGTGTTGGTCAGATTGAACAGACCGAGATCGCGGCCGCGGCGGCTGGGATCGTGCAGTGTCCGCAGCGTTTGCGCCGAATGGAGCGCTAGGAAGATTGAAGTCGAGAAACCGAACACGGCATAAGCCGCGACCGCCACCGGCAGGGTTTTCGCCAGAGCCATGCCGACAAGTCCGATAGGGGCAACCAGCGTGCAGACGATGAGCGGCGTCAGCGGACGGCCTCGCCGGTCTCCCCACCGACCGGTCAGCAGCGCCACAGGTGCCGAAAGCACGAGCACCACGCTGAAGATGCGCGCCGTCAGGTGATCGCCGATGGCCGGATCGATCGAGCGGAACCACAAGTAGAGGAACGAGAACAGCGCAGCTTCGGCCACTTGGACGAGCAGGCGGGCCAGCCACATGCGCCGCGCGGCTCCCTTCCGATCGAGTGGTGCATCGTGCGGGGCAGCGTAATCCAGCGCAACTGCCGGGCTGCCAGGCGCGCTGGTGCCGCGCGGCGCGCCAATCAGTAGTACGGGCAGGACAGCGCCGGCCTCGAACAGGGCGACGAGCACGAGCCGCCCATCTGGCGAGGCCAGGCCCGGGATTGTCACGAACGCGCCAGCCAGCGCCCCGAGGCCGGGCGCGAAGGCCAGCAGACCCCCCAGCAGCCCCTTCTGGCTGTTAGGCACACAGTCTGCCGCCCAGGCGGAGAGCGGGCCGAGCATCATGTTGAGCCCGAACTGCCAGACCACGACCAGCGCGACTATGCCGGGCAGGGTGGTGGCAGTGTGCACAACCAGCAGCAGGCCGCACGATATGAGCAGCCCAAGCGCCGACCAGCCCCGGCGGTTGCCGGTCACGTCGCTGAGATAGCCAAACCCGATATGGCCAAGACTGGCGGCAATCGCGCCGCAAAAGGCAATGGTGGAAAGCCAGACGACATCGCCGCCCGCGCCTGCTCGCGCGCCTGCAGCCGCAACCGTCCCTGCAGCCGTACCCGCGGCAGTCCCCGAAGCCGTCAAGGCGGCCACTTTGACTGGCAGCAGTATGGTCAGAAACGGAATGTACGCGATCGAACCGCCCGCCCACGCCAGCGCAAAGAGCAGCAGAAAGCGCAGCGGCAGCTTGGCGGCCGGGCTCTGTCCTGCCCTTTCGGGTTCAGGCACTTACGGTTTGCCTGGCATCGGCAACCGAGCCGCGTTCGACCAGCCTAGCCGCGATAACGGTAAGCTCATCGAGCATTGCCTCGCCCTTCTGCGCCGCAATTATGAGCTCGACGGCCTTGGAAGCCGTCGCCGCAATCGGCTGGTCGATCGCGGTGAGCTGCGGCTGGGTGAACTGCATCAGCGGCGTGTTGTCGAAACTGATGACCGAAAGATCGTCCGGCACGTTGAGGCCCAACGTTCGCGCCACTTCGAGTGTCGCAAGCGCCATCTGGTCGTTGCTGGCGATGATGGCGGTGGGCGGCTGCTCCTGCGCCAACAGCGCCCGCGCTGCGCGCTCGCCCGAGGCATAGGTGAAGTCGCCGGCTTGAAGCAAGCCATCGGTCGGCAGGCCGGCTTCGGCCATCGCGGTTTTCCAACCGTCCACGCGCCATCCGCTAAGGTTGTACTCGGCTGCACCCGCGATGAAGCCAATGTGGCGGTGGCCCCGCGCGACGAGATAGCGCGTGGCGGTGGCGGCAGAGCCCTCGTCGTCCATCGAGATCGGCATGCCGGCATCGTCTTCCTTCGAGCCGATGCGCGCGAAGGGAATTTTCTGCTCGGCGAGGCAGCGCACGATATGCGGATTGTCCGAGTGCGGCGGGGTCAGGATGATCCCGTCAGGCTGGAGCGCGGCAATCGCAGCGAGCAGTTCGCGGGTCACATGGTCGCTGTGCGTATCGACCAGTTCGACGATCATCCGGTATCCATGCTCGGCGCATTTGAGCATGCCGCCGAGCAGCATCTGGTCGACCCAATCGGTGCCCTGCCGCGCACGCCAATCGGCAATAGTGCGGTCGCGGTCGTTGAGCGCGAGGATCAGGTAGGAACGCGAGCCGCTCATGCGCTGCGCAGCGATCGAGGGGACATAGCCCAGACGCGTGATGGCCGCTTGCACGCGCTCTTTCAGCTCGGGCCGGACATTGGGCTCGTTGTTGATGACGCGGCTCACTGTTTGGAGCGATACCCCGACATCCGCCGCGACATGCCTGATTGTGACCGCCTGACGACGCCTCGCCATGCGTTACTTGCCCCCTTTGCCCACTATAGATAAAGTCACGCTAGCTTAACTGCCCGGTCTTTGCCAGACCCGCACCCAATCGATTGCGTAGCGCTTCGGGAAGTTAATGGTCGAGACTCCACCAGTGCCGCGCGATTCAGCAAGGCCGCCACCGATGGCGAAGTTCAGAACGAGATAGAAGGGCTGATCGAAGGGCGCACCGGGAGCGGTCGATCCCGATGACCACCATTCGCTCCGCTCGCGCGTCGCATAGGTCTTGCCGTCGACTTGCCAGATGATGCGGTCAGGCTGCCATTCGATCGCATACGTGTGAAACCCTTTGAGCACGCTCGGGGTATGGACTTCGTCACCCTTATGGACATTGCCGGGCCAGGGCTTGCCGAAATGGATTGTGCCGAGGATGGTGTCCTCACGCCCGCCCGCACAGGCTGCGCAGGGGCCGCCGAGGTTTACAGCTTCCAGAATGTCGATCTCGCCCGATGCGGCCCAGGGCCCGTAGGCATCCTTTTTCGGCAACATCCAGAATGCAGGCCAAGTGCCCTGACCTTGCGGCAAGTGGGCCCGCATCTCGATCCGTCCGTAGCGCCACGAGGCTTTGTTGCGCGTGGTCAGGCGGGCCGAACTGAAATCGCGCGTGACTTGCGCTCCGGGATTGGCGGGGTTGGTGCGCTGGCTGGCCGGGAGGGCAGGGCCGGTCACGCGTTCATGGTGCGCTGTGATCACGAGCCTTCCCCGGCTGACCCGGGTGTTGCGCCGTGATGCGGTGTAGCACTGTCGCTCGTTGTTGCCGCCGCCCCAACAATCGACATCGAAATCCCATTTGGCACGGTCGAGCGTGGTGCCACTGAATTCGTCTGACCAGACGAGCTTCCAGTCTCCCGCAACCGCAGGACTTGCTGCAAAAAGCAGGAGCGCAGCGAGGATTTTTTTCTTCATGCGGCTGCCTTGGCGTCCTGTGCACCGCAATATTGGGCAACATAGTTTTGATGGTCGGGCAGGCTGGCGACAGTTTTGGCCACACTTTCTCGGAGGCCGGTGAGCAGGTGACTGAGTTCGGCGTCCGAAAGCTTGGTCGCGACGGGGTGATACGCCTTCGGCATGATACCCTGGCCCATCATCACCTGCACCCAGCTGTTCTCGACGAACAGCTCTTCGTTCTTGCGGAAGACGCGGCCGGTCTCGCGGAACAGCTCGATCCTGTGGGTCAGGCTCTCAGGGATTTCCATGTCTGCGCACTGGCGCCAGAACGGGCTGTCGCGGCGCTCGGTGGCCTTGTAGTGGAGGATCAGAAAGTCGCGGATCTGCTCCATGTCGGTCATCTGCTGGTCGTTGAACTCGGCGACGTCTCTTTCACTGACTTCGCCCATCGGAAGCATGCGGACAATTCTAAGAATTGCCCTTTGAATCAGATGAATACTGGTCGATTCCAGCGGCTCCATAAACCCGCCGGAAAGCCCCACCGCGATGCAGTTGCGGTGCCACTGCTTGCGCCGCGCACCGGTGGTGAAGCGGATGAAATTGGGCTGGGTCAGCCGCTCGCCCTCGACGGTTGAGAACAGCCGCTCGAGCGCTGCATCCTTGTCGAGATAGCGGCTGCAATAGACGATCCCATTTCCCTGCCGGTGCTGCAGCGGAATGCGCCACTGCCAGCCGGCATCGTGCGCGATGGCGCGGGTGTAGGGCACGGGCGGGCGCACGCTGGCGGTCTGCACCGCGATGGCGGAATCGCAGGGGAGGTAGTGCGACCAGTCGTCGTAGCCCACATGGAGCGCACCCTCCATGAGCAGCGCCCGAAAGCCGGTGCAATCGAGGAACAAGTCCCCCTCGATCCGCTGGCCGGATTCGAGCAGCAGCGCCGCGATATTTCCGCTCTCGGGATTGAGCTGCACCTCGGCGATCTTGCCCTCGACCCGCTTTGCGCCGTCAGCTTCGGCGAGTTTGCGCAGGAACACCGCATAGAGGCTGGAATCGAGTTGGTAGGCGTAGTTGATCCGGTTGTCGGGCAAGTGTGCGAACTTGGACTTCATCGCGGCCTGCAGCTCGATGCAATAGTCGTCGTAGCTCGCGGTGTAGCCCTTGGTTTGACCGTGCATCCAGAAGTGCTGGAAACCCGCGCTCCAGTGGTCGCGGCCGGTCTCGCCGAACGAGTGGAAATAGCTTTCGCCCTGTTGTTTCCAGTTCTCGAAATTGATGCCCAGTTTGAACGTCGCCCGCGTGGCGCGCATGAAATCGGCCTCTGCGATCCCCAGCAGCCGGTTATAGACTACGAGCGGGGGAATGGTGCTTTCGCCCACCCCGACCGTGCCGATCGCCTCGGATTCCACGAGCGTAAGCTCGATGGAATTGCCCAGAGTGCGCGCGAGGGCGGCAGCGGCCATCCATCCTGCGGTGCCGCCACCGGCCACGACAACACGGCGCTTTGTGTAAGTCTGCATCATTTGCTCAAGGTCCTGAGGAGAAACGAACGGAGGCGTCCGGCGGCGGCGACATCGAGCGGATCGAGCACGCCGCGCCCGCCTGCGGGGATATGATCGGTGAGGTGCGGGCCGCTTTCGAACACGTAATGGTCGAACAGCGCCCGCCATATCGCCTTGTCCGCGTCTGGCAGATCACGGATCGCAAGGATCGCATGGTTGAGCGCGTCCTGCGGCTGGCCGAGCCAGCGCGGCGTATCACGCCACCAGTAGTTCATGAGGATGTTGAAGGCTGCGAGCCCTTCGACATGGTGCCACCACATCGAGGGTATGAACAGTGCGTCGCCCGGCTCCAGCTCTGCCACCTGCGCAGCCCCAAGTGCTTCGGCAAAACGGGGATGCGCGGCAAAATCGGGCGCGCGGAAATCCACCATCGAGACTGCGCGGCCTGCGGGCGTGTTGTCGATCGGGCCGAGGTAGAGGTTCGCGAACTGCCCGGGCGGAAACAGCGTGAAGCGGCGGCGCCCGGCGGCGCAGCAGGCAAGGTTATCGGGAAAATCGTTGTGCGCGGCGATGCGCGTCTGCGTGCCGATCCACAGGCTGACGGTGGGATTGCGCGCGCCCAGATCGATGGAGTTTTCGCGGTCGACGCCGCCGAAATGGGTCGGCACATCGATTGAGCCGAGGTAGATCGCGGGCGCATCAGCGCGGTCCTCGTTGGCTTCGATTCCGCCGAAAATGTCGGCAAGCTTGCCGCGTGCCTCACGGAAGTTCATGTCCATCGCCGCATCGTAGAACAGCCGGCCGTCTTGCCCCGGCATGCCGATGGAGACAGTGAAGGGAACGTTGCGGGCGCGCGCGAGCAGATAATCACGTGCAGCGCCCGCCGAGGCAAGGCCGGCCTGAACCAGCGGCCAATCCGCCACGAGACCCCGGATCACGAACGGCTCGCGCGCACCCTGCAGCAGCGCATCGAGCGCAGCGGCGTCCGGTGCCTCGCGCTCCACCACCGCTGGCATCGCGGCGAAGATAGACGTATCCGCCTCAGCCACCGGCGAGCTTCAGGTTCTTGCGCGCGACAAGGCCGCCGAACTGCGCGAGCGAGGCGAGCACCATGTATATCCGCGCGAGGTGGCCTTCGTCCATCAGCGCACGCAGCGCATCGGCATCAAGCGCGGCGAGCTTGTCCTCATGGATCGTCTGGAAACCGACCAGCGACTGCACCGCGCCGCTATCCAGCGTGACTTCGAGGCTGAACGGTTCGATCAGCTCGTAAGCCTCCAGCGCTGCGAAGAAGGCCGCGCC
>JBJXEK010000259.1:0-7571 GCA_046155055.1 Novosphingobium sp. | reverse complement strand
CCCGGGTCGCGGCGTATCTGGCCGCCCATCCGGCCGTGGCCAGCGTCACCCACCCCAGCCTGTTCGAGGGCGAGGCGCGGCGCCGGGCCGAGGCCGCGCTTTCGGGCGGGCACGGCAGCCTGCTCGGCTTCGAGTTGAAGGCGGGTGTGGAGGCCGGGCGCCGCTTCATCGAAGCGCTGCGGCTGTTCTATCACGTCGCCAATATCGGCGATGCGCGCAGCCTCGCGATCCATCCAGCCTCGACCACCCATTCGCAGCTCAATGTCGATGAACAGGCCGCAAGCGGCGTGACGCCGGGCTATGTGCGGCTTTCCATCGGCATCGAACACATCGACGATATCCTCGCCGATCTGGCAGCAGCACTGGACGCGGCCTGAGGCGGACGGGCGGTTGGCTCAGTAGCCGACCGCCATCCCGTCCTTGCGATGGTCCGAACCGCCGCGATAGGCACCCGTACGCGGATCGATCATGATCCCCTGATATCCGCCCATCTCGGAGCCATCGTCCGGCACCACCTTGTGCCCGCGCGCCTTTAGCTCCGCACCGACAAGGGCATAGAGCCCGCTTTCGAGCCGCAGCGTGCCCGTCTGCTGGACATGGTTGAACCGCGCGGCATCGCTGGCGCTCTGCACGTTGGCCCCGAACACGAGCATGTTGGCCAGCACCTGCGCCTGCCCCTGCGCCTGCTGCCCGCCCTGCATCACCCCGAACGACAGGAACGGCTTGCCGTCCTGCGTCACGAAGCCGGGAATGATCGTGTAGAACGGGCGTTTGCCCGGCGCGATCGCGTTGGGGCTCTTGGGATCGAGCGAGAAGGCGTTGCCCCGGTTGCTGAGCACGAAGCCATGGCCTGGCACGGTCACGCCCGAACCGAAGAAATCATAGACCGAGTAGATCAGGGAGACGACGTTCCCCTCCTTGTCTGCCGTGGTGATATAGGCCGTGCCGCCCAGTGCGGAGGGAGCGGGTGCGGTATCGGCGGCCTTTTTCATGTCGATCCGGGCGCATTGCTCGGCGGCATATTCTTTTGAAATCAGCTTTTTGACGGGAACATCGGAGAAATCAGGATCACCATCGAAACGCTGCAAATCGGCATAGGCGAGCTTCTTCGCCTCGATCATCAGGTGCCAGTAATCGGCTGAGCGCGGGCTGAGCGCGGCGGGCGCAAGGCCCAGCTTCGCCGGGCAGGCTTCCAGCAGGTTCATGATTTCCAGCACCGCGAAGCCTTGCGTGCTCGGCGGCATTTCGTGGATCGTGTAGCCCTTGAACGTCGTGCTGATCGGATCGACCCAGCGCGCGTGGATCGTATCGAAGTCAGCCAGCGCAAACTCCCCGCCAAGGCTTTGTGATTTTGTTACAATCGCCTGCGCGATGGCCCCCTTGTAGAACGCAGCGCGCCCCCCTTTGGCGATCAGGCGGAAGGTCTTGGCAAGATCGGGGTTCCTGAAGATATCTCCCCAGCCCGGCGCCTTGCCGTCTTGCAGATACACCTTAGCCGAATCCGGATCTTTCGCCAGAAGAGCCTGGCTCGATTGCCATTCGCCGCCAATGCGTTCGGACAGCGGGAACCCCTGCTCGGCAATGCGGATGGCCGGCTGGAGCGCTGCGCCCAGGCCCAGCTTGCCATAGCGGCCAAGCAGCACCGACCAGCCATCGACCGCGCCGGGCACCAGCGAGGCATGAATCCCTGCCTCGGGCATATGCTCACCGAACATCTGGCGATAGCGCGCAAGGCTGGCACCGCTGGGCGCGCGGCCTGCCGCATCGAGCGCGACGAGGCGCTTCTCCTTGGCGACCCAGGCAATGACGAACATGTCGCCGCCGATGCCGGTTGCCTCGGGCTCCACCACGTTGATTGCGGCAGCGGTTGCTATCGCGGCATCGAAGGCATTGCCGCCGGCGTGGAGCACTTCGAGGCCCGCCTCTGCCGCAAGCGGCTGGCTGGTCGCCACCATGCCATTGAGCGCCATGACTTCGGAGCGGCTCTGCGCCGTCCAGCCCCCTGCCCGGTCCCCGCGCACTGCGTCGAAGGCACCGGGCTCGGCCCGCAGGGTTGGCGCGGCTACTGCGGCGAGTGCAGCGCCGGCAACGAGACAAAGGCGTATGCTGGCACGATAGGGCATGATGGTCTCCCGGAGCGGCACCCAGCCCCGGCCCGAACCTGCCCAAACACGGCGCAGGTTACAAGCGGCAGGCTAGCCCGCCTGCGCCGCAAGCAGCAGGCACCAGCCGGCCAGCACCAGCATCGTCAGCCATGTGCCGATCACACCGAGCGAGCGCGGCAGCGGCGGCTTGGTATCGACCGGCGCATAGAGCCCGAAGATGTGCGCGATGCGCGCCGCCAGAAACAGCCCCGCCACCGCTTTGAGCCCGAATGGCGAAACATGCGCCAGTTCGAGAACTGCCAGCATCAGAATTACCACCGGCGCGTGTTCGGCCAGATTGGCATGCGAGCGGCTCGCGCTGATCAGCTTGGCATCGCCGTTGTCACCGAACGCCGCGCCCAGCCGCATGCGCTGGCGAACGGTGTCGATCGCGGTGATCAGCAGCATGATCGCGCAAACGGCGGTGACAAAGGCGGTGACGGGCAGAATGATCATGGTGGGTGTCCTTTTGCGGGTTCAGGTCGGTTGCCCGGTCAGGCCTTGGCCCAGCCGTGCGAGAGCAGCTTTACAGTGACTTTGCCAGTGGCGACGGGAACGCCGCCGGCATCGTGCATCGGAAACTGGGCAAAGTAGGTCGCGCTGCCCTTGCGCTCCAGATCGGCGAGCAGGGCTTCGAGCGCGGTCTCGTCGAGGCGGAATTGGGCAAAGACATCGGTGGCGGCCATTTTGTGAAACTCTACCGCGATGTCCTTGATGATGGGATAGTACCGCTGCGTATCGAGGATCGAGATGCCCGGGATCGCCGCCGTCGCCTCCGCCAGCACAGTGAACGCCCCCATGTACAGCACGCCGACGTGGTTCTCGTTTCCGGCCAGCGGCATGCGGTAACGCGCATGGCCGCGCCCGGTCTCGAGCAGTTCGAGGCCTGTTCTCTCGACGAATTCGACGCGGTAGGTCATGCGTGTATCCTCACACCTTGTAGCTCACCTGCCCGCCAACGATCGTCTGCTGCACGCGGATATCCTTGATCTTTTCAGGATCGATCGCGGTGGGATCGGCGTCGAGCAGGACCATGTCGGCCAGCTTGCCCACGCTGAGCGTGCCCTTGATATCTTCCTCGAACGAGGCGTGCGCGCCGTTGGTGGTGAGCACCTTGAGGCCTTCCTGCACGGTGATCTTCTGGCTGGGGCCCCATATCTCGCCGTTCCAGCCCTTGCGCGTGACCATGCCTTGCAGGCCCATCAGCGGCGCGAAGGGGCCCGGGGGGAAATCGGAGCCAGCGCAGACCGGAACGCCCGCATCGATCAGCGTGCGATAGGCCATCATGTGTTCCATCATTTCCGGCCCGTAAAAGTGGAACTTGTCGGCGTTGTAATAGGCATAGCTGGTGAACAGCGCGGGCACGACGCCGAGCGCCTTGATCCGCTGCGCCGTCTCGGGCGAGACATTGGTGCAATGGGTGATCTTGGGCCGCCGGTCGGTTCCCGGCACCAGCTTTGCGCCGCGTTCAAAGGCGGTAAGCACCATACCGATCGCCACATCGCCGTTGGCATGGAAATTGGACTGAATGCCCGCACGGAATTGCTTTTCGACGAGCGCGTTCAGGCCCTCCTGCGTCTGGGTGAGGTTGCCGTAGTAGGGCGGCGTGCGGCCCGGATAGGGCGTGGAGCGCGACATCGTGCGTTCGGAGAACGAGCCGTCGGAGAATTGCTCGGCGGTGGCACCGAAGCGTATCCATTCGTCGCCGAAACCGGTGCGCACGCCATTGGCGATCATCGCATCGAGCATGGCGCCCGAGGTTTCGTAGGTGACGCGGTGGAGGAGGTTGCCTTCGCGGCGGATCTGCTGGAGCGCGCTGAGATCGTCCGCGATCGAGGTGCCGGAGGAAACGAGGCCCGGTGAGGTGTGGCAAACACTGGTGAGACCGTAGCGCACGAATTCGGCGCTGATTTTGGCCGCACCCGCAACAGCACGGGCGCGCAGCTGTTCGGGAGTGAGATCGGGCTCCATCGTTTTCGCCTTGATCGGCTCGATCGCGAGATCGGTAACCCGCCCGGTAAGGTTGCCGTTCGCATCGCGGTCGTAGGTGCCGCCGAAGGGATCGGGCGTATCGCGTGTGATCCCTGCCAGCTTCAGGGCAAAACTGTTGACCACGTAGGTATGCCCGCCGCGGTGGGTGATCATGACAGGATGAGTGGTCGAAACCCGGTCGAGATCGGCCATGACCAGCGGGCGACCATCCTTGATCTTGGTATCGTCGTAGAACTCGCCGCTCACCAGTCTGCCGGGCGGCGTGGCAGCGGCGCGTTCCTTGAGGAGCGTGACGATCCGGTCGATGGAGAAAAACTCGACCTCGAACGGATTGCCGACGAGCACCGAATTAAGCAGCATTTCACCCACCGCGTGGCAATGCGCATCGTTGAACCCGGGAACGATGGCCTGGCCGCCCACATCGATCACCCGCGTGCGCGCACTGGCGAGCGTCTTCAGGTCCTCCCACTTGCCTACGCCGACGATGCGGCTGCCGGAAATGGCGATGGCATCGGCTTCTGGCACCGCCGCATCAAGCGTATGGATGCGCGCATTGCGAAAAATCAGCGTGGGCGAAGGATCAAGCACGGCGGCCCATGCGCGCGGCGAAAGCCCGGCGAGCGCGAGCGCCCCACTCGATCCGATCAGCCCGCGCCGGGTTATTGCCAGAGACTGTGCCATAATTTGCTCCCCACCTTGGAAAACCGCATGCTGCTGGCGTTATGCTGCGATGGCAAGCACCGTTAGGCTTGATGCTCCAGCGCCGTCCTTGTCTGGCGGCTCCAGGTCTGGCTACCGGTGAGAAACGCGTACCAGCCGTAAATCGCGCCGGCGTGGCGCAGGAGCTGGAAGCTGAACGGCTCGGCGATCGCGGCAATCAGCGCGGGGCCAAGGCGCAGCCCCTCACGCTGGCCGGTCCAGCGCTTGTAAATGCCGAGCGACCAGAGATGGAAGGTGAGGTCGATCACGATCTTGGCGATCATCACCAGCAGGATCGGGAACGCCAGATAAAAACGCCCGGTCGCGACCAGCCAGATCAGGATCGCAAACGCGCCGAGGCCGTAGATCGGCTGCAGGGTATCGAGCGCCTTGACCGGCAACATGCGTGTGCCAAGCAGGCCGTAGTTGGCATTGCCGACCATGTCGCGGTTCCAGTGCTGCGTCTGCAGGAAGCCCCCGAACCAGCGCTGGCGCTGCTTGAGAAAAGCGCGGATGCTGGCCGGCGCATCGGTCCGCGCGAGCGCACCGCCAACCACGCCGACATGCCAGCCAAGGCCCTGGTCATGCGAATGGCGGTGAAGGCGGTGGATGAGTTCGTAATCTTCAACCATGCAATCGGGATCGAACCCGCCAACCGCGAGCACCGCCTCGCGCCGGAACGCGGCAAACGCGCCCGAGATGAGCAGCAGACCGTTCACTTGCATCCAGGCATCGCGTGAGAGGAAGTTGCGCACGTATTCGTAGGACTGGAACCATTCGAACAGGCGGCCCGAAAGCGAAGGCCCGCAGATCGGGACCAGCACCCCTGTGGCCGCCACCAAGGTGGGATCGCGCACGAAGGCCGCGCGCATCGCTGCAATCGCGCCGGGTTCCAGCAAGGTATCGGCATCGACGGTGAGCACGACATCGGTGCGGCTGCGCTGCAGCGCCTGGTTGAGCGCGCGCGCCTTGCCGCCGTGGGGCAGGCGCAGCCATTGCAGGCGAGTGCTGCCGACGGTGGTCTCGATCAAGCCGCCAACGGCGGGCGCGGCAAGCCCGTAGCCCGCCAGCATCGCGCCGGGCGTGTCGTCGCTCGAGCCGTCGTCCGCGATCAGGATCGCCTCGGGCGCTTCGGCCTGCGCGAGGAGGCGGTCGATGGTAAGACGGATGACGCCCGCCTCGTTGTGCGCGGCGACAATCACGCCCAATGTGGGCCGTGGGCCTGCCGCGGCGGGTACGGCCGCATCATGCACCAACTTGCGGATCTGCCAGGCGGTGAACAGCAGTAGCGAGGTGTCGTAGAGGATATAGACGATCCCGACCGACCACATGCCGAGGCCCTGCCGCCAGAATGCCTGAGCTGTCAGGATCACGAACAGCAACGGCGCAAAAATCGAGATCAGCCGGCTCACCAGCGGAATTGGCCGCGGGGTGAAGCGCGGGGATTGGGCGTGGAGGACTGTTTCGAGCGCGGGTGTTCCGGGAGGCATCGGCGGGCCATAGCCACCCCAGCCTGAACGCGCTATTGCGTTCGAGGGGCAGGTGGGTGAAGATTTGGTCACGCTCACAGAGATTTCACACTTGGATTTCGCACAGGGATTTCACGAGTTGCCCATGGTCAAGAAGTATTCCGGCGTCGCCATCACGCTCCATTGGATCATCGCACTGGGCATCATAATCAACGGATCGCTGCCGTGGATCTGGGAAGCGGTAAGCGATGACAATGTGCGGCCACTGATCGATGCGCACAAGTCGATCGGGGTGACGGTGCTGGGCCTCGCGGTCATGCGGCTGTTGTGGCGGCTGACGCACCGGCCCCCTGCCCTGCCCACCAGCTACAAGCCATGGGAAGTGAAGGCCAGCCATGTGGCGCATTGGGCGCTTTATGCGATCATCTTCGCGATGCCGCTCACCGGGTGGATCATGGATTCGGCATGGAAGGACGCGGCGACCCACCCGATGCAGTGGTTCGGCTTGTTCGAATGGCCGCGCATTGGCCTGGTCATGAACCTCGATCCGGCGACGAAGGAAGCGTACCACGACGCCTTTGGCGAGGCGCATGAGCTGCTCGGTTGGGTGCTCTACGGCCTGTTCGCGCTGCATGTGGGCGCGGCATTCAAGCACCAGTGGATGGATGGCGAGGCCGAACTGCAGCGGATGATGCCCTGAGGTGCACAATCGCCCTGTTTATCCCACAAATTTGCGTTTTGTGGAAATGTGGGATAAACGGCAGGCATGTCGACTGTACGCCCCTTCTCTGACGAGCAGTCGCGCCTGCTGGTCAATCTGCGTCAGCGCTATGAAGTGTGGATGGCCGCGGAGCAGGGCCTCACCGCCATGCCTTATGATCTCAGACGCAAGACCGTAGCGGGCGCAGTCTATCTCTATGAAATCCGTGGCCGCAGCGGGAACGGCAAGAGCCTTGGCCGGATGGACAAGGCACTGTCGGTCCGCTTTGAGAGCTACCACGCGCAGAAGGACGCGCTGCAAGCGCAGATCAAAGCCTTGCGCCCGGCGCTGGCCGAAAGCGCCGCGCTTTACCGCGCCTTGCGCCTCCCCTTGCTCTCGAGCGAGGCTGGGCCGATCTTGCGCGAATGCGACCGCCGCCGCCTGCTTGGCTCGCATCTGCTGGTCGTCGGAACGAACGCCATCGCGGCCTATATGGCCGAAGCCAACGGCACGATTGCCCTGCCGGACGAAACCGAGGACTTCGACCTCGCCTGGGTCGCCGAGGCG
>JBJXEK010000258.1:0-3472 GCA_046155055.1 Novosphingobium sp. | reverse complement strand
GCCATCGTCCGCCTGATCGAGATGGAAGGCCGCCGGCCGCTGCGGACTGTCGTGATGCCTGCCGGGCAGGATTTCGGGGTCGACCGGCTCAACCAGTCAGTCAGCGAAATTCAGAACGGCCTGCTGACCGGGATGCAATTTGCCGAAATGATCTGACCCATTTTTAACGGGAATGCACAGATGAAAACACGAAAACTCGGCAAACAAGGCCTCGAAGTCTCTGCCTTGGGCCTGGGCTGCATGGGGATGAGCTGGGCGTATTCGGGCGGGTCCGAAGTCCAGTCCATCGCCGCGATCAACCAGGCGTTGGACCTCGGGATCAATTTCTTTGATACCGCTGAAGTCTATGGTCCTTTTACCAACGAAGCTCTTGTCGGCCGCGCTTTGCGCGGTCGGCGGGATGAGGCGGTCATTGCCACAAAGTTCGGCTTCGATATCGATTCCGACGGCGAGACTGTGGGTGCCAATAGCCGGCCCGATCATGTAAAATCGGCTTGCGACGCGTCGTTGCTGCGGCTGGGCATCGATCACATCGATCTATTCTACCAGCATCGTGTCGATCCCGCAGTTCCCATCGAAGATACGGTGGGCGCGCTGGCAGACCTAGTTCAGGCAGGCAAGGTTCGCTTTGTCGGCCTATCGGAAGCCAGTGCGGCCACGATCCGGCGCGCGCAGGCAGTCCATCCCATCAGCGCGCTGCAAAGCGAATGGTCGCTGTGGGAACGGGAGCTGGAAACAGAAATCGTCGGTGTGTGCCGCGAACTGGGTATCGGCATCGTGCCGTATTGCCCGCTTGGCCGCGGGTTTCTTGCAGGCTCCGCCAAGCGCGCCGAGGACTATCCAGCGGATGACTATCGCCGCCGTGAACCCCGGCTGCAGGCTGGCAACTATGACCAGAATATGGCGATTTTTGATGGGGTAAAGGCCATCGCCGCCGAACTGGATGCCACGCCTGCGCAGATCGCCTTGGCATGGCTGCTTGCTCAAGGCGATGATATCGTACCCATTCCCGGAACCAAGCGCCCGGCAATTGTCCTCGAAAATGCCCAAGCAGCCTCGCTCGTGCTGCCCCCGGCGGCGCTCGACCGCCTGTCCGGCCTGATGGTGCAGGGCGAAGTGGCGGGCGCGCGGTATGAAGCGGGGCCACTGCGCATGATCGACCGTTGACGCAAGGCCCGCCGCCATGCCCTGCGGCGGCGGGCACTCCCAAACCCCATGCCCTTTGCATTTCCGCCCCGGCCCCGCTAAACGCGCGCGTCCATCAAGGAAGCGAACACCGTGGCAAACAACTGGAATGCGCAAAGCTGGCGCTCGGCTCAGGCCAAGCACCTGCCGACTTACCCCGATGCGGCGAAGCTCGCCGCTGTCGAGGATACGCTCACCCGGTTTCCCCCGCTGGTGTTTGCAGGCGAAGCGCGCGCGCTGAAGGCCGATCTCGCCAATGTGGCGGCGGGCAAGGGTTTTCTGCTTCAGGGCGGTGACTGCGCCGAAAGCTTTGCCGAGTTCCACCCGAACAACATCCGCGATACCTTCCGCGTGCTGCTGCAGATGGCCGTGGTGCTCACGTTCGCCGGCAAGCAGCCGGTGGTGAAGGTGGGCCGCATGGCCGGCCAGTTTGCCAAGCCGCGCTCCTCGCCAGTCGAATCCATCGGCGGTGTCGAGCTGCCGAGCTATCTGGGCGACAATATCAACGGCATCGAGTTCACCCCCGAAAGCCGCATTCCGGATCCCGAGCGGATGCTGCGCGCCTATTCGCAGGCCGCCGCCACGCTCAATCTGCTGCGCGCCTTCTCCACCGGCGGCTATGCCAACTTGCGGCAGGTCCATCAGTGGACGCTCGACCATATCGGCAAGAGCCCGTGGGCGTCCAAGTTCAGCGAAATGGCCGACAAGATCGGCGAGGCGCTCGATTTCATGGAGGCCTGCGGGGTCAACCCAAGCACAGTGCCGCAGCTGCAGGGCACCACGTTCTACACTAGCCACGAAGCGCTGCTGCTTCAGTATGAGCAGGCGATGACGCGGCAGGATTCGCTCACCGGCCAGTGGTACGACACCAGCGCACACATGCTGTGGATCGGCGACCGGACGCGCTTCGAAGGCTCGGCGCATGTCGAGTTCCTGCGCGGCGTGGGCAATCCCATCGGCATGAAGTGCGGGCCCAGCCTCACCCCCGACGCGCTGCTGCGCATGCTCGATACGCTGAACCCGGCGCGCGAGGCGGGCCGCATGACCCTCATCAGCCGCTTCGGCGATGACAAAGTCGAGGCTGGGCTGCCGCCGCTGGTGCGCGCGGTGGCGCGTGAAGGCCATCCGGTGGTGTGGTCGTGCGATCCGATGCACGGCAACGTGATCAAATCGAACAGCGGCTTCAAAACCCGGCCGTTTGATCGCATTCTGGGCGAAGTGAAGGGCTTTTTCGCCGTCCACCGCGCCGAGGGCACGCATGCCGGCGGCATCCATATCGAGATGACTGGTCAGGATGTGACCGAATGCGTCGGCGGCGCGGTTGCCATCACGCACGAGGCGCTCGGCGACCGCTACCACACCCACTGCGACCCGCGCCTGAACGCGGCGCAATCGATAGAGCTGGCGTTCCTGCTGGCCGAGGCAATCAATCTGGAACGGGCCGACCGCAAGGCCGAAGCGGCTTGATCCAATCCCTCCCCGAGCTTGCTCGGGGAGGTCTACCTGCCCACCGGAGGCAAGGCCGGCGGCAAAGGCGGCCGGAAATCCGCCTGCCGCCAAGGCGCGTCCGGCATTTCCTCCGCATCGGGTACGGCAAAGCGCACATAGCCGAAGTACGTCGCGATCCGCCGCTCTGCCGCGTCGGTGATTGCGCGGCGGCCATGGAGGAAACGCGTGTTGTCGAGCATCAGCACGTCGCCTGCCTGCCACTGAACTTCGGCGGTCAGCGCCTCGCCCACCGTGTGGATCGCCTGAAGCCAGGCTTCGGGCACCGGGGTCAGATCATCGAGCAGCGGGAAGTTGCCGCGTCCGTTGTTGAAGCGCGCAAACAGCAGAAAATTGCCGAACGCCGGGCCGCCTGCAAACATCGGAGTGTGCAGCGCGGGGCGGGAGAACTCGCGCGCGATGCGCCCGTCGGGCATACGCCAGAAGCGATAGGGGCAGGGGCGGGGCGGAGCGGCGAGCAGCGCGTCGTCCGGCTTCTCGGTCCCGAACCAGAAGCGCAGCAATGCGGGCCACACGCCCATGACATAGACGAGGCGGCGGCCAATCAGGCCCTGCCGTACCGCATCCGGCAGCGCAGCGGCCAGCGCGACCCCGTCGCACAGCGTCGTTTCGCCGCCCGTGCCCGGCGGGGTGAGGCAGCCAAACAGCGCGGCATCGGGTTTCCACGGCTCGCGCGCCAGCTCGGGGTGGAGCGCAAAGGCATTGGTCCCGCCATCGACCGAATGGATGTTCGCGGCATCGTCGATCGGCGATCGGCCGGGGCTTTCGTTGAAAACCGATG
>JBJXEK010000257.1:0-4494 GCA_046155055.1 Novosphingobium sp. | reverse complement strand
CACCGCAACTTCAATGCCGGGACGCAGGACACCGCGAACAAGCCGGCGGCGACCGAGGCGGTGTTCGGCACGCTCAACCTGTTTCCGATCCCGGACTTTGCGAACACGCAGTACTTGCTGTGCTTTGGCGGCAATCCGAAGATTTCGCACTGGACCTATACTTCGCTGCACCAGCCCCTGTCGGTGTTGCAGGATATTGTCGGGCGCGGCGGAAAAGTGCGGTTCATCAATCCGCGCCGGATAGAATCCGCGACGGCCTCCACCGGCGAAGTCACCCTGATCAAGCCGGAAAGCGACCTCTACCTGATGGCCGCGATCCTGCATGAGCTGCACCGGACCGGGCGGTTCGACTGGGCCTTGATTGACCAGCGGGGCAAGCATCTGGACGGGCTGCTGGCGTTCATCGCGCACTATCCGCCCGAGCGGGTAGAGCATGTGACCGGGATCGACGCCGCCACCATCCGCACGATAGCCCGCGAATATGCCGATGCGCCCAGCGCCGCGGCGTACATGGCGACCGGCATCAACCAGGGGCGGCAGGGGACGCTGGCCTATTGGCTGCTCCTGATGATGAGCTTCGTCACCGGCAACCTTGGGCGCACGGGCGGCGATTACTATGCCCGGGGGTTCTATCCCAACGCGCGAACTGCCACGCTAGCTCCGCCGCACCCGGTGGAAACCGGGGTTGGGGTTCTGCCTGAAATCGCCGGAGCGCTGCCGGGGTTCGCGCTGGGCGAGGTGATCGCGCAGCAGCATGATCCGGTGCGGGCGCTGATCGTGCTGTCGGGCAATCCGGTGCTGTCGATGCCCGGCGAGGCGAAGCTGCGTGAGGCCCTGCCGGGGCTGGACCTGATGGTCCACATCGATCTGTTCCGCAATGCGACCGGCGAATATGCCGATTACATCCTGCCCGCCGCCGACTGGCTGGAGCGCAGCGAATGCAACATGTCGGCCAACGCGATGCAGCCGCGTCCGTTCGTGCACTTTGTCGATGCGGTCGTCCCGCCGCAGCATGATCGGCGCGACGACTGGTGGATCATCTCGCGGCTTCAGCAGGAACTAGGCATCCCCAGTGCGCTCGATGGCGAAAATCCCGATATCCTGGGACGGACCCGCAAGATCATGGCGCGGATCGGCCTCGATCTGGACGCCATTCGCGCGCAGCCGGCGCAGACCGCCCTCCTGCCGCAGCCAGAGCGGGCCGACTTTTACGATACGGTGGTGTTTCATCCCGACGGCAAGGTCGATTGCTGCCCACCGTTCTTCGCCGATGCCATCGCACGCAGCCACGTGATTTTTGCCGAGCTGGAGGCCGAGCCCGAAGACCAATTCAAGCTGATTTCACTGCGCACCAATTACATGCACAACTCCAATCTGGCGAATATGCCGACGCTCAAGCGCGGCAAGCATGCCAGCAATCCGCTGCATATCCACCCGGACGACGCCGCGCGGCTGGGGCTGGCAGAGGGTGACACGGCGGCCATCGCCAATCGCTATGGCCGGGTCGTCTCGCCAGTGCGGCTTGACGGCAGCTTGCGCCGCTGCGTGGTCGCCATGTCGCACGGCTATGGCCACGCCAAGGCGTTTGGCCTGCGCAACGCCAGCGCCGTGCCGGGAGTGAACGTAAATGCGCTGATGCCGACCGGGCCGGACAGTTTCGAGCCGCTGAGCAACATGGCGCACTTGACCGGGGTTGCCGTGGAGATCACCCGCTTCGCGGCAGGGGACGAGGCATGACGCGCGCGGACTACATCATCGTCGGCGCGGGCAGCGCGGGCAGTGTGCTGGCCAGCCGCCTGAGCGAAGACCCGGCGACCAGCGTGATCCTGCTGGAAGCTGGCGGCGATGGCGATGGCTTCATGGTGCAGTTCCCGGTCGGGTTCGCCCGGATGCTGGTGAACGACAAATACGACTGGCAGTATCGCCAGTTGCCCGATGCCTCTATCAATGGCCGCCGGTTCGTGTGGTCGGCGGGGCGGATGCTGGGCGGCAGCAGTTCGATCAACGGGCAAGTCTGGATCCGGGGCACGCGGGATGATTTCGATCATTGGCAGCGGCTGGGCGCGACCGGCTGGGGCTATGACGACGTCCTGCCCTGGTTCAGGCGCAGCGAAAGCTGGCAGGGTGCGCCGGACCAGAGCCGGGGCGCGCACGGTCCGGTCACGGTGGGCGCGATGTGCGATCCCCATCCGCTCTGTTCGGCCTTTCTGGACGGGTGCGCGCAGCTGGGAATGGACTTGCCCGGCGATTACAACGCCGGGTCAATGGAAGGTGCCTTCCTGGCCCAGACCAACCAGCGCGGCGGCTGGCGCTGCAGCACCGAGAAGGCCTATCTGCGGCCAGCCCGGCAGCGACCGAACCTGCGGATCATCACCGGAGCGCAGGCACGCGCGATTTTGGTCGAGAGCGGGCAGGCGACGGGCGTGCGCATCGCACGCGGCGGCACCGAGGAAGTGCTGCACGCGCAGCGCGAGGTGATCGTCTGCGCCGGGGCAATGGGCAGTCCGGCGCTGTTGCTGCGTTCAGGCATCGGCGCGGCGGACTATTTGCGCGGCAAAGGCATCGCGGTGGTGCATGACCTGCCTGAAGTCGGCCGCAACTTGCAGGAACACGCCGGCGCGGGGCAGAACAAGTACGTCAACCAGCCAACGATCAACAGCCAGATGGCCCCGTTCGACATGATCCGCAACCTGGCGAAGTTCTTCTGGAACCGGTCCGGCCCGCTGTCGGCTCCGGCGGTGCAGGCCATGGGCCTGCTGCGCAGTGCCGACGGGCTGGACGAGCCGGATGTGCAGCTCCATTTCATGCCGCTGGCCTACAACCTTGAACCCGATACGGTGTCGGCGGCGATGGCGGTCATGCCGGCGGAGCCGTGCATCAGCATCAATGCCACGCTGACCCGACCGAAATCGCGCGGGCAGGTGTTGCTGGGCGAGGCGGGCGAGCCGGTGGTCGACCACGAGTTGCTGGGTGACCCGCGCGACGTCGACACGCTGGTCAGCGGGTTGAAGGCGGTCGACCGATTGTTCCGCACGCCCGCCCTGGCAGCCATCGTCATCGGGGATCGCACGCCCGATCCAATCCCGCGCAGCGATGTGGAATGGGCCGACTATGCCCGTGCCAAGACCACCGTGGCCTACCATCCGGTCGGCACCTGCCGGATGGGCAGCGATGCCGGATCGGTTGTTGATCCGGATTGCCGCGTGCGCGGGATCGGCGGCCTGCGGGTGGTCGATGCGTCGATCATGCCGCAGATCACCAGCGGCAACACCAACGCGACCACCATCATGATCGCCGAGAAGATCGCGGACGGAATGCGTCGTCTCTAATCCGTTTGCGCCCTGAGTCCTGCTGACCCACCACTTCGTCGTGCAGTGTCGAAAGTGGAGGTCCTTGCGGCAAACCACTAGGAGCAGGAATGGCGCCTAAAGGGGCTGATGCACGAACGCTGGCAGGGGTGCGCATCGACGGGTGCCCATCGGCGCAACAGGCGGAAGAACGAGATCGCTCTCAACTTCGCACTTGATGCTGCTTGCATATCGGCCTCGGACGCAGTCTGGCCCGGTTGGAAGGCAGGGAAGTATTGACCGCGATCTTCGAGCAAATGTCCGTCAGGGCAAATTCCTGCAACGGCCGAGTCCAGCGCCTTCATCTAAGTGACGAAGTGCGGCGCTGGATTTCGGGAAATGGAAGAACAAATGTGCGCCACGGAGCGACCCGAACGCTTACTCCCCGCGCAGCAACCGGCCGATTGTGTTGTAGTCCATCGCCGCGTGGCTGGCGCGTTCGGCGATTGCGGCGCAGTTTTCTTCCGGCTGCATCGCGACCAGGCACATCACCCATGAGAGCTGGTGCATCGTCCCGGTGCGCAGGCCCTGGAACGCGTCCTCAAGGCTCGGCGGGTTCTCCACGCCAAATTCCGCCAGCTTGCCGAGGTAGTGCTTCAGCAAGTCCTTGTCGGTGGCGCGGCGGTCGGCCGGGTTCATTCCGCTAACGATCAGGTTGGCCGGATCGGTCATGTAATAGCCTGTCTGGACGCACTGCCAGTCGAGCATCCGCGCCTCGCCCGAGGGCAGGATGTACATCTGCCCGAAATGCGCATCGCCGTGGCTCATCGCATAGGGCTCCTTGCCGCGCACCCAGTCGCGGCGCAACACGGTGTGCGCGGCGAGCAGCATGTCGTGGTCCCGCAGGGACGGGTCGAGCTTCTGAAACCGCGGGCGCAGCGAATATTCGTCCCAGTGCTCCTGGTTGTAGATCCACGCGAGGCAATCGGCGTTGTCGAACGAGCCGCCGCTGTTCATCCACGGGTCGGCGCGCATCTCGGCGTTCATCCAGGTCGCTGCATGATAGCGGGCCATGGCTTCGAGCCCGGCGGCGATGACTTCGGACGTGCCAGCTTCGGCCGGCTCGCAGAACTTCGCGCCGATCTTGCACAGATCGTCGAGCACGATCAGACTGTTCCCCTCGTCATCGCTGTCGGCATAGTAGCAG
>JBJXEK010000256.1:0-5360 GCA_046155055.1 Novosphingobium sp. | reverse complement strand
AATGGGCGCATTCCCGCTGGCACATTCACCGCCGACAGGATAAGCGCCGACCTTGAGGCGCGCACCGTCACACTCGATGGCCATGCGCGGCTCAGGATGGAGCCGGGCAAGCTGCAGATGCCATGACAACGCTGTTCGAAGTCTTTCGCGCCAGCCGCCCCATGCGCTCTTTTGCGATCGGTTTTGCCGTGTCCGCCGCTCTGGTGGCAGGCGCGCAGCATATCGCCGCGCAGGCGATTGCGGCGCACAACAGCAAAGCGCCGGTCAACTATGCGGCCGACCGGATCGAACTGCAGGACAAGCAGAACCGCGTGGTGCTCTCCGGGAATGTCGACATCACGCAGGCTGATCTACAGATGCGCGCAGCGCGGACCACAGTCGCTTATACCGATGCCGGGTCCTTGCAGATACAGCGGATCGATGCGATCGGCGGCGTGGTCGTCACGCGCGGCAACGAGCGGGCCAGCGGCAATGTCGCAGTCTATGATTTCAACCGCAAGATCATCACCATGGCGGGCAATGTTGCGCTGCGGCGCGGCACCGATACGCTGAATGGCGGGCGGTTGGTGATTGATCTCACCACCGGAATTTCAAACATCGACGGCCGCAGCAGTGGCGCCAGTAGCGGTGACCTCGGCAATTCGCCGGGTTCCCGCGGGCGAGTGAGCGGCAGCTTCAGTGCGCCCAAGACCTGATCCTTCGCCGAGCCGCGGCGGGCCTGCCCGACATTGCCGGTGAAGTGCCTTACATGCCGACAGATGAGTGGCATGACAGAAAGCAGGCTCTGCCCGGATATTCCGCCTGCTTGATGGGATCACTTTGGCTTGCCGCAGGTTTTGACGGGTATACCGGGGAAGGCGCTGGCAGGTGCAGGAGCCGGCAAGCCCTCAGCCGCCCACAAGGCCCTGCCCTGCCGCGCGAGGCGCCGGACAGGCGCACAGGGAGACAATTTCGATGATCACGGTTCAGGATCTGATGCGCGAGAGCGGCGTTGCCTTTGGCACCAGCGGTGCGCGGGGCATGGTCGCCGCCATGACTGACCGGGTCTGTTATGGCTACACAAGCGGGTTCCTGCGCTACATGGCCGAACAGGGCGAGTTCCAACGTGGTGGTGCAGTGGCCCTTGCCGGCGACCTGCGGCCGAGCACACCGCGCATCCTTGCTGCTTGCGCAGCCGCCATTCGCGATGCCGGCGGCATGCCGGTTTTTTGCGGCTATGTGCCGACGCCGGCTCTTGCGCTGTATGCCTTCGCAAAAGGTATGCCTTCGCTGATGGTGACAGGCAGCCACATCCCGGCGGACCGCAACGGGATCAAGTTCTATCGCTCCGCGGGCGAACTGCTGAAGCCGGACGAAGCGGGAATGAGCCGGCAGACGCTTGATCTTGGCGGCGGCCGGTTCGCCGATAGCGGCATGCTGGCTGTGGCCGAGGCGCTGCCGCCGGTCACGGATGTGGAGGACGCCTATGTGCGCCGCTACCTTGATCACTTCGGCGCGGGCGCCCTTTCCGGCAAGCGAATCGGCATTTATCAGCATTCGGCAGTGGGACGCGACATCCTGGCCCGCATCGTCAAGGAATTGGGTGCCGAGATCGCCTTGCTGGGGCGATCCGAGACATTCGTTCCCGTCGACACGGAAGCGATCAGGCCTGAAGATATCGCATTGGCACGGGAATGGGCTGCGGGCGGGGACTTCGACGCGATCATTTCCACCGACGGTGATTCGGATCGGCCGCTGATTGCGGATGAGACCGGCAAGTGGTTGCGCGGGGACGTCTTGGGTATTCTGTGTGCCGAACGCGTGGAGGCAACGAGCGTCGTGACGCCGGTGAGCAGCAACACCGCGCTTGAGCGAAGTGGCCGCTTTGCCACTTGCCGCCGCACGCGGATCGGCTCTCCCTATGTTATTGCCGCCATGTCCGAGGAACTGGCGTCGGGTTCGGCGCGGGTGTGTGGTTATGAGGCGAACGGGGGCTTCCTGCTCGGCAGTGCTATACCGGGCGCTCACGGATCCACGACGACGGCGCTTCCGACCCGCGACGCCGTGCTTCCGATCCTTGCGGTGCTGACCGCAGGCGCGCCGAGTGTATCGGCGCAGCTTGGCTCCCTGCCCAAGCGGTTCACGTTCAGCGACCGTATCACGCCATTTCCGCAGTCGGCCAGCGAGGAACTGCTGGCGCGGCTTCTGGCAGGCGAGGCGGCTGCGCAGCTGGCCGAGCAGACACGCTTGTTTGGCAGCTTTGCCGGGCATGCGCAGACGCTCGATCTGACGGATGGGATTCGCGCGATGTTCGATAGCGGCGTGATCATCCACTTGCGTCCCTCAGGGAACGCCCCTGAATTGCGCTGCTATACCGAGGCCGGTTCCGAAGCGGCGGCGATCGCGGCGAATCAGCATGCGATTGCCGCAATCAGGGGCATGAACCAGCCCGGTTGAAGGCAATCCCGCAGCCATCTGGCTGCGGCCTGGCCCGAAAGATGCGATCTGGCGCGCGATGTGCGCAGGGCGGACCGCCTTCCCGCGCCGCCAACGCAGCGAAAATCCGATTGGAATGGTCTTGTTGGCAGGCCTGCATCTGCGACAATGAACCATTGGCGCCCGTCAGCATCAAAGATAACAGGCTTTATCGGTTCATGATGTAACCCATTTGGTACATTTAGATTGACATAAAGAGGCTTATGTGGCACATGGCTTTTAAGCAGAGGCTGTTATCGGCAAGTGGCGAACCGCATGGTTCCCAGCTTGGCCAGACCCGTCCTTGCGTAGCGCCCGGGCATCGCCCGGCAATTCCCGGTAGGAGAACGCAATGCCTGACACAACGTACGTGGCGATTGGCAACAATCAAAAGCAACTGATCGACATCGGCACAGATACCTATGCCGAGGTGATGAGCTTGCCACGCATCGCACCGATCTCCTGGGTGCCGACCACTGTCTTCGATGCGAAGCTTTATCCGGACGTGGAGATCCAGATCATCAATACGCCGACGACGGCCTACGTCTTTCAGGACAGCTTCGACGGTATCAACTTCAATGACTGCCTGATCTGGGACAAGGTGTATTCGTCCATTGCCTCTGCCGCTGTCGCAGGGCGCTTCCGCCTGCCTGGCACCTGCTACCTGCGGGCCCGGCAAGGCGCAGGTTCGACGCTACTCATCCGCGCCGGGAGCTGATCCATGACGACAGACAGCTTTGCACGTACCCTGGCAAGCAGGGCCAACCTCGCCTCGACCATACATGCTGATTCGGTTGTTGTTGCAGCGGCTAGGACCATCGCTTCGAGCAGCACATTCGTGCGCACGGCTGGCTTCGCGGGTCCCGGCGATGAAGGCGGTGCGCTCTACAAGCGCTCTGGCACGCAACCGGTGCACGCGGGCCGCTTCCAGAGCGCCGATGGTTCGTGGTGGGAGCTCGCCGAAGCCGTAGTCCGCCCGCAGATGTTCGGTGCGAAGGGCGACGCCAACCCTGACAACAACGCTGCGGGCACGAACGACAGCAACGCTATCCAAAACGCGCTCAACTACCTCGCCCTGTTTCCGGGAAAGGCGCTGTATCTCGGCGGCGACTTCTTCAAGATCCAGAACGTCCGGATCCCCGCACGTCCCGAAGCGCGCCGCTGGTTCATCTACGGAGAGGGCGGCGGCTTCGTGAACCCTGCCACAGCAACGAGCCAGACGCCCTGCCTGTTTCACTCGGCGCTTGCCGCATCCGGCGATGCTGCGCGCAGCTCTGAGTACTCAGACGGCGTGACGCTCAACGATGTCAATTTTCATGGTGGCGGCTACGGCGTCGGCTATGCCCACCTTATTGCGGGCCATCTCTATCACGAGAATTGCAGCTTCCAGAACCTGGAAGACGGACTTCTGACGATCGGTGTTGCCGGCGTGATCGGTACAAAACCGCGTGCCTTGCTCTGCAAGCGGGCGTTCCACGCCGCGCTCAAGACGGACTACGCGTTCACGGCGAGCTATACGCAAGAAGCCTCGACTGGCTGGAACGACGGCTATTTCATCCGGGGCGGCGCGATCACGAAGTGTGAGAAAGGCCTCGTCCACAAGGGCTCTTCAAGCGAAGGGGTTGTCGGTGTCCATGACATGATCTGGACCGTTGGCGAACAGAGCTATGTCGAGACCTATGGCAACTTCAAGACCGTCGACATCTCGCACAACTGGTGTGAATACACCAAGACCGATGCGGCCGGCGCGGCGGTGGCGGACTGTATCCGGCTCTGGCGGTCGACCGGCGCGGATACGGGCGGAGAAAGTCCCGGCCAGTTTTCGATTCATCACAACAATTTCTACTTTTCAGCCCCGAGTCCCGTAAACTCGATCAACACGTATGCCGTGCGCCGGTGCATCGACGCACGCGTCAATTGCCACGTCTATGAAAACACCTTCACGTGCGCCACCGGCGGACTGTTCGACCTCATCATCTACAACAACATCGGATCAAGCGGTACGCCGATCACAAGGGCAACGATCACGCCGAACAGCCTTGCCACCTTCAACACCAGCGGCATAATCGGGTTTGCCGATGCCGATCTCGCGCAGTTCGGCGATGTGCAATCCATCCTCTACATGCAGCACGACAACGGCAGGACGTACCTCCTGAAGTGGCGTAATCAGCCTGTGGTTGGAACCCAGAACTACGATGTGGTGGCCTTCAGCCCGATCTACTCGCCGCAGTTCGCAGCCGTGAATGCGCAGTGGGGGGTCAAGACGAACCAGACGCTGCGCACCGCACCGATCGGCATCAGTTGCGATTTCTCGATCAACGTAACCGGCCTTACCGCACCGGCCGGCGCTGTAGGCGTCTGGTCCGGGATCAATGGCGGGGTGGTCGATGCATCCGGCAACGGGACCGGCGGGCTGATCACGATCGAGCGCAATACCTGTCAGAACATCGACATGCGCCTGTTCTATGGTCAGAGCAACAGCGGGCGGTACATCATGCGCGACAACATCAAGCGGGCCTAGAGCGCAGGAATTAGCCATGTGGGCGATCCGCGGGGCTTGATCGCGGGGCTCGATCACGGCGCCGGTTATGCGGGATTTCTGCTGCAGCGCATCAGCGCCGCCGCCGAAATCCCGTTTGCGCGAAGAGAAAGCCGGTCAACCAGCCCGGCGGCTCAAGCGCCGCGAGGTATGCTTTCGACCAACTCTGCATAACAGCCCAGAAGACGCTCGTTGAGCTCCTCCGAGGTGAAATTGGCGATGAACCGGTCACGGCCCCGCTCGCCCATCGCCTTGAGCTCGGCCTTGTCGAGGCCCTCGATAATTTCGCGCAGACTCGCGATGTCCTGAGCGGCGAACAGATATCCCGTCTCATCTGGCACCACGATCTCGGGCAACGCGCCGACCC
>JBJXEK010000255.1:0-38309 GCA_046155055.1 Novosphingobium sp. | reverse complement strand
GCGATGGAAAACACGCAGTGGTAAGGCTCGCCGAGGTATTTGCCTTCGCCCAACAGGTTGTTTTCGATGAGGTAGAACGGGCCGACGCCCATGGTTTCGGTCCAGTGCCGGATCGCCGCATCGAAGTCCTTGGGCACGAAAGCAAATTGCATCACCGGCCCGATTGCGCTGATTCCCATTTCCCGCTCCTTTTCCATGGCACTATTCAATGCGTCAGCTTGCCCCAGCGCCGCACGATGGCATTATGCTCGGCGATAACCCACTGGGAGTTTAGTGAGGCAATGCGCGAGAGCGATCCCGGCTTCGGCAGGGGCGAAAAACGCGGTGCCCCCAAATGGCCGAGGCAATCGGTCTGCCCCATGCAATCCAGGACCCGACATGGCTGATATTGACCCGAAGATCGAACGACCGGACCGCTGCCCCGGCGTGACTTATACCGACATGCTCGCCGTCGATACCCGGCCCGCGCCCGATTACCTCGTGATGGAATCGACCCAGGAGCTGGGCGACGCGCCGCTCGATCCGGATCGCTACACCTCGCCTGCGTTCAAGGCGCTCGAAGACGAGAAGATGTGGCCCAACGTGTGGCAGTTCGCCGCACGCGAGGAGGACATGCCCGATCCCGGCGACACCGTGGTCTACGAGTTGGGCGACAAGTCATTCCTGCTGATCCGCCAAAGCGATGGCGGTGTCCGCGCGTTCTACAACGTCTGTCTCCACCGCGGCCGCAAACTGCGGACCGAAAGCGGGCGCGCGATCAATCTGCGCTGCCCGTTCCATGGCTTCACCTGGAACAACGACGGCAGCCTCAAGGAAGTCCCATGCGCGTGGGATTTCCAGCATCTGGAAGACAAGGACCTCTCGCTGCCCGAGCTCAAGGTCGATCGCTGGCAGGGCTTCATCATGGTGACCGAGAACCATGATCTGCCCAGCTTTCGCGATTGGGTCGGCCCGGGCGTGGAGCATTACGACAACTGGCGTCTCGACGAATGCTATACGGCCGGCTGGGTGGCACGCGTGGTGCCGGCCAACTGGAAAGCGGTGTCCGAGGCGTTCATGGAAGCCTGGCACACCATTGTCACGCACCCGCAGATCCTGCCGTTCACGGCCGATGCCAACACGCGCTACGATCTCTACGGCGATCACATGAACCGGGCGATTACGCCCAACGGCACGCTCTCGCCCCACCTCAAGGGCAAGGACCAGTTCTACGTGATCGACAAGCTCGCCGAGTTTCTCGGCGGGGATTCGCGCGGCCGCCGCAACACGACCGAGGTTGGCGATCTCAAGGGCTTTGATCCCGCCGATCCGCTGCTGGCGCGCAAGGTGCTGGCGCAGGCCAACCGCGAAGGCTTCGCGGCGATGAACGGGCATGATTACTCGCAGGTCTCCGATAGCGAGATGCTCGACAACTTCACCTACAACATTTTCCCCAACTGGTCGCCGTGGGGCGGGTTCGTGCCCAATATCGTCTACCGCTGGCGGCCCTGGGGCGATGCCGACCACTGCCTTATGGAAGTGCGCATCCTGATGCGCGCCAACAAGGGCGAGAAGCCGCCGCGCGGGGCTGAGATGTTCATGATCCCGGACAATGAGCCCTTCACCTACGCCTCGCACATCATCGGTGCTGCGCTGGCCGGAGTGTTCGATCAGGACATGGAAAACCTCCCCTATGTCCAGCAAGGCATGAAGGCATCCAAGAACAGGCGCCTGGAACTCGGCCACTATCAGGAAACCCGCATCCGCCAGTTCCACGTCACCATGGACAAGTACATTTCCGGCGATTTGCCGAAGATGTGATGCAGTCGTGATTTTGGGCCTCCACCACGCCAGCATCACGACCGCCAATCTGGACCGGCTGGCCGCGTTTTATCGCGACCGGTTCGGGTTCGAGACCGTGCTGGAAACCGCGTGGGATGGCGACAACGAGAAAGCCGACCTGATCTTCGGCCTGACCGGCTCAGCCGTGCGCATGGTCATGCTGCGCACGGCCAATGCCTTTCTCGAGTTGTTCCAGTTCGCCCAACCGGTCAGCCCCGAGCGCGGTTCTGACCGCCCGGTCTATCATCAAGGCCTCACCCATATCTGTATCGCGGTCACCGATCTCGATACCGAATATACCCGGCTGGTCGCTGCCGGAATGCCGTTCAACAGCCCGCCGCAGCATGTGCCGGGCCTGTGCCGCGCGGTATATGGCCGCGATCCGGACGGGAACCTCATCGAACTGATCGAACCCGATCCTGCCGGGTCGTTTGCCCTGACCTTCTAAAGCTCGACCACCACCTTGCCGATATTGCCGCCGGTAAAAAGCTTGGTGAAAGCCTCGGGTATCGCTTCCAGCCCATGGCTCACCTCAAACGGCAGCTTCAGCTGGCCGGCTGCGTGCCAGCGTGCCAGCACCGGGTTGAATTCCGCCTCGCGCGCGTAGAAGTCGGGCGAGAAGAAGCCTTCGATCCGCAGCCGCTTCATAAGCACCTGGTCGAACCGGTAAGGCCCCGGCACCGGCCCTTGCGCCGTATAGTTCGTCAGAAGCCCGCAGATCGCCACCCGCCCGTATAGCGCCATCTGGCCCAGCGCCGCATCGAGGATCTCTCCGCCGACGTTGTCGAAATAGAGGTCGATGCCCTCCGGGCACAGCTGCGCCAGTTCGTCTGCCGCGTCGCCGGCCTTGTAGTCGATCGCCGCATCGAAACCGTATTCGCTGGTGAGCAGCGCGCATTTCGCCGCGCCGCCTGCAATGCCGATCACCCGGCAGCCCAGCGCCTTGGCGATCTGGCCGGCCATGATCCCGGTGCAGCCCGCCGCCGCCGAGACGACAAAGGTCTCACCCGCCTTCGCGGCACCTGTCTCGACCACACCGACATAAGCGGTCCAGCCATTCGCACCATAAATCCCGACGTATTCTTTCAGATCGGCATGCGCGTCATCGAGCCGGGTGCAATATGTCGTGGCCGGATCGACGAGCGAGTAGTCCGCCCATTGGCCATAGCAGCGCACCCGGTCGCCCACAGCGTAGGTGGGATGCCGCGTTTCAGTCACCACGCCAAGCACCGTACCGATCAGCTTGTCGCCCAGCGGCGTGCCTGGCTGATAGCTGTCCTCGCGGTCGGTCATGTACATGCGCGTGCCGCTGTCCATCGAGAGTACCTTGTTGGCGATCACGATCTGCCCCTCGCCCGCCACCGGCACGGGCTCCTTGCACAAGGCGAAAGCGTCGGCATAGCCGTTGCCGATGGGCCGTTTGGCCAGAATCCAGTGCCGGTTCTGCGTCATGTTCTCACCCTGTCTTGCGTCTTGCAGCATCAAGCCCAGATCGCCCCGCAAAGGTACTGGCGGAAATGACTGGTCAGCTGTCTTTTTGCCCCCCCTCTCTTTGGGGAGTGTGCGGCCCGCAGGATTGCCGATAACTTGCGTCGAAAATCCGGGAGATCCAAGGTGACCGAGAAGACCCTCCGCACATTTTGCCGCTTCTGCCACGCCAGCTGCGCGATGTTGGTCGATGTGGTCGATGACAAGGTGACGGCCGTGCGCGGCGATCCCGAGAACACGCTGTTCCACGGCTACACGTGCGTGAAGGGCCGCCAGATGCCCGAAATGCACAATGTGTCCGAACGCATCCTGCGCCCGCTGGTGCGGCAGGACGGGCAAAAGCAAGGGCCGTTCGTGGAGACCTCGACTGCCGAGGCGCTTGCCGGTATCGCAGCGAAGATCAAGGCGGTGATTGCCGAGCACGGGCCGCACAGCGTGGCGCTCTATTGCGGCACCAATGCCTTCCAGAACAGCGCGGTGCTCGGCACGTCTTACGCGCTGGCTGAGGCGATCGGCACGCGCAATTACTACACCAGCGTCACCGTCGATCAGCCGGCCAAGGTCTTCACCACATCGCGCTACGGCCAGTGGATGGGCGGTCCGAACAACTTCGAAGAGTCCGACGTAGTCATGTTCGTCGGCAACAATCCGCTGGTCTCGCACTATACGCCGAGCGGCGGCGTCCCGCCGTTTTCGCCCTCGCGCCGTTTGCGCGATGCCAAGGCGCGCGGGCTCAAGGTGATCGTCGCGGACCCGCGTGAGAGCGACACCGGGGTGCTCGCCGACCTCTATCTTCAGGTGAAGCCGGGCGAGGACCCCGCGCTGCTTGGCGGCATGCTGCATGTGATCATCAAGGAAGGGCTCTACGACCGCAATTTTGTGTCCGCTTACGTCGACGGGTTCGATGAACTGGCCGAGGCGCTGAAGGATTTTACCCCCGACGTGGCCGCCGAACGCGCCGGGATCAGCGCTGAGGAAGTCGTGGCAGCGGCGCGCATGTTTGCCAAGGCTGCGAAGGGCCGGGTCGTGACCGGGACCGGTCCGGAAATGGCAGGCAAAGGCGTGCTCACCGAGTACCTTGTCACCGCGCTCAACATCGTTTGCGCGCGGTTCAACCAGGCGGGGGACAAGGTCGCCAATCCTATGGTGTTCATGCCGTTTGCGGCGGGACCGAAGAAGGCGCAAGTCGCACCGCCGATGGCGATGTTCGGCGAAGGCTTTGCTCTGTCGCGTATCCGCGGCATCGGCAAGTTGGGCACCGAAATGCCATGCCCGGTGCTGGCGGACGAGATCCTCACCCCCGGTGAGGGCCAGGTGAAAGTGCTGATCTCGATCGGCGGCAATCCCGAAATCGCCTTCCCGAACCAGCGCAAAGTGCGCAAGGCCTTGGAAACGCTGGAGCTGTTCGTGCAGGTCGATCCGTTCATGTCGGCCAGCGCGAAGCGGGCCGATGTGATCCTCGCGCCGAGCATGTGCCTCGAGCGGGAAGACATCAACAATGTCTCGCAGCCGTTCTGCGAGGAGCCTTATGCCCATTACGCCGAGGCGATGGTGCCGCCCCCAGGCGACACGATGGACGAGTACGAGATGCTGTGGTGGCTGGCCAAGCACCTCGGGTTGGAACTGAAGCTACCGGGGGGCCCCTGCCCGATGGACGCGGTGCCGGACAAGATGACGATGCTCGACTTGATTTCGCATGGCTGCCTCGTGAAACCAAGCCAGGCGCGCGCGGATTCGCAGGCGAGCGACACGCCCGGTGGCCCGGTGCTCTATCCCGCAGCGCACGCCACAATCGCGCCGGCCGATCCCGATGCTGCGCACAAATTCCAGCTTGGCGCCGGTGCGATGCCCGCAGCATTTTCCGGCTATGCCACCGCTCGGCCGGAAGAGGATGGCTTCGATTTCCGCCTGATCTCGCGCCGTTCGAAGCATCGCTACAACAGCAACGGGCACATTTCCGAGTTCCTCAAGAAGAAGATGCCGACCAACCCGGCGTTCTTCCATCCGGACGATCTGGCCGCGCTGGCCATTGCAGAAGGCGACGTGATCGAGATCACCTCGCGCGTCGCGACGATCCACGCGGTGACGCAGGCGAGCGACAAGGTGCGACGCGGCGTGATCTCGATGTCGCATGCCTGGGGCAGCGACGATGCCGGCAAGGACGAGGTGCGCGTGGAAGGCGGATCGACCAACCGCCTGATCGACGACGCAGTGGATATGGACCCGATCACCGGCATGCCGGTGCAAAGCGCGATCCCAGTCCGGGTCAGCGCCGCCTGAGTGAGGCGCGCACCCATCTGATCCGGGGTGACACAAGTGACCGGGTGTCACCCTCGATTGTGGCTGATAGCACTCTAATTTAACGCGATTTTTCTGCAGTTGCGGACAGGGGAGACTTTGCCGCTACGCAGCGCGTGACCGACGAGTTCCCAGAACGATTTGCGCAGTGTGAAAGGGTTTGGCCGCGTAGGAAATCCCTGAACTCTATCTCTGCAAAATCCGTTTAGCCCCTGCCCAGCCTCGCCGAACGGGGCAGGGCAGGATGGGTTTGATCCCCTGCCGCTGGAATTAGCCGGTATCTGTGAGGCCGCACCGCCCAAAGAAAGTGCCGCCCCGGTTTCCCGGGGCGGCAGATAATCCAATCCGGTTTGCCCGGTTGGAACTGATTTCAGCTCAAAACTTGACTGTGCCCTGCACAAAGACCTGACGGCCCCGGTTCACGGTGAAGACTTCGTCATCGCCGATCGGCAGGCCATTGCCCGCACCGGCGAGGAACGGACGCCCGCCCGAGGTGTTGACGAAGATCTTGTCGGTGATGTTGTTGCCGATCAGCGCCAGCTTCCACTTTCCATCAGGCGCAGCAACCGAAATCGAGGCGTCGATCGTTGCGTAGCCAGGCTGCTGGTAGTCGGTGAAGTTTTCCTGCCGGGTGAAATACTTGCCGCTGTAAGCGAGGTTGCCGGAGAGGCCGAGTTCCAGCGCGTCGCTGAGCGGCGCGGTGTAGTCGAACGCGATGTTGCCGGCGAACTCCGGAGCGCGCGCAGCGCGGCGGCCCTTGATGTTCGGATCGTCGGCAGTGCCGAGCTTGCCATCCGGGCCGGTGCCGGTGAAGAAGTCCCTGGTGAACTTCGCGTCGGTATAGGCGAGCGCGCCCGTGAAGCGCAGGCCGTCAACCGGCGGACGCCAGCTGAAATCGATGTCGATGCCCTTGGTGGTCAACTGGCCGGCATTTGCCGTGACAAACTGGATCGTCGTTGCATTGAAGTTCTGCACCTGCAGATCATTGAACACGTAGTAGTAGGCAGCGGCGTTCAGTGTGATCGTGCGGTTGGCGAGCTGCGACTTGAAGCCGATTTCGCCGCCCTTGCTGGTTTCTGACTTGAAGCGCAGGCCGCTGGCCGCTGCCTCGAATTTCGCTGGTATGAGGAAGTCGGCGAGGTTGCTCGAAGGCAGCGCGCTGTTGTCGATGCCTCCCGACTTGTAGCCGGTCTTGAAGGCTGCATAGACGTTGAAATCGGGCGTGACCTTGTACCGCAGCGTCACTTCCGGCGACCAGTTGTTGTCCTTGAACTTGATCGGAGGGGTGGCGAAGCCGCTGGATACAAAGCCGAACACGGTCGACAGGAACTGGTGCATGTAGGGAATGACGATCGTATTGACCTTGTCTTCCTTCGTGTAGCGCACACCGCCGGTCAGCTCGAGCTGCTCGGTGATGTCGTAGCTCGCGCTGCCGAACAGCGAGTAGGTGTTCGTCTTCGTGCGATGCCGCTTGAAGTAGTCGAACGTATTGCCTGTCACAGGATCCGGGAACAGCAGCGAGGCATTGAACGCCTGCTGCGAGGTGTTGAACTTGATAACGCGGCTTTCATAGAAGGCGCCGAGCGAAAAATTTAGCGGACCATCGAAGCTGCTGACAAGGCGCAGTTCCTGCGTGAACTGGGCCGTTTTGTTGACGGGATCGCTGCCGCCAACGCCCTGGGGCGAGCCCACGGTGTTGATCGCATCAAGCGCGGGGGCAGAGAATGGCCCAAGCGCGGCGAGCACCAGCGGCAGCCCGCTCGGACGGAACGCCTTGCCAACGCCGAGATAGCTGTAGGAATCGAAGTCGACCGAATCGAGGTTCATATAGCCCGTGGTCGAAACCAGCTTCAGGCCGTCGCCAAGCTTTGCATCCATCTTCAGGCGGGTGAAGAACAAGTTGGTCTGGCCGAAGGGATGGCCGGGGTACTTGCCATTGGCACCGCCGCTGCCCTCGGGGAACTTGCCGACCAGCGCTGGCGAGGGATCCGACGTCGTGACGTATTTGTCGAAGGGATTGCAGTCTGCGTTCGAAGGAATGGCAATAGCGTTCGGTCCGAGGAATGAGAACAGCACGACTTCATCGGCGCGACCATTCTTGCCGCACGAGATGTCCGCGGTGCCAATCGCGCCATCGTTGGTGTTGCGAGTGTAGGTTGCCTTGAGGTTGGCGGTGAAGTCGCTCGAAGGCTCCCACTGCAGCGTGACCCGGCCGACGAAATCGGTCAGGCCGCGATTGCGCAGCTTCGCCGGGGTCGTCGGGTTGATTTTGACGTATTCCTTCACGTCGTTGTACTGGCCGGCGATGCGGATGCCGAACGTGTCGCTCAGCGGACCGGAGATGTATCCTCCGACCAGGTAGCCCTTCTCTTCGAATTCATAGGAGCCGGTGGCACCGTACTGCCAAGTCTTGGTCGGATCTGCGGAGCGGATCTGCAGAACGCCTGCCGAGGCGCTCTTGCCGAAGTAAAGCGACTGAGGGCCCTTGAGCACGTCGATCTGTGCCGGATCGGCAAAGCCAGCCTGCAACAGGCGGTTAGTGGAAACCTGCACACCATCGAAATCGAGCGCCACGGCGCTGTCGAACGCGGCGGAGATGTTGGACGAACCGACACCGCGAAGGCTGATCTGCGCGCCTGCGCCGGAGCCGCCGATCTGGACGTTGAGGGTGGGGATGCGGCTGACAATGTCGGCCGGCTTGGTAACGTTGTACTTGGCGAGTGTGGCCGCGCCGATCGCGGTGATCGTCAGCGGCACGTTCTGCAGCGATTCCGCATCACGCCGGGCGAACACGGTGATCTCTTCGGCCTGGGCAGGAGCCTCCGCCGCTGCAGCATCAGCCGCAGCCTCGGCTCGCGCCATTCCAGGCAATGCCAATGATGTGGCCGCAACACTCGCGCACAGCGCGATACGGAATGGTGACGCCGATTTCCTCAAGCCCATAGTAATCCTCCCAGCTTTTGGCCGGTACATATCCCGCTGTTTTTGCTGGTTTATGTACAGACAATCCCGAGTGATACGCTAGGGACTGGAAGGCGAACATCAACTATCAAAAAGGGTGAGCAATGGCGGATTTCCGTGCCCCATGTTGCAGTTAAGCCGCATAGGGCACGGCGCTCTTCATTTGCTCCGGGGCGCGTTCTCGCTGCTGAGCCACAAGTCCAGCTTGGCATGGAAATCGCGGATCTTGCTTTCCTGATAGCTGGCGAAGATCACCTCG
Source organism: Novosphingobium sp. (assembly GCA_046155055.1). Classification (GTDB taxonomy): domain Bacteria; phylum Pseudomonadota; class Alphaproteobacteria; order Sphingomonadales; family Sphingomonadaceae; genus Novosphingobium. The sequence continues at coordinate 29,482 of JBJXEK010000255.1, read as the reverse complement.
CCCTTGGGATGATTGTGCAATCCTTGTTGCACCGCGCGGTGGTTAACCCCGTCCTGGTTGAAAATCTTGTTGAGATAGCTGCCAAACTCGGTCGCCTGGGTATAGTCGTCGTCCAGATCGAGGAAGGTGCATTTGGCCGGGGCGGGCCGCTCCTTCCCATCGGGCACCGGCAGCATGTACATCACCTCGTGCAGCGATTGCTCGGGATTGTTGCCGTCGGGCCGGAAGCGGTAGAAGATCGGGTTGAAATCCGCCCACGGGTGCAGGTTCGGGAATACGCTATAGAAGATCGCGTCGATCATGTCGGCATCGCTCACGGCATCGATATACGTGCCGAAGTCGCCGCGCAGCAGATCGCGGCGGGCCCGTGCGGCGTCCTCGCGGAAGGCTTGCGGCGTAGCGCTGTCGAACCGGGCAGGGGTGTCTTCATCACCCGGCGGGATCTTGCCGCCGATCCAGTTGCACAGCTGCGGATCAGCCGATTGCACCGCGCCTTCGAGATGGTTTGCGGCGGCATCGAACACGCCGGTCTTGCCATCCGGGAGCGTTACCTCGACCCGGTTCTCTTCGAGCCGCCGATAGAGGTGCTGGCTGAGCGGGTGCTTGAAGCTGATGAAGGCCTTGCCATCGGGGAACGCGCCCTGATCGGGAACTGTCAGCCCGGTATGCTCGCTCGGCGGGCCGGAAGCGGACATCGCGCGGCTGATATTGGGCCAGACGTCGTACTTAGAGCCGGTATCGGAGAAATTCGGTAGCAGTTCGGGGTGCGTGCCGACGACGTGGTAGGATTCCATGAAGGCTTCCTGCGCCACTTTCCAGTTGCACGGCAGGCGCTTAACCATGTGCGCGGCCTTGTAGCGCTTGGTGAACGAACGCGAGAAATGGCGGTCGATATCGCCGAGATAATCGGCCAGCGGCTCGGCATCCGGATCCGGATTAATGAACACGAACCCGCCCCAGTGGCCGACCGAGACTGCCGGTAGCGCATACTCCTCTTCGGTCACCGAGGGAAAATCCCAGTGGCTGGGCACTTCCTTGAGCTTGCCGTCCAGCTGCCACGACCAGCCGTGGAACGGGCAGCGCAGCACCTTGAGGCCCTTGCGGTGCGCGTCGCACAGCGCGCGGCCGCGGTGGAGGCAGGCGTTGGGGAAGGCCTTGACCGCGCCCGGGCCGTCACCCGGTGCATTGCGCACGATGATAAACGACATGCCGGCGATGTCATAGACGTGAGTATCGCCCACGTTCGGGATATCGTCCTCATGGCAAGCCATCTGCCACACGCGCTTCCACAGCCGCTCGACCTCGCGCTCGTGCTCCAGCTGCGTCCAGTAGCGGTGGGTGGCGACTTTGGTGACGCCGCCGGGCAGGGGCGAGTCTTCCAGATAGACGGGCGGCGGCGGCACAGTGTCGGCGCTGATCACCGCGTTGTAGGAAATTCCGTTCGACCGGTCGTGCCCGGTTTTGGTTTCGACCATATGCCCGCTCTCCCTTGGGGTTGGCTGCAGTCTACGCCATGCAGGGCGATGGGCCATTGGTCATTTTGAGGGGCTTGGTTCAATGGACCGGGCGGCGTGCAGATAAAACAGCACGGCGGGCAGGCCGAACGCCGCGCTGACGGCGATGACCGCTGTGCCCAGCGCATGGGTTCCCAGCGCGGGGCCGAGCCCGGTGCTGGCAAGCCCGATGAGGAAGCCGCCGAGCGCCTGGCCGATGAGGTTGTTGAACAGCATCGCCACCGCCATCGCCATGGCCCGCTCGTCCGGCCGTACCGAAAGCTGGATCAGCGAGACGGTGGGTGCCTGCGCGATAAGGAACACGAGATAGCCCAGCGAAAACAGGCCGAGGAAGACGACAAGGCTCTTGCTCAGCAGGCAGGCTAGAAAGATCGGCAGGCACGCCAGCGTGGCGAGCGCAGGGAGCCAGGCGCGCCAGCGGGTGTCACGGCGAACGAGGGCGTCGGTGATGTATCCGCCGAGGATCGGACCAGGAATGCCGCCGAGCAGGAAGGCAAGGCCGAGCGTGAACCCGACATCGGCGGTCGAGACCGCGAAATTGCGCAGCATGATCGCCGCGAGCCAGGTGGCGAAGCCGTAGCCGATCACGATCATACAGGCGAAGGCGAGCGTCGCTGCCATGTAAAGGCGGTTGCCGAGAAGGGAGGCGATCCCGGCGCGCCAGACCCTGAGACCGCTGGCAAAGTTCTCGGTGGGCGGCGGCGGCGTGCGCTTTTCGCAGCCAGTCGGCTCCTTGATCGTCAAGAACACGAAAAGCGCAAAGAGGATTCCGGGAATGCCGAGCATCATGAACGCCATGCGCCAGCCGAGCAGGTGCGCAAGGTAGCCGCCGACCATGAGGCCCGATGCGGTGCCGATCGTGGGGCCGAGGAAGTAGAAGCCCATCGCGCGGCCGAGCTCGTCTTTCCGGAAATAGTCGGTGAGCAACGAACTCGCCGCCGGCCCGCTGCCGGATTCGCCGATGCCCACGCCCATGCGCGCGAGGAACAGCGTCCAGAACCCTGTCGCCGCGCCGCACAGCGCGGTCATCAGGCTCCATGTGGCGATCGAGAGCGCAATGATCGTGCGGCGGTTGGTGCGGTCTGCCAACCAGGCAATGGGAATGCCGAACGTGATGTAGAGCGCGGTAAAGGCGAGCCCGGTGATCAGCCCGATCTGCGTGTCTGTGAGGGTGAAGGCATGCTTGATGTCCTCCAGCAGGATCGAGAGGATCAGCCGGTCGGCAATATTGAGCACGCCGCCCACGGTGAGCGTGGCCAGCACAAAATAGCGGTAGTTGCTGCGCTCTCCCATCCCACATGATCCTAAGGCATTAGGCCCAAGCCATCTGACCCAAGGCATTTGACCTGCGGCGTCTGACGCGAGGTTAGGCGCTCGTGGCGGGGGCCAGAACTACCACAAACGCTATGGGCAGCACGGGCGTCCTAGTATTTTCAATCATCGTCGCACCGTGGATTTGTTGCCACTATGCTGCGGCGGGGCGGCAAGTCCGCCTGTGCAGGAAGGTATCATGACCCAGACTCTCGAGCCCATCGCGGCAAATCTCTGGACGCAGGAGGCTGAGCCTGCCCTGATCGGCGGCCAGCTGCCTAGCGGCAAGATCGTGTTCCCCTTTCCCAGCGGGGATGCGGCGGAGGGCGTCGAACCCGTCCGGCTCTCGCGCAGGGGCACGCTGTGGTCTTGGACCCGGCAGGATTTCCAGCCCAAGGAACCTTACGAAGGGCCCGAACCGTTCGTGCCGTTCCTGCTCGGCTATGTCGAACTGCCCGGCGAGGTGATCGTCGAGACGCGCATCGTGGGCGCAGTGCTGGAACATCTGAAGCTTGGCATGCCGATGGAATTCGTGGTCGCACCGTTTGACGCGACCCGCGCCACATATGCCTTTCGGCCGGAGAAAGCGTGATGGAAGACGTCTATATCATCGGTGCGGGAATTCACCCGTTCGGCCGCACTGACGGGCGCTCGGGCCGCGATCAGGGGGTGTTCGCGGTGCGGCAGGCCATGGCCGATGCCGGGATCGAATGGACCGACGTGGGCTGCGCCTATGGCGGCTCGGCCGCAGCGGGCAGCGCGGATATCATGGTCAACGAGCTCGGCCTCACCGGCCTGCCGTTCATCAACGTGAACAACGGCTGCGCCACGGGCGGCAGCGCGCTCGCCTCGGCGCGCAATGCCATCGCGGCGGGCGAGTTCGACGTGGCGCTGGCGGTCGGCTTCGACAAGCACCCGCGCGGCGCGTTCAATGCCAAGCCCAAGGACTACGGGCTGCCCGAATGGTACGGACAGACCGGCATGATGCTGACCACGCAGTTCTTCGCGCTCAAGATCCAGCGCTACATGCAGCTCTACGGGATCAGCCGCGAGACACTGGGCCGCGTGGCGGAGAAGGCCTTCCGCAACGGTGTCCATGCCGATCACGCCTGGCGGCGCTCGCCGGTCGATCTGGAAACGATCCTGAACGCGCCGATGGTCAACGATCCGCTGACCAAATACATGTTCTGCGCGCCCGCCGAAGGCGCTGTCGCGCTGATCCTGGCAAGCGGGAAGAAGGTGCGCGAACTCGGCGCAGACGCTGTGAAGATTGCCAGCGTCGCGGTGCGCACGCGTCCGCCGGGCTCGTTCGAGGTCTTTTCGCCTTCGGTCGATATCGAGAACGGTGGAAAGCCGACGATACTGGCCTCCAAGGCCGCGTTCGAGCTGGCGGGCATCGGGCCAGAGGACATTTCGGTCGCCCAGTTGCAGGATACCGAATCCGGCGCGGAAATCATGCATATGGCCGAGAACGGCTTCTGCAAGGACGGCGATCAGGAGCTTTGGCTGCGCGAGGGTCGCACCGAAATCGGCGGTAAACTGCCGGTCAACACCGACGGCGGGTGTCTGGCCTGCGGCGAACCGATCGGTGCTTCGGGGTTGCGGCAGGTCTATGAAAACACCGTACAGCTGCGCGGCCGGGGCGGCGGGCGGCAGGTGCCGAACGCGCCGAAGACAGCCTACAGCCATGTGTATGGCGCGCCGGGCTTGTCCGGCGTCGCGATTCTGGAGCGCTGATTTATGGCCGATACTGCGGGCCGCATGTCGGGCAAAGTCGCGCTGATTTCCGGCGGCGCGGAAGGCATTGGCGGCACCGTTGCGCGAATGATCGTGGCCGAAGGCGGCAGCGTTATGCTGGGCGATCTGCAGCTGGACAAAGCCAAGGCACATGCAGCCGAGCTCGGCCCCAATGCCGATGCCGTGCAGCTCGATGTGCGCGATCTGGCGCAGTGGGAAGCGGCGGTCGCAGCAACGCTGGCGCGCTTTGGCAAGCTGACGACGCTGTGCAACATCGCGGGCATTTCCGAGCCGGGCAACACGGTCGATGTCGATCTCGACAGCTGGAACCGGCATATTGCGATCAACCTCACCGGCACATTCTATGGCTGCCGCGCGGCGATCCCCGCTCTCGCGGCGTCCGGCGAGCCGGCGACCATCGTCAATATCGGTTCGATGCTGGCGCACCGAGCGGCGGGCGGCATGGCGGCCTATTGCGCTTCAAAGGCCGGGGTCACGCACCTCACGAAATCGGTCGCGCTCGACTGCGCCGAGCGCGGGCTCAATATCCGCGCCAACACCGTGCATCCCGGCGCGATCCGCACCCCGATGTACGACCGCTATCTCAACGCAGGCGGCGCGGCGCCCGAACAGATCGAGCAGGTGATGGCCGCGGCCCATCCGATGGGCCGCGTGGGGACGCCCGAGGAAGTGGCCAAGGCCATTGTGTTTCTGAGCTGCGAGGATTCGAGCTTCACCAGCGGCACCGATTTGAACGTCGACGGGGCCAGCGCGATCCGCAGCTAGCCCACCCATCACGGCTGCACCGCGCCGCAGAGCTGGGCAGCTTTACTATAGGAGAGATGTGAAATGGCACTGGTATCCGTCGTAGGCGCAACCGGCCGGCAGGGCCTGGCGCAAGTCCGTCAACTCGTTGCGGCGGGCCATTCGGTCCGTGCGCTCTCGCGCAATGAACAGCCTGATCTCGGGCCGACCAATGCCGATATCGAAACGCGCGTGATCGATCTCTACGACCGCACGACGTATGTGAAGGCGCTCGAAGGCTCGGACGCGGTGTTCTATAACCACCCGCTGCAGCTCAGGGATTCCCGCGCCGAGCTCGCCGGATGGATCGGTGAGGCGGCCAAGGAAGTCGATGCCAAGCGCTTCGTGTGGAACACATCGAGCTGGATCCCGGACAAGCCCGGCGATGCCTTCAGCTATGCCGGCAACACGGCCGGCATCAATGCGCTGTTTCGCTCCGGCGTTCCGGCCACGGTGTTCGGCTCGGTGCTGTTCATGGACAACTTGCTGACCAACTGGGCGCGGCCGTTCATCATGCACGAGCACCGCTACGTCTATCCGCACAAGCCGACGCTCGGCGCGAACTGGATCAGCCTGGATGATGTCGCCAAGATCATGATCCATGCAATGGACCGGCCGGACATGGAAGGGACATGGATGAACATCGGCGGACCCGAGCGGCTGCTGCCGCCGCAGGTGGCGCAGATCCTCTCGGACCACTTCGGCCACACGATCAAGTATGACCCCTGCACTCCCGAGGAATTCGGCGACCTGCTGGTGGGCGCGCTGGGCGATTCGATGGCGGAAGAGGAGCGGGGGCCGTTTTCGGCTGGGATTGCCGCGTTCTACAACTACAACAACAACGCCCCGACCAAGCCCTTCGAGGTCAACACCGAGGCGATGATGGAACGCTTGCCCGGGATCGAGCTGGAAACGCTGGCGCAATGGGTCGCGCGGCAAGACTGGTCGGATACGGCGCATCGGCCTTCGGCGGGGTAGCGCGTTCGGCCCGGCCCTCTTCCCTCCCCTTGTGCGGGCAAAGCTGGACAAAACCGCCGCTGCGGTGCAACTTTTTGCCTCTGATTTAAGCAAAGGGTGCGTTGCGGATGCGAATGGTTCGCGGATTGTTGTCATGCGCGCTGCTGTTGGGCCTCGCGTCCGCCGCCATGGCGGAAAAGCCGGCCGAGAGCGCGGCTCCGGCGAAATCAGCCGAGGCGGCCAAGGCATCGCCGGATCGCGCCGGTTTGTTTCAGCCCGAGGAAGCGCTAAGCGAAGGCTCGGTCACGGTCGGCGGCGGGCGGATCGATTACCGTGCGGCGGCGGGGACGCTGGTAGTGCATCCCAAGGACTGGGACGACGCTGCCCCGCGGGCACCAAGCACCGACAAGGACGAAGCACCCGCCGAAGCTTCGATGTTCTATGCCGCCTATTTCAAGAAGGGCGCGCCCGCGCCGGACCGGCCGATCACGTTCCTGTTCAATGGTGGGCCAGGCTCCTCGACCGTGTGGCTGCATATGGGCGCATTCGGTCCGCAGCGGGTGGTTACGGCGGACGAGGCCCACACCCCGGCTGCGCCTTACCGCGTGATCGACAACGCCTCCAGCCTGCTCGATGTCACCGATCTGGTGTTTATCGATGCGCCCGGCACCGGCTTCAGCCGCATCGCCGGGAAGGACAAGGAAAAGAGCTTTTATGGGATCGATGCCGATGCCGCAGCCTTCAGCGCGTTCATCAAGCAGTTTCTGAGCAAGTACCAGCGCTGGAATTCGCCCAAGTTCGTCTTCGGCGAAAGCTACGGCACGCCGCGCGCTGCGGTGATGGCGGCGGATCTGCAGAACAGCGATTCGATCGATCTCAACGGCGTGATGATGCTTTCGGCGACGCTGAACTTCGATCTTTGGGGGGATGCGCCGCAGTTCAACCCTGGCAACGACCTGCCCTATATCGTGATGTTGCCGACATTCGCGGCGACGGCCTGGTATCACAATCGTCTCCCTGGCGGACGGTCGGCGCAGTTGGAGCAGTTCCTCGCCGAAGTGCAGCATTTCGCCACCACCGAGTATGCCGCAGCGCTGATCCAGGGCGCAGACCTGCCAGCGGACCAGCGAGCTGCGATTGCCGCCAAGCTGGCAGGCTACACCGGGCTATCCACCGCTTATATCCTGAAGGCAAACCTGCGCATCAATGTCGGCCAGTTCACCCGCAATCTGTCGGACGAGGTGGGCCTGACGGTGGGACGGCTCGATACGCGGTTCGCCGGACCAAGCCTCGATGTGCTGAGCCGGGAGGCGGAATACGATCCGCAAGCGACCGCCATCAGTTCGGCTTATGTCTCGGCCTTCAACGATTATGTGCGCACGCGCCTGCATTATGGAGAGGGCAAGGCGTTCAAGCTTTATGCCGACGTGGGCGACTGGAACCTCGCGCACCAGCCGCCGGGGGCGTCTTCACCCGTTTCGGGCGCGGCGAACGTATTGCCTGATCTCGCGAACGCGATGAAGACCAATCCGGGGCTGAAAGTGCTTGTGCTCGGTGGGTACTACGACCTCGCCACACCCTATGCCGAGGGGCAGTATGCCATGCGGCACCTGCCGATCCCGGCGGACCTGCGCGGCAATATCGACTTCCACTACTATCCGTCGGGCCACATGGTCTATGCGCATGAGCCTTCGCTCAAGCTGCTGCACGACGATATTGCAGCGTTTGTGCGCAAGGCCAGCGCGCACAAATAAACGGGAATCAGGCGCGCCCGGCCAGCCAGCGGCGTGTTGCCGCCGCTACCACTTTCGCCCGTTCCCCCGCGTCGGGGAAGGCATCGCGCAGCGCCTTTGAACGCAGCTCGATGCTGAGCGGAATGCTTGGCGGCAGGGCCTTGTAGAGCGCGTCCAGGGGCAGGCCACCTTCGCCGCATTGTTCGCGCAGGTCGATGGCATCGGTGATGATCGCGCCGAAGTCTGCCGGATCGGGACGCGTGGCAGGCGCATCGCAGAACTGCGCGTAGGGGAGCAGTTCGGGCGGGACCTTCGCGATATCGGCGATGGGGCTGAGCGAGCGGTCGACGTGGATCGGATCGATCAACAGCGCGCGCAATGGGTGCGCGACGGCATCGAGCACAGCCATGGCCATCGCGAGGTTCTTCACTTCGGTGAAGATGCCGAACTCCAGCGCCACGCGCATGCCGGAGCCTTCGGCGTGCTGGCACAGTGCTGTCAGCTTCGCGGCGGTCATGCCCATGTCGGGGGCTGAGGAGACGCAGAGCACGTTCTTCGCGCCAAGTGCTGCGCCGATATCGATCACCCGCCTGTGCTGCGCCATGTCGCTGTCCGGCTTGATCCAGATGACTTCGACATCGAGCAATTCGAGGCCCGTGTCGGCCAGCGCGGTGCGGGCCTCGCGGGTGGTCGTCTCGGTCCAGTGCTCCGGCTCTACCCACAGCCCCGTCGCATCGAACGCGCCGGCCGCCGCCGCCAGAATCGTCTCGACGGGCCCGCTCTCGGGCACGATGCCCGAGGCGAATGAAATGCGGTTCATAGCGACCACTCTAGATTGAACTGCCGCCGTCGATGCGGAATTCGGCGCCTGTGGTGAAGGTCGATTCGTCGGAGGCGAGGTAGACCGCGATCGCGGCGATTTCCTCGGGCGTGCCGATGCGCCCGATGGGGTGGACGGCGACCCAACCGGCGTAGACTTCGTCCGGGTTGGGGACCTGCGCGAGGACCTTGTCGAGGATCGGGGTGCGGATCACGCCCGGGTGGATCGAGTTGCAGCGGATGCCGTATCCGCTTTTGCCGCAGTGCGCGGCGATCGACTTGGTCATGATGGCGACCGCTGCCTTCGCACCGTTGTAGGCCACCAGATCGGCGGTTGCCTTGATCCCGGCGAGCGAGGACATGTTGATGATCGAGCCGCCGCTCCCTTGATTCTCTGGCGCCTTCATCTTGGCAACGGCGTACTTGCAGCCGAGGAACACGCCGACGACGTCGATCTCGAACTCGTGGCGGAACTGTTCGAGCGTCACCTGCTCGATATTGCCTGCGGTGGTAATGCCGGCGTTGTTGATCACGCAATCGAGCGTGGCGATCCTGTCCACCGCGCTGGCCCAGTCGGCTTCCTGCGTGACATCGAGGTGGATGTAGCTGGCCTTGGGGCCGAGCTCGGCGGCGAGCGCCTCGCCGCCCGCGTCGTCGATGTCCGCTATCACGACCGATGCCCCTTCGGCGACGAAGCGCGTCGCCATGGCCGCGCCGAGGCCCGAGGAGCCGCCGGTGATCAGGGCCGTTTTTCCGTTCAGTCGCATCGATCTTCTCCCTTTTTGTGAGGTTCGGGGTGTTCCCCTCTCCCAACCCTTTCCCTTTAAGGGGAGAAGGCTATTTATGTGTTTGCCGGATCGACGCGTTCCCAATCGTGCCAGGCTTGCCGCCGCACGATGATCCATTGACCGCCGCGTTTTTCCAGGCGGTCGCAATAGCGGCCCGCAACGATCCAGTCGGTCGCCTTGCCACCGGTTGGCACAGGGGTGCCTTCCATGTGGCCGGCTTCGATCAGGTGGTAGGCGACGAAATTGGCCTCGGTCTCCACGCTCAGGCCGTCATCGGCAAAGGCGAAGTGGACGTTGCCGACGGTGTGGTGCGTGGCCGGGATGGTGCTCAGCACCGCGCTCGCGAGCCGCACAAAGTCGTCCGCCGAACCCTCTATGGTGGCATGCCTGTGGACATGATCATCCGCAAAGCAGGAGCGTACCAAAGCCCAGTCGCGCCGGTCGATGCCCTTGCAATAGCGGTGCAGCACATCGCGGATTTCCTCGCGCGCGGCCATTTCCTCGATCGTCACGGCCCCCGTTTCTGGCACGGCGCTCTCCCTCATTTTGCTAGGATACCTCACCTAGCATCCGGGGTGAATTGGTGGGAACTTGGCAATAATGAGAGGAGCGCCGAAATGGCCGAAAAGCGTGGACGCCTAGAGGGAAAGATCGCGATCATCACTGGCGCGGCCAAGGGCCTTGGCGAGGCGGATGCGCGCATGTTCGTGCGCGAGGGTGCGCGGGTGATCCTGACCGACGTGGACCGGGCCAACGGAGAGAAGCTGGCCGCCGAACTGGGCGATATGGCCGAGTTTCGGTACCACGATGTACGCCACGACGCGGAGTGGAAGGTGGTCGTCGACGATGTCGTCGCGCGGCACGGGCGGCTCGATATCCTCGTGAACAATGCGGGCGTGGTCGAACTGGGCGATATCGAGACGCAGACCGAGAAGGACTACCGCTTCATCATGGCGGTGAGCGCGGACGGCACGTGGTTCGGCTGCCAGCATGCGGTGCGGGTGATGAAGGAGACGGGCGGCGGCTCGATCGTCAACATGGCCTCTATCGCCTCGGTGCAGGGCGAGAGCGCGGTGGCGGCCTACTGCGCGGCCAAGGGCGCGATCGAGGCGTTGACGCGGGCGGTGGCGGTCCACTGCGCGCGACAGGGCTATAACATTCGCTGCAACAGCATTCACCCGGCGGGCATCCTGACGCCGATGGTGATCGAGGTTGGCCGACAGGCCGCGTTGATGCGCGATCCCGAAGCCCTGACCGGTCCGGGGGAGACCAAGCTCGGCGAGCCCGATGACATTGCCCATACGGTGCTGTTCCTCGCCTCGGACGAGAGCAAGTTCATCAACGGCGCGGCGATCCGTGTGGACGACGCAAAGTCGGTCATTTCGGGCTAACGCCTGAGCGGCAGGCAGACAGGAAGGACCGGCGCATGCTGGATCAGAACACAGTCGAGACGATCAAGCGGCTGATGGAATGGGAAGCCACGCGCAACGCCCCGCCCGAAGGCTTTCCGCACCTGCCTGACCTGCCTGCCGGACGCTATACGTCCCAGGAATACTACGACCTCGAACAGCAGCACATCTGGAAGAAAAGCTGGCTTTTTGCCGCGCATCTCGATGAAGTGCCCGGTCCCGGGTGCTTCATGCAGTGGAAGAACGCCGGCCAGCCGCTGATCATCGTGCACGGCATGGATGGAGTGGTCCGCGCATTCTACAACACCTGCCGCCATCGCGGCGCGCCGGTGGTCACTGCGGAGAGAGGCCGCAGCCCGCGCCTGATGTGCGGCTATCACAACTGGACCTACAAGACCGACGGCGAGCTGGTCGGCGTGCCCGAGGCGCACGATTTCACCAGTCTCGACAAGTCCTGCCGCAGCCTTATCGCGGTGCGCTGCGAGATGTTCGGCAAGCTGATCTATGTGAACCTCGATGCGGGCGCGATGTCCTTGCGTGAGTGGATGGGGCCGATCGCGGACGAGTGGGACGAGTTCCAGTTCGGCAACGTGCGGCTCGCTGCACGCCATTCGTTCGAGCTGCAGTGCAATTGGAAGGTGGCGATGGAAGCCAACATGGAGGTCTACCATGTGCCGTTCATCCATCCCGGTACGGTGGCGCCGCTGGTCGATTTCAAGCGCAATGTTAACACCATCTATCCGAACGGCCATGCCCGAATGATCGCGCCAGGGCCGAAGGATACGAGCCGCGAGCACATGCGCCTGCTCGACAGCCCGCCAGAGTGGAGGATGATCGAGACGGTGGGCGAACTGGGCCGCACCTGTACGCAAAGCTACACGATGTTTCCCAACTGGGTTTCCCCGCTTTCGAGCTTCTTCGTGCCGCCGCTGATCTTCTGGCCGACGGGGCTGGGCACCACGCGGCTCGAACTCATCACCATGATGCTCGACTGGGGCGACGGGCCGGCACCCGACTTGTGGACTGTCGATGATGGCAAGGGCGGCCGGCAGATGAGCCAGGTCATTCTCGAGGACACCCAGTTCGGCGAGGCAATCCAGAAGTCGATGGAGAGCGACGGCTTCAAGAGCGTGCCGCTGAGCTATCAGGAAGCGCGCATCTACAGCTTCCATCAGAGCTGCGACAAGATGATCGGGCTCGAAAACGTGCCCCCGCACCTCGCCGTCCAACAGGTTATCGGCGAGGAATGGACCTATCCCAACGATCCCCGGGTCGCGCAGATGCAACGAGAGGCAGCGATGGCATGAGTATTCTGGACGCATTCCGCATTGATGGGCAAGTCGCCGTGGTAACCGGCGCGGGCAAGGGGATCGGCCGCGCCATCGCCATTGCGCTCGCCGAAGCCGGGGCGGATGTGGCGCTGGGCGCGCGGACAGCGGCGGATATCGAGGGCGTGGCGGCAGAAGTCCGCGCGCTGGGCCGCCGCGCCATTGCGGTACCGACCGATGCGACCAGCATGGCCGCGCTCGAAGCGCTGGCTGCGCGCGCGGCGGCCGAGCTGGGCCCTGTCGGCATCTGGGTGAGCAATGCGGGCGGCATCCCCGACGGGACGCCGCGCTATCTGACCAAGACCAGCGAGGAAAGCTGGGACGCGCAAGTCGATCTGAACCTGAAAGCGGTGTGGATGGGCGCGGTTGTGGCCGCGAAGGCCATGGGTGACGCGGGCGGGGTGATCGTCAACACCTCCTCGCGCGCCTCGTTCGGAGGGCACATAAAGAACGGGCCTTATGCCGCCGCCAAGGCCGGCGTGAACAGTCTTACCGCCACGCTTTCGCGCGAACTGGCACCCAGGATACGCGTCAACGCAGTGGCGCCGGGGCCGATCCCGACCGAGAACTTCAACGACTGCATGCGCACGAACGACGAGGCCAAGCGCGAGGCCCTGCGCGAGATGATCGGCATCCCGCTGCAGCGCTTCGGGCGCGAGGAGGATATCGCCGCCGCCGCGCTCTATCTTGCCTCGCCCGCGTCCGGGTGGGTCACAGGGCAATGCTTGTTCGTGACCGGGGGGCTTTGAGCGCATGGACCAGACCGATGTTCTGATTATCGGCGCGGGTGCGGCGGGCATGGCGGCGGCGCTGGCTGCGCACCACGGCGGCGCGCGGGTCATGATCGCCGAGAAGGGCGCGCGGCTGGGCGGCACTGCGGCGATTTCGGGCGGGATTATCTGGGCAGCAAACAACCCGCGCATGGCAGCAGCCGGCCTGCCTGACAGCGAGGCCGAAGCGCTCGCCTATTTCGGCAGCCTCGATCACGGCGAGATGGACCCGGCGGTGCTGGGCGCCTTCGTGCGCGAGGCACCGGAAGCACTGGCATTTCTTGAAGGTGCTGGTGCGCTCGATGTCAGCATCCTGCCCGGCTATCCGGACTATTACCTCGACCGGCCCGGGGCCAAGCCCGATGGCGGGCGGGCGCTCGATAACGAGCTGTTCGACTACAAGACGCTCGGCCCCTGGGCGGACAAGGTGTTCGGCGACGGCGTGATCCACCGGATGATGCTGCGTGAGACGCCGCTGGGCGGCAGTTCAGGCTTTGTCGATCCGGCCGAATTGCAGCGCCGCGCGGCGGAGGATTTGCGCGGCTTCGGGCAAGCGCTGGTCGGACGGCTGCTGGCGGCATGCCTTGCGCGCGGGATCGAACCGCAGCTCGGCTGGAGGGCCGAAAAGCTGATGATTGAGCAGGGCCGCGTTGTTGGGGCCATGTTTGCCACTGCGGATGATCCTCGTACAATCCATGCGACGCGCGGCGTGATCCTTGCGACCGGCGGGTTCGAATGGAACGAGGGCCTGAAAAAGGCCTTTCTGCGCGGCCCGCTCGAAGCGCCTGCTTCGCCGCCGGGCAATACGGGGGATGGGCTCAAGCTGGCGATGGCGGCGGGTGCCGCGCTCGGCAACATGACCAGCGCGTGGTGGGTGCCGACGCTCTCGATCGGCGGCGCGCAGTGGGCGGGCGGTGAGCAGCGCAGCATGCCCGTGCTGATCGAGCGCACGCTTCCGCACAGCCTGCTCGTCAACCGCGCGGGCAAACGCTTCTGCAACGAGGCGAACAACTATTCCTCGCTTGCGGGCGCGTTCCACGTGTTTGATCCGGCAACCTATGATTACCCCAACATGCCGGCGTATCTGGTGTTCGATGCGCAATACCGCGCGCGCTATCCGCTGGGGCCTGTCATGCCCTTCGATGCGCTGCCGGACTGGGTGTTTCAGGCGGACAGTTTGGAATCTCTTGCCGCAAAGATCGGCGTTGATGCTGCACAATTGCTGCACACGGTCGAACGCTTCAACAGCCATGCTGCAGTGGCCGAGGATCCCGATTTCGGGCGCGGAGTGAGCCGCTACGATCACTTCTACGGCGATCGCTCGCGCCCCGGTGCTGCGGCCACTTTGGGACCGGTTGAAAACGGGCCGTTCTACGCGGTGGAGATCAAACTCGGCGCGCTCGGCACCAATGGCGGCGCGCGGACCAATGCCGCTGCACAGGTGCTCGATGTCGAAGGCGATCCGATTCCCGGCCTCTACGGCGCGGGCAACGTGATCAGCTGCCCCACTGGCAGCGTCTATGCGGGGGCAGGCGGGACTTTGGGCCCGGCCCTCACGTTCGGGTGCATCGCGGGGCGCGCGGCTGCGCGTCTTGCCAACCAATAAGGAAGCCAACGCGATGAAACGCATTCTGGTGCTGGGCGCCACTGGCGATCAGGGGCATCCGCTGCTGACGCGGCTGATCGCCGCAGGCCTCACTCCGGTGGCCGCGCTGCGCAATCCGAAGGCGCTGGCGGGCACCGAGTTTGCGGCGGTTGAGACGGTAGCCGCCGATATCTACGACGAAGCCTCGATGATCGCGGCGGCGGCGGGGATGGACGGCATCGTTGCGCACCTGCCCTTCGTGTTCGACCGTGACCGTGCGCGGCAGATGGGCGAGAATCTTGCCGCAGCGGGGCACGCCAACGGCGTCAGGAAAATCGTCTTCCACACCAGCTGCCATGTTGCCGATGCGGATATCGGCAGCCCGGCGATGGACGGGCGGCGCGATATCATCGCCGCCATTGCAGCCAGCGGGTGCGCATGGGCGATCATCGAGTCGCGCGTGTTCATGGACAACATGATCCGGAGCTGGAACAAGCCATCGATCGTGAACAAGGGTATATTCGCCTACCCCGCGAAGCCCGATCTCAAGATTTCGTGGATCTGCCTAGATGACGTGGCCGGGTTCATGGTCGAGGCGCTGGTGCGCGCCGATCTGCCCAGCGGGCGCTACCGTGTCGGCGGGCCGGAAGCGCTGGTCGGTGATGAAGTGGCAGCGGCGCTGAGCAAGGCTGCGGGCCAGCCGATTTCCTTTCAGAGCCTGACGCCCGATGCCTTTGCCTCGGCGATGAGCCTGCTCGTCACCGGATCGCCCGATGTGCAACCGCTTTCGATCTACGACGGCATGGCGGCGTTCTACCGCTGGTACAACGTGCAGGACCAGTCGCCGCTGGTGGTCGATCCGGCGGAGATGGCGCGGCACTTCGAGCACCGCCCGGCGAGCCTTGCGACATGGGCGGCGCGGCAGGACTGGGCCGATCCGCGCGATCCGGCGCTCGCGACGCGCATGGCAGGTATGACTGCCTGATTCCCCGAAGGGCATCATCGAATTGGCTAGGTCCGCTTATCGAAAGCTGAAGCTAGTCTTGCGACGACATTTTGCTTCATGGAGAGGCCCGCATGACTGAAACCCGCCAATGGCTGCTGAACGGACATCCGCGCGGCCGCCCCATCGCTGATGATGACCTCAAGCTGGTGACGGCGACCTTGCCCGATCCCGGGCCTGGCCAGATGCTGCTCAAGACCCATTACCTCGGCTTCGATCCGGCGCAGAAGGGCTGGATGGAGAACATCGCCGACTATGTCGCGCCGATGGCGATCGGCGATGTGATGCGCGGATCGGGCATCAGCGAAGTCGTCGCAAGCAACGGCGGCAAGTTCCCGGTTGGCACTGTTCTGGCGGGTTCGACCGGCTGGAGCGAATATGTCATCAGCGACGGCGAGGGGCTGATCCCCGCCATGCCCGAGTTGCCGCCCACGACGATGCTCTCGATCCTCGGCACCACCGGGGTCACGGCTTATTGCGGGCTGTTCAAGGTGGGCGAGCCGGTGGCGGGTGATGTCGTGGTCGTCTCGGGCGCGGCGGGCGCGACGGGTTCGATCGTCGGCCAGCTGGCGCGGATCGCCGGCTGCACGGTGATCGGCATCGCCGGCGGCCCGGAGAAGTGCGAGTGGCTGGTCAAGGAAGCGGGCTATGACCATGCGATCGACTACAAGGCAGGCCCGATCCGCGCGCAGCTCAAGGAGCTGGCGCCCGGCGGCATCAACGTGATCTTCGACAATGTCGGCGGCACGATCCTGAATGACATGCTGGCGTGCATCGCCACGGGTGCGCGCGTGGTGATTTGTGGCGGCATCAGCCGGTACGAGACCGGCAACCTGCCTGCAGGCCCGGAGAACTACTTCAACCTCGTGTTCCGCCGCGCACGCATGCAGGGCTTCATCGTGCTCGATTGGGCCAGCGAGTTCCCGGACATCCGCAAGCGGCTGGTAAAGTGGGTGAAAGAGGGCAAGCTCGCCTACCGCGAGGACGTGCAGCACGGCTTTGAAAATGCGCCCGCCACGCTGCAGCGGCTCTTCTCGGGATCGAACAAGGGCAAGCAATTGCTGCAGCTTTGACGCTGCAGCATTTCTTTCCGTTTAAGGGAAGCTAACCACCGCCTGGTCGGCGGGGAACTCGCCGTGATGAACCACGCTTTCGGTGCTGGCGGGCTGCCATGGCTTGCCGGTATCGAGCGCGATGAGATCAGGCATGACGCCCGTCTGCGTAAAAGTGGTTAGCGCATAGGGTATGCCCTCGGCGCCGAGCGGAGAATTGGCGTCCATCATCTGAAAATGCAGGTGCGGCGCATCGGAGTTTCCGGAGTTTCCGAGCTTTGCCAGCACTTGGCCGGCCGCGACCCGATCCCCCAATGCCACCTTGAGGCTGCCCGGCTGCAAATGCGCGTAGAGCGCAAAGCGGCCGCCGCCCAGATCCAGCACGATCGTGTTGCCGGTGATGTTGTCCAGCGTCACCGTGCGCCCGCTTTGGGGATTGCTGCCAGCGTTGTCGGGCAGATCAGACCTGACATGCGCAACCACCCCGTCCGCCACCGCAATGACCTCTGCGCCGTAGCCGGCGAAATTGGTATTGGCCGCCGCGTTCTTCCTGAAGAAGCGGCCGTCTGCGTCAAGCAGGACCCAATCGATCGCAAAGCGCTGCGCCAGATGCTCACGGCCGTCGACAGCGTTGAACGAGCGGCGATGATGGGGGGAGAACAGGCCATTTGCGGCGACCCAGCGCCCGCCGCGCAGGGGCGGAGCGATCTGCATGGCCGGGAGCTGGATGTCCACATCGATGCCTTCGACTGTCCGCTCAATCTTTTGCCCCTCACCGATGTTCACCGAAAGCAGCAGCCGGTGGTGGAGGTGCTGCGGCGCTACCGCTCCGGCTTCAAGCGTCAGATCAACGAAAACCACGCTGGTTCGGCCGCCCTCGATCACTTGCACGGTATCCGCTTTCGCTTCCGACCCGACCGGCATCAGCAGAGCCTTCAGCCCTGCACCGCGATAGCTCGCCAGCGCGGCGTCGCCAGCCACGATATCAATACCGGCGATCTCGACCGGGCCACTATAGAAGTTGGTCACGTGCAGTTCATATACCAGCCGGGTTCGGCCATCAGCCAGGACCGGCGCGGGCGGTTTGGGCACGGTGACATTGACCGGGAAGCCCGAGTGGGTCTGCGCCGCGCAAGGCAGGGCCAGGACCAGAGCGGCGAGGGAAAGCAGGATTTTGGGGAACTGCATGCCGCATGTTTACGCAATCTGGCTGCGCGTCAATGGGGCCCGCTTCCCATTGCCGCGCCGCGTGATGCGCTTGCGACAAGGCTTCCGAGCATCCGCCCCTTGCCGAAATTGCCTTTTTCGGCACAGTCATCGAGTGGCGCGGCCCTGCGCCCTTCCTGTTCGTTGCTGTGCCGGAAGAACACGTGGGCGAGCTTCGCTATGCCGCCCGGCAGGCGAGTTATGGCTGGGGAGTGGTCCCGGTCGAGGCTGCGATCCAAGGCGCTGCGTCCGCCACTTCGCTTTTCCCGCGCGATGGCGGCTATCTCTTGCCCCTGAAAGTGGCTGTGCAAACGGCGGCAGGGGTGGGGCTGGGCGACCGCGTGCAGGTAAGGATCACGGCGGCGCACAAGGCCGATACGCCGCAGTAGAAAAGGCGGCTGCATGGATGATTTTGCAGCGAGACGTGCTATGCCTATGGCAACTGGGCAGACCAACTGCGCGACAGGATCGGAAGGATATAATCGTCATGGCAACAGTCGCAATCACCGGGGCGGCCCGGGGCATCGGCTTTGAATTGGCCGCGCAGCATGTGGCTGCGGGAGACCGCGTGCTGGCGCTGGCACGCAAGGCGAGCCCTGCTCTGGAGGCGCTGGCTGCCTCGTCCGGCGGTTTGCTGACGATCCATTCTGTCGATGTCGCCAGCGACGATTCCGTCAAAAGCGGGGCCGCCAGCACCGGCGATGGGCCGGTCGACATTCTCTATAACGTGGCCGGTGTCGCCGGGCATGTCCCGCCCGAACTGGAAAGCGCCGACTGGGCCGCATGGAACGAAGTTTTCGCGATCATGGTGCAGGGCCCGCTGCGCGTGCTGCAGGCGTTTTTGCCGCGTCTCGGGGCGGGGGCCAAGGTGATCAACATCTCCAGCCAGATCGGCGCTTCGACCTGGCCGATGGGCGGGTACTATTCCTATGCGGCGTCCAAAGCTGCGCTTAACCGGCTGATGCGCTCGGTTGCCGTGGATCTCAAGGCGCGCGGCGTTATCGTCGGGATCGTGCACCCGGGCTGGGTGCAGACCGATATGGGCGGCCCCTCTGCAACAATCACCCCTGAGGAGAGCGCGGGGGGAATCCGCAAGGTCGCAGCCGACTGGACGATCGAGACGACGGGCGATTTCCTCAACTGGAACGGCAAGCCGCACGCCTGGTAGGGGTGCGGCCCGTGCGTCAGGCCACTTTCACGATGACTTTGCCGATGGCCCCGCCGCTGAGCATCCGCGCATAGGCCGTGAGCACATTCTCGAGGCCCGGGGTTTCATCAAAGCGCGTGGCGAGACGGCCTTCGTCCAGCCATGTACGCAGCGGCGGCAGGAACTCTGCCGAACGGTCGAAATAGTCTGGAATGAAGAACCCCTCGATCCGCAGCCGCCGCATCAGCACCTGATCATAACGCGCGGGGCCGGGCAGCGGTGCGTCATTGTCGTAGGCGGCGACCAGTCCGCAGACCGCCACTCGCCCGTAGAGCGCCATGTTGGGCAGCACGGCATCGAGGATCGGGCCGCCGACGTTGTCGAAATAGGCATTCAGGCCTCCCGGAACCTCGTTCGCCAGCCGCGCGGCGATATCATCGGCCTTGTAGTCGATGGCGATATCGACGCCGAGTTCGTCGATGAGATAGCGGCACTTGGCCGGGCCCCCAGCAATGCCGACCACCCGCGCGCCCAGATTGCGCGCGACCTGGCAGGCCATGCTGCCGGTCGCCCCGGCGGCAGCTGACACCGCGATCCACTCGCCCGGCTGGATGCACGCCACATCGCGCACGCCGACCAGTGCGGTCCAAGCATTCATGCCCAGCGCGCCGAAGTGCTCGCGCGGATCGGCCACGCCGGTGTCCACAATATCGAGCCCGGTCAGCGCGGGGGTGACGACGGAATAGTCCGCCCATTGCCCGAAGCCGCGCACCAGCGCGCCCACCGGATAGGCAGCGACGCGGCTTTCGCACACGGTGCCCAGCACCAGCCCAACCATCTTGCCTCCCAGCGGAAGCGGCGGCTGATAGCCATCGGTGCGCGGGCCCATCCACATGCGCGTGCCCGCGTCCATCGAAAGCCACTGCGCGGTGATGCGGACTTGGCCGTCCTCCAGCGGCGGCATGTCCTCCTCGCGCAGCGAGAGTGCGCTGGCGAAGTCCTGCCCCTGCGGGTGCGCATCGAGTTGCCAGAAGCGGTTCTTGGGCATGGTTTTCACCGCATCCTGATGGTGGTGAGAAGGTCGCGCGCTTTCGCCCCTTCTCGCGCAGCATCGGCGACCATCGCGTAGAAACCGGTGAGCGACGGGGTTGGCGCATAGAGTTCGGTCATATGGCCGAGCGTGGCGCTGGTATCAGCAAAGGCCCAGACAAAGCCGTCCGCCATTTCTGCGCGCAAGGCAGCGGGCGCCCCCCTTGCGGCAAAGTCTGCCAGCGCGGCATCGACGTCGTCCACAAACACCGCGACATGGTGGAGACCGTAGCGGCCCGAACCTTCGGGGTAGAGATCGTGGAAGGGCGAGGGGCCCGGATTGTTCTGCTGCACGAACTCGATCATCACCCCTCCCTGATCACTTGGGCCCCATTGGCCATAAGCAGAGGTATGATCGAGCAGCCGCTCTGTACCCCGGTGCACAGCGCGGGCCAGCGGGATGTTGTCGGCCACGAAGTACGGGCCCGAGCCAAACGCGGCATGGTGCGCGGCTGCCGCTGCGCGGGCATCAGCGCAGAAATAGGCGACTTGCCGGATGGGCAGTTTGGTCAAGCGAACAGGCTCTCCGGCGCCTCGATCAGGGCCTTCAGCGTCTGGAGGAACTGCGCGCCGGCCGCGCCGTCGATCGCGCGGTGATCGACCGAGAGCGAGAGCTGGATGCGGCTTTCGAACGCGAAATCGCCGCCCGCGGTTTCGATGGCGACGCGGTTGATCCCGCCGACAGCCAGGATCGCGCCTTGCGGCGGATTGATGATCGCGTCGAACGCCTCGATCCCGAACATGCCGAGGTTGGAGACACTAAACGTGCCGCCGTCCATGTCCTCGAAGCTCAGCCGGCCGGCTTCGGCCTTGTCGATCAGCGTCCGCGTGGTCGCGGCGATCTGTGCGATGTGCAGGCGGTCGGCCTGGCGCACGATCGGCGTGACGAGGCCTTTGGGGCTGGCGACCGCAATGGCCACATCGGCATGGGGGAAGCTGTGCACCGCATCGCCATGGACCTGCACGTTGACGTCAGGATGGCGCACCAGCGCCATGGCGACGGCCTTGACCAGATAGTCGTTGATCGAGGCCTTCGTGCCGAGCACCAGATTGGCGGTTTTGCGCAGCGTGACGAGATCATCGACGCTCGCCGAAACGCGCAAGTAGAAGTGCGGGATGGTCTGCTTGGCTTCGGTGAGGCGCCGGGCGACGATCTTGCGTACTTTGTCGAACGGCTGGACCACCGGATCGTTGGCCACCGCCACGAACGGCGCACCAAAGGTGGGCGCGGCGGTTGCAGCTGGTGCCGGAACCAACGCCAGCACGTCCTTTTTGGAAATGCGGCCGCGCGGGCCGGTGCCCGTGAGCCCGGAGAGATCGATGCCGTGCTGTGCGGCCAGCCGCTGCGCAAGCGGCGAGGCGAAGATCGCACGGACCTCTTCGGACAGCGGCGCGGTTCCCTTGAAGGACATGGCGCGTTCCGGGCGCATCGCCTGCACCACGTCCTGATAGGTGATCCGCCCGTGCCGGCCAGAGCCAGTGATGGGCTCTATATCGACGCCCTCGACTTCGGCCAGCTTCAGCGCTTCGGGGCTGATCGGCCGGTTGGTGACGATCTTGGCGGGCGTGGCAGCCGTGGGCGCCGCCGCGGCTGCCGGGGTTGCCGCCGGAGCTTCACCGCTGCCTGCCTTGGCCGCAACGCCGGTTTCGGCGGGCTTGAACGCGGCGACGAACGCTTCGACCTCGGCCTCGGTCGCAGCCGCATCGGCAAACACACCGAGCAGCGCACCCACCGGGTGCGGTGTGTCGCTTGCCGGCACGAGCAGGCGCTTCAGCACCGCATCGTACTCGGCCTCGACTTCGTTGGTGATCTTGTCGGTTTCGATCAGGCAGAGGATCTGCCCGCGGGTGAAGGCATCGCCTTCCTTGACCATCCATTCGGCGATGGTGCCCTCGGTCATTTCTATGCCCCACTTGGGCATGCAGAACGGGCGGATATCGGCCATGACTCTGCGTTCCTTAGCGGTAGGAGAGGACCTTGCGCACCGCCGCTTCGATCTTGGCGACCGAAGGGAGATACGCGGTTTCCAGCTCGCGCGCGAACGGGACAGGCGTGTGCGGCGGATTGACCCCGAGCGGCGGAGCCTTGAGACTGGCGAAAGCCTTTTCCGCGACCAGCGCGCAGATATCGGTCGCAAGACTGCAGCGCGGCGTGGCTTCATCGACCACCACCAGTCGCCCGGTGACTTCCACTGAATCGAGGATCGCTTCCTCATCCAGCGGGCTCGTCGTGCGCAGATCGATCACGTCGCAACCGATGCCCTCGGCTGCAAGCTTGTCGGCGACAGCCTCGCAGAAGCCGAGCAGCAGGCCGGTGGAGACGATCGTCACGTCCTGTCCAGCGCGGCTGAGGCGCGCGTGGCCGAAGGGGATCATGAAGTCCTTGTCGTCGGAGACTTCGCCTTTCACGCCGTAGAGCGCCTTGTGTTCCAGGAAAATCACTGGATCATCATCGCGGATCGCGGTGCGCAGCAGGCCCTTCACGTCTCCCGGGGTGGTGGGCATCACCACCTTGAGACCGGGCATGCCGGTAAGGATCTGGTGGACCGCCTGGCTGTGCTGTGCCGCCGCGTTGTAGCCGGCGCCATAGGCCATGCGGATCACCGCGGGGCAGCGTGTCTTGCCGCCGAACATGTAGCGGAACTTGGCGAGCTGGTTCCAGATTTGATCAAGCGACACGCCGATAAAGTCGGCGAACATCAGTTCGGCCACGGGGCGCTTGCCCGTAAGCGCAAGGCCTGCTGCCGCGCCCATGATCGCGCTTTCCGAAATCGGCGTGTCGATCACGCGGTCCGCGCCGAACTTGCCGAACAGGCCGACCGAGGTTGACCAGATCCCGCCGATGGCTTCTGGTCCGCCCGCAGTGCCCATGCCGCCGACCAGGTCCTCGCCCAGCACCACGACATTGGCGTCGCGTTCCATTTCCTCGACAATCGTCGAGAGGATGGCTTCGCGGTACATCATTTTGGCCATTGGTCCGCTCCCCGGCTCAGTACGAAATGTAGACGTCTTCAAGGACGTCCTCAGGCTTGGGCCGGTCGGCGGCTTTGGCCCGGGCGACCGCGTTTTCGATTGTCTGCATGATATCGGCATCGACCGCGTCGAGGTCCTCGCCGGTCAGCAAGCCGGCCTCGGTTACGCTCTGACGGAACTTCTTCAGGCAATCGCGCGTCTCGCGGATGCGGTCGAGCTCGCCCGGGCCGCGATAGCGCTGCGGATCGCCCTCGAAGTGGCCGAAGAAGCGCTCGGTGTCGAATTCCACCGCCGCCGGGCCATTGCCGGGCACGCGCACGTATTCCAGCACCTCGCGCATGGTCTCATAGACTGAGAAGAAGTCCGTGCCGTCGCCCCGCCACACCTTCATGCCGAAAGCTTCGGCGCGGCTGGCGATATCCTTGTTGGTGCCGACTGCGTATTCGAAGCCGGTGTGCTCGGAGTAGTGGTTGTTCTCGAACACGAAAATGCAGGCGGCCTTGGTCACGACCGCCATGTTCATCGCCTCGAACGTGGTGCCCTGGTTGCACGCGCCGTCGCCCGAGAAGGCCATGGCGACGTGGCCCTTTCCGTCGATCTTGCAGGAAATGCCCGCGCCTACCGCGATCGGCGCGCCCGCGCCGACGATGCCGTTCGCGCCGAGCATGCCCTTGTCGACATCGGCGATGTGCATCGATCCGCCCTTGCCCTTGCACAGGCCTTCGCGGCTGCCCCAGATCTCGGCCATCATGCCGTCCACGTCGCAACCCTTTGCCAGGCAGTGGCCGTGGCCGCGGTGAGTGGAGACGATCTTGTCTTCGATGGAAAGATGCTCGCAGACCCCGACTGCGACAGCTTCCTGCCCGCAGTAAAGGTGCGTGAAACCCGCGATTTCGCCGGTCTGGATATCGACGTGCAGACGCTCTTCGAATTCGCGGATCAACTTCATCTGGCGATATGCACGCAGCAATTCGTCGCGGCTCAGTTGCACCTTCGTCTCCCCCGGCTTGCGGCCTGCCGGGCCGGTCATTCCCGGCCCGTCAAATCGGGCCAAGCCATGCCCGGTCCGCGCTCTACTTGAGAAGACTGAAAAGTGATAGGCAGGCCGGGGCGGGGGGCTGGTTTCAGTTTTCGCGCGGCACTGTATTGCCAGAAATAATCGACGCGCCATCGTCGATTACGTGGCTCTGGCCGTTGATAAAGCGGCTTTCGTCCGAGGCCAGAAACAGCACGAGGTTGGCGACGTCGACCGGCTCGCCAAGGCGGTTGGTGGCCGAGGCATTGTCGTGCGCCGGGGCGGCTGCGCCGAGATCGGCGAGCTTGCCGCCGAGGCTGCGCACCATCGGCGTATCGATCCCGGCGGGGAGCACCGAATTGCAGCGGACGCCGCGCCCGTGCTTGATGCAGTGCGCCGCGGTGGCGCGGGTATAGGCGTCGATTGCGCCCTTAGCGGCGCTATAGGCGGCGAAAGTCGGTTCGCCCTGGATCGCGGCGATCGAGGCCATGTTGACGATGGAGCCGCCGCCGTTCGCGGCCATCGCGGGAATGGCATGTTTGGTGCCGAACACCACGCCGTCGATGCTGACCGCCATGATCTTGCGGTAATTCGCCTCGGTCAGCGTTTCGGGATCGCCGAATTCGACCACGCCCGCGTTGTTCACCAGTACATCGAGCCGTCCGTGCCGCGCGACCACGTCGGCGATCAGCACGGTCCAAGCCGCCTCATTGGTAACGTCGAGGTGGCGATATTCTGCCGCCGTGCCCAGTTCCGCCGCGAGCGCAGACCCGGCCGCGTCGTCCACGTCAGCCAGGATCACCGCCGCGCCCTCGGCCACGAACAACCGCGCGTCCGCCGCGCCGAGGCCCTTGGCTGCGCCTGTGACGATCGCGACTTTGCCTTTCAGGCGGTCCATTTCAATTCTCCAGCTTGACTGCGCCGGGGCGCGGGGGGCCGGCTTCGCGGGCGACGAGCGCCGTGTCGTGGTAGTGAATCGTGTATTCGGCCATCAGGCCATTCACGCAGCGGGTCGTCTCTGCCAGCGAGGTGCTGATGCGGTTGCCGGTAAGCTTCGAGGTCATCGTCATGCGCAGCTGCAGGCAGAAGTAGTTCTCATCCGAGAGGATGCCAAGGCGGTCGACCACCACATCGTCCCAGTAGCTCCACACGTGGGGGAACAGGCGGATCAGCGCATCGCGGCCCTTCCAGTCGCCGCCGAAGGGAAGCTCCGGCGGTTCGTGGACCACGTAGTCCGGGTGGGTAATGTCCATCACCCCGGCCCAGTCGCCCGCATCGATGCAGGCGAGCATGGTGTGGGCGAGCTCGAGCGGGGTCATCACCATGGCGCTGTGCCTGCTGGATCAGAACTGCACGCGCTTGGTGAAGCCGCCATCGATGATCAGATTGACGCCGGTGCTGTAGGACGAGGCGGGGCTCGCGAGGAACACCGCCGAGCGTGCCACTTCGTCTGGAGCGCCGAGGCGGCCCATCGGCATCTGTGCTTTGATGCTGTTGTAGAAGTCCGGCATCGCGCCCTTGATCATTTCCCAATTGCCGCCGGCAAACTCGATCGGGCCGGGCGAGACTGTGTTGACGCGGATACCCTTGGGCGCAAGCGCCTGGCTGAGCTGCGAGGCATAAGTGATCAGCGCGGCTTTGATCGCATTGTAGGCCTGCGGCATGATGAATGTTTCGACCGCAGCGGTGGACGAGAACACGAGGATCGAACCATTGCCCGAAGCTTCAAGCGCCGGAGTCAGGGTCTCGATGCCCTTGACCGCGCTCATGATGTCCACGTCGAGGCACTTCTGCCAGTCCTGCGTGGCGCCTGCGCCTGAAACGCTAGCCATGTTGACGAAGATATCGCAGCCGCCGAGCTTTTCGACGGTGGCATTCAGCCAGGCGACATAGCCGTCGATATTGCCGGTCATGTCGAAGGCTTCGCCATGCGCTTTCCCGGGATTGCCGGCGAGCTCGGCGAGCGCCGCGTCGACCTTGGCCTGATCGCGCGAGAAGAACGCGACGTCTGCACCTTCGGCGGTGAACAGCTTGAGCATTTCGAGGCCGATGCCGCGGGCCCCGCCGTTCATGATGACTTTCTTGCCGTTCAGACCCAGATCCATTGCCGTTCTCTCCGCATGATTGTGAGGCCCAGAATACTGCGTGGTATGCCCGAGCACGCGCCGTTTCATAATAGGCAAAAGTGACGAGGCGGCAGCGCGCGGAAATGATAGTTTTGCATGAACCGGAATCGCCATAGGCTGGCACCCTTGGGAGAGAAAAATGGCGATTACCGGACCGATCGAGGACCAGCTCGCAATCCGCGCGCTGCATGAAAGCTACGCCGATGCCGTGTTCCGGCGCGATGCGGCGGACTGGGGCGCGCTCTGGGCGGATGACGCCTCGTGGGACCTGATGGGGACCCCGGTCGAGGGCAGGCAGGCGATTGTCGGGCTGTGGACCGGCGCGATGTCGACCTTTGCCTTCGTGGCGTTCTTTTCGCAGGTCGGCACACTCGAGATCGACGGTGATAGCGCCACCGGCCGCATCTACACCAGTGAAGTTCTGGAAGACCTCGAGGGCAATCTGCGGCGTACCGTGGGCCGCTACCAGGATCACTATGTCCGCAAGGATGGAACCTGGCTCTACCAGAGCCGCAGCTTTGTCGTGTTGAAGGGGTAAGATCATGATCGTAGTTATCTCAGGTGAGATCGATTTTGCGCCGGAAGTCCGCGATGCGGTCCTGACCGATGCCAAACCGCTGATCGACATGGCGCTGGCGGAGAAGGGGTGCCGCCACTACGCGTGGAGCCTCGATCCCCACCATCCCGGCCGTATCCACGTGTTCGAGGAGTGGGAGACTGCCGAGGATCTGGCCGCGCATCTCGTCGCCGAGCCGTATTACAAGATGGGCGCTCATCTCGCCGGGTTCACCATTCTGGGTGCCGCTACACGCAAGTATCGCTGCGACTTGTCCGAACCGGTCTACGGACCCGACGGTGTCGCCACTGCCACGTTCCTGACAGCAAAGGACTGACCTCCATGACCAATCTTTCGGGCAAGGTCGCCGTCGTGATCGGCGCGGCGGGCGCGGGCAACATGGGGCAGCACATTGCGCGCGCGCTGGCGGATGCCGGTGCCAAGGTGGTGGTTGCAGGCCGCAAGGCTGATGAGCTCAAGCGATTTGCCGGGGTGATCGCGGGAGACTGGGCGCTGTGCGACCTCAGCCGCAAGGCCGATGTCGAGGCGCTGGCGACGACGGTGCTGGACCGGCACGGCAAAGTCGATATCGCGATCAACGCCACTGGCTGGGGCCTGCTCAAGTCGCTGCACGACATCACCGAGGAAGAACTTGAACAGATCATCGCGCTGCAGTTCAAGGGCGTGCACTATTTCCTGAGCGCCTTCGTCCGCGCGATGCCGCATGGCGGTTCGCTGGTGCAGATTTCCTCGGCCACCACGCAGTGCGTGATCGATGACCACGCGGCCTACATTGGCACCAAGGCGGCGTCTGAGGCGCTGATCCGCTGCGTGGCCAACCAGTATGGCCCGCAAGGCATCCGCGCCAACGTGCTCTCGCCCGGCTTCACCGACAGCCCCATGACCGAAGCCTCGTTCGCGGTGCCCGGTCTTGTTGATGCGTTCATCAAGGAATACCCGCTGGGCCGCGTCGGCACCTCGGAGGATATCGCCAATGCCGCGCTCTGGGTGGTGAGCGACGATTGCTTCATGTCGGGTCAGAACCTGCAGATCAACGGCGGCCTGACCCTGCGGCGCAACCCGCGCCCTGGCGAAATCGGCGCGGCGATCGGCGCGGCAATGGCGGCGCAGGCAGAGGCGGCGAACGCGGGGTAGAATACCTTAGTTCTCTCCCCTCAAGGGGAGAGAACTTTTCTCTCACCCCGCCGCCGCCAGCGATTTGATCATGGCGCGCAGCTGGTCCTTGCGGATCTTGCCCGAGGCGGTGCGCGGCAGGGCATCGGTCCATTCGATCCGCTCGGGGCACTTTTGCTTGGAGAGACCCGCTGCGCTGACGAAGCTGGACAGCGCTGAAATATCAGGCCGTTGCTCGCCCATGGGGATGAGGTAGGCGCAGATACCTTCGCCGAGGCGCGGGTGGGGCATCGAGACCACCGCAGCTTCCTTGACCGCCGGATGGGTGTGGAGCACGTCCTCGATCTCCTTGGCGCTGATGTTTTCGCCGCCGCGGATGATCAGATCCTTCTTGCGCCCGGTGATGACGAGCGCGCCGTCCGGCGTCAGTCGGCCAATATCGCCAGTGCGAAAGAAGCCATCCTGGGTCAGAGATTCGCGGGTCTGCGCCTCGTCGGCATAGCCCAGGAACATGGCCGGACCGCGCGCGAGAATCTCGCCATCTGCGCCGTGGGGCACTTCGTTGCCGTCGTCATCGACCAGGCGCAGCTCGTAATCGAGCGGCCGGCCATCGGTTTCGGCAGCGAGTTTGAGGCTTACATCAGGCAGGATGCCCTGCGTGGCCAGTGGCACTTCCGAACTGCCATAGACGCGAAAAGCGCAAGGGTTAGCCAGCCGGCCATTCGCCGCATGGACCAGATCGGAGGGCACCGCCGCACCGCCGCAAGCGAAGCGGCGGAAGCTGGGCAGAGTGCTGCCTTTCGCCGCCGCCGCATCGCAGAGCTCCTGCAGAAACGGGGTGGCTGCGACGGTCGAGGTCACCCCGTATTGGTCGATAAGGTCCACCGCCTCGGCGGCTTTCCACACCTCCATGAGCACGGTGCGCGAGCCGACCGCGAACGGCTTTTCCAGCCCGCCGCTGAAGCCGCTGATGTGAGTGACCGGCGAAGGCATCAGCGTGACGTCGCCCGGGATGCCCGAATTGCGAAAGCTCGATTGCGCCACGCGGTCCAAGGTATTGTGCGAATGGAGCACGCCCTTGGGCCGCCCGGTCGTGCCCGAGGTGTAGAGGATCAGCTTCAGCGAATTGGGATCGACTTTGGGCAGCGGCGTGGTGAGGCCGCGGCCGTGCGCGATCAGATCGGCAAGGTTGGGTGTGCGCTCCACCGGGCGGACGTAGATCACGTGGTCAAGCTCGGGCAGATGCGGCCGCACCCGGTCGACCATCTCCGCGAAGTTGTAGTTGCGGAACGTTTCGGCCACGAACCACGCGCGGCTGTGGCTGTCGCTCAGCATCTGGATCACTTCGGCATCGCGGTAGATCGGCACGATCGGATTGATCACGAAGCCGCCCAGATTGGCCGCGAGATTGATCACCGCCGCCTCG
>JBJXEK010000254.1:0-7680 GCA_046155055.1 Novosphingobium sp. | reverse complement strand
ATCATCGGCGCGGGTCTGTTTGTCGGCTCGTCCACCACGATCTCGCTGACCGGGCCGGCGGCGGTTATTTCGTATCTTATCGCGGGCATCCTGATCCTGCTGGTCATGCGCATGATCGCGGAAATGGCCATCGTGCTGGAGGGCGTGCAGAGCTTTCCCGATTTCGCGCGGGCAGGAATCGGCCACCTTGCCGGGTACCTTTCAGGCTGGCTCTACTGGTATTTCTGGGTCGTGGTCGTGGCGGTCGAGGCGATTGCCGGGGCCAAGATCATCGGCACTTGGCTGCCTGGCGTGCCCGTGTGGGCGATCGGCGTGGCACTGATGGCGCTGATGACGGGGGTGAACCTGCTTTCCACGCGCTCCTTCGGCGAGTTCGAATTCTGGTTCTCCTCGATCAAGGTGGCCGCGATCGTCGTGTTCTGCCTGCTCTGCGGGGCCTGGGTCATGGGGCTGACCGCGCCGCAGGGGGCATCCATCACCAACCTCACCGCGCATGGCGGCTTTGCGCCTTTGGGCTGGGGGGCGGTGCTGGCAGCGGTTTCCTCAACGATCTTCTCGCTCTGCGGCGCAGAAATCGCGACTATTGCAGCGGCGGAATCGCCCGATCCGGCCAAAGTCATCGGACGCATGACCGTCTCGGTCGCGCTGCGCATCGTGGTGTTCTATGTGCTCGCCATCGGCCTCATCGTAACGGTGGTGCCGTGGACCTCGGTGGTGCCCGGCCACTCGCCGTTTGCCACCACGCTGGCGGCCATGGCGGTGCCCGGTGGCGAAACGATCATGAACGCGGTGGTGCTCGTGGCGGTGCTCTCGTGCCTCAACAGCGGGCTCTATGTCACCTCGCGCGCGCTGTTCGGCCTCGCGCGGCACGGCGATGCGCCCTACTGGCTGGTGCATCTGAGCGGGCGCCAGGTGCCCGCGCGTGCGATCATTGCCGCGAGCCTGTTTGCCTATGGTGCGCTCGCGGCGGAGCGGCTTTCGCCCGACACCGTGTTCAGCTTTCTGGTCAATTCCTCTGGCGTCACGATGATCCTGCTCTATCTGCTTGTGGCGGCAGCGCAGCTCAGGATACGCGCCCGGATCGAGCGCGAAGCTCCGGAACGGCTGACCTTGCGCATGTGGTTCCACCCGTTCGGCACGCTGTTCGCGATTGCCGCAATGCTCGCGGTGCTGGTATTCATGGGCCTGCAGCCCGCGCTGGCCAGCCAGCTATGGCTGAGCCTTCTCGTCGCGGGCGGGTTTGCAGCGGCATTCTGGCTGCTGCGCGCGGGGCGTCGCGCTTGATGCCTGCGCTGATAACCGCCGAAGAAGCCGCTGCGCTGGTCCAATCGGGCATGTGGCTCGACTACGGGTTCGGGGCAACACAGACCGACGTGTTCGACAAGGCGTTGGCGGCACGCGCGCACGAGCTGCGCGGCGTGAAAGTGCGAAATTGCCTGACCGTGCGCCCGCGCGCATTTCAGGCTGCCGATCCGGATGGCACGCATATCCTGAACGCGAGCTGGCATTTCAGCGGCTATGACCGCCGCCAGTTCGATGCGGGGCGCTGCACTTACATCCCGCTGAACCTGGGCGAATGGCCAGATCTCTATCGCCGCTTCATCGAACGGGTGGATATCGCGGTGTTTCAGGTCTGCCCCAAGGACGACAACGGCTTCTACAATTTCTCCATCTCCGCCTCTTACATGCGCGCGCTGGTGGAAAAGGCGAAGGTGGTCATCGTCGAGGTGAACCCCAGCCTGCCGTGGTGCTGCGGGCCGGATAACGCGGTCCACGAAAGCGAGGTGAACTTCGTGATCGAGGGCGACGGCGCGGCTCCGGCCGAACTGCCGGGCGCGGTTTCGAGCGAGGTCGATCTTGCCATCGCGAAGCTGGTGGCGGCGGAAATCCGCGATGGGGACTGCCTGCAACTGGGCATCGGCGGGCTGCCCAATGCGGTGGGGCGCGCGATTGCCGGAGCGGGGGCCAAGGACCTTGGCGTCCATACCGAAATGATGGTCGAGGGCGTGGTCGAACTGGTCAAGTCGGGCGCGGCCAATTCCGCGCGCAAGCAGATAGACGTGGGCAAGGCGGTTTATGCGTTCGCCATCGGCTCGGCAGACATTTACGCGACGCTGGACCGCAATCCGGCGTTCGAGGCGCGCGCAGTCGACCATACAAACCTGCCAAGCGTCGTGGCGCGCAACGACAATGTCTTTTCGGTCAACAGCACCGGGCAGATGGATCTGCAGGGGCAGGCGGCTTCCGAATCCTCGGGCCACCGGCATTTCAGCGGCACCGGCGGGCAACTCGGCTTCGTGCGGGCGGCCTATGAATCGCAGGGCGGCCGCGGGTTCCTCTGCATGCCCTCGACATATGAGAAGCACGGCGAGCGCAAGAGCCGCGTGGTGGCCGATCTGCCTGGCGGCACGGTCGTCACAGTGCCGCGGACGGATGTGATGTATGTCGCGACCGAATACGGCATGGTCTGCCTCAAGGGCAAACCGGTCGCGGAGCGCGCCAAAGCGATGATCTCCATCGCCCATCCCGATTTCCGTGAGGAACTGGAACGCGGCGCCTATGCCAACGGACTGATCCCACGCGCGTATTTTTGAGCAGGACGTGCGAAGTTCATGGTGAACGCTGAAGGCGAAGCGCCCTGACTAACTGAGCAAAAAGGGCGGGAGCACCAGCGCGGCGACACTGGTGCTCCCTAACTGTTGCGACCCGTTACGGGCTCGTTGTGGCAGGCTTGCAGTACCGGCACCCTGCGGGGCCTGATTCCTGCAGCATCAGATCAGCGTGCGGACGATGCCGAAAGTAGCAGTCCAAAGGATCGCCGAAATTGCCAGTCCGAAGACAAGACCCCGTGACAGGGATGACCTCTGGATGATCAAGGGCAAAACTCGGTTTTCCACGCCGAAGATCCTGACAAGGAAAATGCAACACACAGGAATACGACACAAAAGGCGCCCGGACGTGATGCCGTCCTGTGACGGAGTTGCGCCTTGGCCCGAACGCTTGGCCTGCCTTGGCAATAGGCGAGACCGACGGAGAGTGCATGTAAATGGGTGTAAAATGCGCCGATTGGCATGGCGCTGAAGCGCTGGCGGTCTAGAGACAGGGGGAAGTTTTCCTGGAAAGTGCGCCCATGCGGATCGGTGTCGTCGATGACGATGAGGCCAGCATCACATTCATTACGCAGGTGTTGGCCACCGGCGGGCACAGCTGCGTGCCGTTTGCGCGCAGCAGCGATGTGCTGCCGGCCCTGCGCGACGATACGTTCGACCTCCTGATCCTCGACTGGAACATGCCCGATCTCAGCGGGATCGAGATCGTCAGCTGGGCGCGCGCCAACATCACGCCCTCCCCGCCAATCATCATGCTGACAAGCCGCTCGGACAAGGAGGATATCGCCGCCGCGCTCAATGCCGGAGCCGACGATTTTATCGTCAAACCGGAAAGCGCGATCGTGATCAATGCGCGGGTCGATGCCTTGTTGCGACGATCGCAGGTCGTTCCACGGCAAGAGGTGCAGCAGTTCGGCCCCTACCGCTTCGATCTGCGCAACGAGCGCGTCAGCCTCCACGACGGTGATGTCATGCTCACCAGCAAGGAATTTGCGCTGGCGCTGCTGTTCTTCAACAGCCTGCACAAACCGCTCTCGCGCCGCTATATCATGGCGCGGATCTGGAAATCGATGGCGGACCTTTCCACGCGCACACTCGACATGCATGTCTCGCGCATCCGCGCAAAGCTGAGGCTTTGCGCGGACAACGGGTACCGGCTCGAAACCGTCTTCGGTTACGGCTACAGGCTGGAGACATGTTGAGACCGAAACGTCCGGGCTGGCACGAAGCCCCCCTGCGTGCCGCTTTGCCGGTCGCCTGCGCGGGGCTGCTCGTTCTGGCGGGCAGTCCTGCCAATGCCGCACCCCCCGTGCCGGAGCCGGAATCGATCAGCTACGAAATGAAGCCCGGCGACAATCTCTACGCGCTGGCGAGGCGCTATCTCACGTCGATGGCCGCGGTCGGCCAGGTCCAGCGGATCAACCGGATTGCCAACGTCTACCGGGTTCCGGTGGGAACGCAGCTGCGCATTCCGCTCGGTCTGCTGCGCGCCGAGCCGCTCACCGCGCGCATTCTCTCGGTGCGCGGCGCGGTGCGCGCCACGCAGGCCGGCCAAGCCATCGCCTTGGCGAACGGCGGGGAGCTTACGCCCGGTACTCTGATCGAGACCGGGGGTGACGGGCTGATCACGCTGGGACTGCCCAACGGCTCGCGCACCAGCCTGCCGACACGCACGCGCCTCAGGATCACCCAGCTGCGCCGCTTCCTGCTGACGAACAGTATCGATTATGATTTCACTGTCGAGACCGGGAAGGCCGAGACCAGCGCGACCCCGCTCGGAACCGGCGGCGGCCTCTTCCGTATCCGCACGCCGCGCGCGATTGCGGCCGTGCGCGGGACGCAGTTTCGTGTCGGCCTCGCGGGTGAGGACGCGCTGGCTGAAGTTCTCGAAGGCACTGTGGCGGCAGGTGCGGTGGGCGCTTTGCCGGAACCCATCGGCAAAGGCTTCGGCGCGGTCGTCTCCGACAAGGGGCTGACCAGGGAAGCCCTGCTGCCCGCCCCCGTGCTCACCGCGCCGGGCAGAGTGCAGATCGATCCACTGGTGCGACTGGCCTATGAGACAAGCCCAGGCGCTGGCGGCTATCACCTGCAGATCGCCAAGGATGCGAGCTTTACCGAGGTGATCGCGGACCGGCAGGGTAAGACACCGGTGTTCGAGCTGGCAGAAATTTCTGACGGCAGCCTGTTCGTTCGCGCGAGTGCGATTGCCGCGTCCGGGCTGGAAGGCGAGGCCCAGACCTATGCGATGCGGCGGCGGCTGACAGGGCTTACCGCATCCGCCGCAGCCGATGCGGACCGCATGACATTCAAGTGGGGCGGACAGGGTTCGGGGCGCAGGCTCTACCGGTTCCAGCTCGCGCGCGACGCCAAGGGCGGCACTCCGCTGATCGACGAGCCCGGGCTCGAGAGTGACGGGATCACGCTCGGTGCCCTCGGCCCTGGCACCTATTTCTGGCGCGTGGGCGTGCAGCAGTTCGGCAATGCCGCAAATGGCGATGATCAGATAACCGAAACCTGGCTGCCGTTCGACAGGATCATCGTCGCAGCGCCGGAGCCGTGAGCAGCGATCTGCTGACCCGGCGCCTTCATGCCGAGTGGGCGCTGGTCGCGATCCTTTCCTGCCTGCTGGTAGCTTTTGCCGCGCGCGGGGCCTGGCTCGGCGCGCTCGACAACCGGCTCTACGACCTCGCCTCTGGTCTTGCCGCACCGGTGGCGGATGACCGGGTCCTGATTGCCGAAATCGACCAGCCCAGCCTTCAGACGATCGGCCGCTGGCCGTGGTCGCGGCAAGTCCATGCCCGCGCACTGACGATACTCACTGGCTACCGGCCAGCTGGAATCGCCTACGACGTCCTGTTCTTCGAACCTTCGCCCGATGACGCGGCGCTGGGCGCGGCAGTTGCTCTGGCGCGCCCTGTCTTTCTGCCATCGGTGATCGAGGGCGACGGGATCGGGCCAACCCGGCTTGCGGTGCCCGCCCCCGGCATTGCCGATCCGGCCGTGCCCCAAGGCGTGGCGCAGTTGCTGCCCGATGGCGACGGCGCGATCCGGGGGGCCGAGACCACGCTTGTGGTAGAGGGCAAACAGGTCGCCCAGCTGCCGGCCTTGCTGGCGCGCGCAGCCAAAGCCAGCGCCAAGCATAGCGAACCGGCATCGCGCTTCCGGATTGCCTACTCCGGCAAGGATGCGTTCCGGCGGGTCTCTTTCGCCAGCCTTGTGCAGGGCGAAGTGCCGCCCGCGCTGGTGCGCGGCAAGCTGGTTCTGGTCGGTGCAACCGCACCGGGGCTGGGTGACATGCACCCGGTGCCGATGGCAGCGGGATCGCTGCTTTCGGGGGTGGAGATCCAGGCGAACATCCTCAACACGCTGCTGGGCGGCACGGCGATTGCCGCGCCCGGCGGCTGGCGGCTGGCGGCCATCGCGCTGGTGCCGCTGATGGTGCTGCTGATCGGCTTTCTGTGCCTGACACCCGGCCGCAATCTGATGCTGGCGACTGTCCTGCTGGTCGCCGTGCCGCTCATCTCCATCGCCCTCCTGCCGCTGGCGCGCATCTGGCTGGCACCTTGCGCGACGATGGCGGGGATTCTTCTGGTCCACGCGCTGTGGGGCTGGCGGCGGCTGGCGGTCGCCAACCGGTTCCTGATGGCCGAGGCGGACGCGCTGCTGCGCGAACCGGGGGTGATCGCGCACGTCCCGGCCGCCGGGCTGGGCAGCGATGCGATTGCCGCCGAAGCCGCGCGCCTTCACGCGGCGATCGCGCAAGTGCGCAGCCTGCGCGGATTTATCGCGCAAGTGATCGAGCAATTCCCCGGTGCGGTCCTCGTGATCGATGCCGAAGACCGGGTCGTGCTGGCCAACGGGGCCGCCACGCAGCAGGTCGGCGAAGGGCTGCTGGGCGCACCGAGCCGGGCGGTCATGGGCTTGATGCTCGAGAGCGCGCCGGTGATCGGAATGCCGGTGCGCGACCGCGCGGGCCGCTCGCTGCTGATGTCCGAAGCGGTGATCGAGGGCGGTCTGCGGATCGTATCGTTCGCCGACATCAGCGAACTGCAGCGCGCGGCCGATGAACGCGAGGAACTGCTGCAGTTCCTCTCGCACGATCTGCGCTCGCCGAACGCGGCGATCGTCTGGCTGCTCGAATCGCAGGATTTGGAAGCCGCGAACCCGGAAAGCGCAGCCCTGCTCGCCCGGCTACCCGCACCCTTGATCGAGCAGATCCGCGGCTATGCGCGGCACGGGCTCAGGCTGGCGGACAGCTTCGTGCAGCTGGTGCGCGCTCGGCGTCGGCCGCTCAGCGAAGAGCCTGTCGATCTCTGCGATGTAGCGCGCGAGGCGGCGGACATGGTTGCGGCCTATGCGCGATCGCGCGAGGCGCGGCTAACCAACGCGAGCGATCCGGGGGAGCTCTGGGTCATGGGTGATCAGGGCATGCTGGTGCGCGCGGTGATCAATCTGCTGGAAAACGCCATCAAGTTCGGCCCAGAGGGTGCGGCGATCGAGTATCGGGTGCGGCTGCAGGAACAGGATGTGGTGTTCGGCGTTGCCGGGCCGGGACCAGCGATGCCGGCGGGCCGCGCGGCCGACCCCTTTGCGCTCTATGCCGAGGGGCGGACGGCGGACGGCAAGGGCAGTGTCGGGCTGGGGCTAGCCTTCGTACAGACCACGGCGCTGCGCCACCATGGCCGTGCGACGTACAGCTACCGCGACGATTTCGGTGCGACGTTCGAAATCGTGTTGCCGCACGCGCCGCTGGAGGATTGAGGGCGGCTCAGTCCTTGCCTGCGCGCTCGGTGCTGCGTTCGGGAGCAGCCACAGCCAGTGCGGCCACCGCCTGCTGGGCCAGCGCTGGCAGACTGGCGGCGAGCGTGCCCTTGCAGTGGTGCTCTTCCGCCCATGCGCGCGTCACGCCTGCATGCGCAGGATCGGTGACCGCCAGCGTGAGGCGGTGGGTGCGGTCGTGGCAATCCTGTAGCAGCCGCTGGGTCTTGGCGGGCGACAGGGCCGCACCGGCCAGCGGGCGCAGATCGACTTGCGCCGGTCGTTCGGCGATGGCCACTTCGACGCGCAGCGG
>JBJXEK010000253.1:0-8454 GCA_046155055.1 Novosphingobium sp. | reverse complement strand
ACGCCTGCCGCGCTTGCAGCAGCGCAGGCCAAGGGGCGCCCGGTCCTTGTCGATGTCAAGGCATGGTGGTGCCCGGTCTGCGCCTCGCAATCGCGCACGATCAAGGCGGCGACGGCTGCGCCGCAGTATGACAATCTGCTGATCCTCTCGATCAACTATGACACGCAGAAGGCCGACTGGAAGGCCCTCGGCGCGCAAAAGCAATCGACGCTGATCGGGTTTCACGGCACGCGCGAAGTCGGCCGGGTCGTCTACACGACCGACAAGGCGGCCATCAACGGCTTGCTCGCCAAGACGATCGGCTGAACCGTGGCCGATGTGCTCAGCCCGCTGCTCGCCTATGCTGCGGGCGCGCTGACAATCCTCTCGCCCTGCGTCTTGCCCCTCGTTCCGATTGTGCTCGGCAGCGCCGCCCAGGCGCACCGGCGCGGCCCCCTCGCTCTGGCTGCAGGGCTCGTCGCCTCGTTCACGCTGACCGGGTTTCTGCTCGCAACGCTTGGCGCAGCGTCCGGGTTCGATGGTGACTGGGTCCGGCTGTTCGGCGCAGGGTTGCTGGTTGCTGCGGGCGCGGCGCTGCTGGTTCCGGCGGCACAAGGGCTATTGACCCGCGCTGCGACCCCGCTTGCCAACTGGGCCGGCGCGCGGCGGGCCGGCATGGAACAATACGGACTTGCCGGGCAGGCGGCGATCGGTGTTCTGCTTGGCCTCGTCTGGAGCCCATGCGTCGGTCCGACCCTCGGTGCGGCCACGGTGCTCGCAGCGCAGGGCGAAAACCTCGCGAGTGTGGCGATGACAATGGCCGCGTTTGGTATGGGCATTGCAAGCGTCCTGTTGGTGCTGGCGTTTGCGACACGCTCGCTGCTGGCGCGCTGGCGCGGCCGGTTGATGACGGCAGGCGGCACGGGCAAGCAGATGCTCGGCGGGCTGCTGATGGTGGTCGGCGTTCTGATCTTCACGGGCGGCGACAAGTTGTTCGAGGGCGTACTTGTTCAGGCCTCGCCCGACTGGCTGGTGGACCTTACGACGTCCATCTGATCAATTGCAGGTTGAGCTAGAAGAGGGCGTGCCTGTCAGCGCAATGCCGCAATTCAGAAGCGCGTACGGATGGCAATTTTCGTCTGAACATCAGCCTGGTCGGCTCGAACACCAGCCCGCGCCCGTGCAGTTCGGTCGCTCCAGACGGCCAGGACCTCGGTGACCACTTCGGTAGCGCCTGAAAGCGGAGTCGTCCACGCGCCGGTAACCGCCCCGCCCCTTTCCCGATTGTCTTCCAGATCGAGAAACGAGTGATCGTCAACCGCGAATGCGTCGATCCGGCCTGTCAGCGATCCAGCCCGCAATGGCTTGGAAACCAATAGATATGCCGAGCGGAAGGATACGTCGGTAACCAGCCGCCTGTCCGCGTCCAGCCCCATGACCGTTCTGCCCAAGAGGACTTGCGCCAGGACGGTGGTGTCTCCGGCCGTCCGCAGGTTGGCCCCCAACGTTACAAAGCGGGTCTTCCAAGCGTACTGACCGTTGCGCAAGGCGGCAGGGTTACCATTGTTGGCATAGACCATCGCGCTCAGGCTCAGGACGTCGGACATGGCGATTTCCGCCTTGGCATAGCCGCCAACGCGTCCGTCAACCTCGACCACGGGCCGTGTTCTGGATGCTTGTTCAAAAAAGACGGGTGTGACGGGCGGCAGAGGCAATGTCTGGCCAGCGGTTGCGCGAAGATCATGCAAAGCCCACCCGCGGAATGTGAGCAGAGCGCCAGCTGTATCATTTGCTACGAACGCGGCGACAGTCAGGCTGGCCGGCCGATCTGCAATCCCTGTGTGCAAGGTAACTTCTGTTCCGAGAACCTTCACCTCTTCGGCAATCCAGCTCCCGATGGCAGAAGGCGTCAGCGTATAATGGGTCGTCCACTCCGCCCCATCGTGTTCAAGCGAAGCAGGCGGGAAAAACAGTCCTGCCCGGGCAGACACACCGATTGGTGCGGCAGGATCACGCTGCAGGCGGACATACGCTTCATCAATGCCCACGACACCGCGGACCGATGATTGAAATGCAAGCGAGATATGGCTGGAGACCTGATCCGTGATGTCGGGGCGCCAGGCAACGACGGCATCAGCGGCAAAATCCGCGCCGCGATGTTCCAGCTTTCCCAATCCCCCGCTGGTCCACGCTTCATTGTTGGATGCTAGGACCGGCCCTGCGAAAACCACGCCCGACACCGTCGATCGATCAAACAAATCCCGTGCTTGTGCCGAAGGCCATGAACAAACGACCGGAACCATTATCAGACTGGCTAGTGCTTGCCGCATGGGCGCCGGATACGTGAATATCCTTAATGCGAAGTGTTGGACGCCGCGAGAGGGGCATCTCGGTCCTATTCAGCGCTCGGTCACGGCCTGGTCCATTGGCGCAAGCTTGGCCAGTAGGCGGTTCTGTGCGGCAAACGGCACACGGCCTTCGCGCATGGCGCGCTGCAGGTTTTCGACCAGCGTGTTGAGATCAGCGCGGGTGATGCCGAGGCCCTTGTGTGCGGCTTTCATGTCGCGGCCCGAATAGCTGCACCCGGCACCCAAGATAAAGCAAACCTGTTCGAACAGCGTGCGCCGCAGCCGGACCAGATCGTGTTCGGCAAAGATGGCCTTGATCCGCGGATCGGCCTCGCTGAGTTCAACCGTGTGATCGGTGATGCGGCGGATGCCGTCCTTTCCGCCGAACGCACGGGCCATTGCATCGCCCGTGAATGGCATGGCCCCGGCGTTAGCGTCACTGTGCGGATAAGGATCGAGCGGAATTTCGCCGGTCACCGGATCGCGCTCCTTGCGCACGACGCCGAACTCTTTGTCCCAATCGACGGTTTGTTCGTTAGACGCTGGCTGTTGCGGCGCTGGTTCGGCGAGCGGCGCGGCGGCGAGCAGAATGGATAGCAGGATCGGCACGGGTCAGCCCTCTCAATAGGCCAGCTGGAGCGAGAGCAACCCGCCGCGCTGACCCGCAAACGTAGCCACCGATCCGATATCGACATAGGCGGCGGTGACAGTCACATGGCGGCCCACCGCCCATGCGGCAAACAGGTCCTTTGCGGCATCCTCGCGCGCTATGTTCAAGTTGTCGGGCCGGGTGCGCAACTCGCCGCCGATCACCAGCCGCGGCGTCAGCATCCAGGCCAGCAATCCTTCGAACTGCACGCTGCGCTGCCCATGCTTGTCGCCGCCAAAGCCAAGCAGGCCGAATTGGTTTGCCTTGGTAACGCGCACCGTGGCGTTGGCGAGCACGCTTGCACTCAGGACCAGCTTGGTTGCGCTCACAGTGAAATCGGTGCCGGCCGCGGCCCCCGCGCCAATGGCGCGCACCACTGCGCCATCAAGATTGCGCTTGTACTCGACACCTATACTGATTTGCGGCAGCAGCGCCGGGCCATAAACGAGATCGCCCGCAAGCCGCAGCTTGGCCGAAACAATATCCTGATTGAGC
Organism: Novosphingobium sp.; assembly: GCA_046155055.1. Taxonomy (GTDB): domain Bacteria; phylum Pseudomonadota; class Alphaproteobacteria; order Sphingomonadales; family Sphingomonadaceae; genus Novosphingobium. The sequence continues at coordinate 4,983 of JBJXEK010000253.1, read as the reverse complement.
GTGAACCCTTCGCCCAGCCCAAGCGCCGCGCCGACATGGCGGGTGTTGAAGTTCTGCCGGGCGTAGGCAATTTCGAGCCGGTCGCGGATGCCGATTGCCACGCCGTGGCTTTCAAGGCTGAAATCCAGCAGCTCGATACCAGTCACGTGCGCGGAGAGGCCAAAGGCGCGATCGGTACCCATGCCCGATATCGTTGCCCAGGTTGCCAGCCCGCCGCCGCTGCTGCCTTCGATTGTCGAAACGCCATTGGTCAGGATCAGCTTGCCGCCATCGAAAACGGGTTACGCCGACGCGCTTTGCGGCCCTGCCAGCATCGCCATAACGATGCCAAGCGCCGCACCGCGGGCAAGGTTTTGCAAGCGAATCCGCAGCGGCGTCATCCTGGCGCATTAGCCATCGACCGCTTGACGTTTGGTAAATCTGTAGGCGGCCCGAGATTGACCGAATCTTAGGATGAGCCCCGCTAAACTATAGGAATGGCGTACTTATCTTTTCTGCGACGGATGCCGGCGGGTTTGATCTGCCTGCTCGCCGTATCTGCAACCACGCCGCAGCCACTGACGCTTCAGATCTTCGACCAGCGCGGCCTGCCCGTTGAAGGGGCGGTGATCGAAATCCCACCGCCACCCGGCAACACGCGGGCATTGGCCTTTCCATGGCGGAGCGCGATGGCGCAGCGCAATCTGGCGTTCCTGCCCGGCACGCTGATCGTTCCGGTCGGCGCCGATGTCGCCTTTCCCAATCTCGATACGGTGCGCCACAGCATCTACAGCTTCTCCAAGATCGCGCGCTTCCGGATCGATCTGTACGGCCGCGATCAAACGCGCAGCCAGCGCTTCACCGTGCCCGGCACGGTGGCGCTAGGTTGCAATATCCATGACAAGATGCGCGGCTATATCCGCGTCGTTACGACCCCGTTTGCGGCGGTGACCGATCTCAACGGGCTGGGCCGGATCGACGGACTGTCGCCGGGCTCCTACCAGGTCACCATCTGGCATCCGCGGCTGCGCGCAGCGACAAACGAAACGGTCCAGACTGTACTATACACGCCAGGGCAGCCCGCGCGTGTAACCATAGACGAGCGGTGAGCGGATGGCGCGCTGGTTTGTCCTGCCTGCTTGGCTTACGCACCGGCTGATTCAATTGCCGCGCCTGCGCACCCTGCGCGCGCGCGTGACCACGCTGTTCATCGCTCTGCTTGCTATGGTTATGACCGTTTCGATCCTGGCCGCTGGATCGGGCATAAGCCTCTTCGCCCGCCGCGCCGCAGAGCGCGACATGGCTGCCAACGCGCGAGTCTTCGAACAGCTCATCGCGACCCGCGAAAGCCAGATGGGGGAATCCGCCATGGTCGTGGCGCGGGATTTCGGGTTCCGCGAGGCGGTTGCACTCGATGACCACGCCACGCTCGGTTCTGCTCTAGGCAGCCTGGCGGCGCGCACGGGGAGCGGTGTCGCGGCAGTGGTGACGCTCGATGGCGGGGTGGTGAGCAGCCCGGGCGCGCCGCAAATCAATGGCCGCGCCATGCTGCCGTTGCTTGATGCCGGCCGCAGTCGCGGCGTGATCGCCCTGCGCGGCCAGCTTGCGCTTGCCGTTGCTGCACCAATTGAAATGCCTGATCTCGCCGGCTGGCTGATTCTGGCCCAGCCACTCGATGCGCGCGATCTTGGCGCGCTGGGCAGGCTTTCCGCTGTGCCGATCAAGGCCGAGGTTGCCAGAGCCGATGGCCTCGACCCGGCAGTCAAGCAGCTCGGGATAGGCCGCATAGATACGCTGTCTTCGGCACAAGGCGACCAGCTTGTGCGCCTATCTGCGCTCCCAACCCTCCAGCGCGGGATCGAACCGCGCCTGATCCTGCGCCATTCGCTCAGCGAGGCGATGGAAGGCTACCGCACGATCAACGCAATCCTCATGGGCATTGCGCTGTGCGGCACGCTGCTCGGCGTCTGGCTCAGCCTTCGCATAGCGGCGAGTATCACCCGCCCGCTTAGCCTGCTGGCCGAAGCCGCCCGGCGCTATGCCTCGGGCGTTGTTGCCAAAGTCGAAGTCGGTGGGGATGCCGAAGTTGCAGCGCTTGCTTTAAGCTTTAACACGATGGTCGATGCGATCGAGGAGCGCGAGAAGCAGATCGTCCACACCGCGCTACACGATGGGCTGACCGGCTTGCCCAACCGGCGCTATTTCATCGAAAAGCTTGACCGCGCGGTTGTGCGCCAGGCCGCGGACCATCGCACGCTGGTTGTGTTTATCGATCTCGACGATTTCAAGATCATCAACGACACTATGGGCCATCCGATCGGCGATGATCTGCTGCGCCATACCGGCAGCCTGCTGCAGGATCTCTTCCCTGATCATATGATCGCGCGGTTTGGCGGCGACGAGTTCGGCCTGCTGATCCCTGGATTGCCGCCCAGCGCTGATTGCGCTTCGATCGCGCGCACCATCCACGAAGCGCTGAACGCCGACGCGGAGCTTGGCGGACGTGCGTTGCCCCTCTCGGCCAGCTTTGGCATTGCGATCGGACCGGGCGACGGCAATGACGGCGATGCCTTGCTGAAGAACGCCGATCTGGCGCTGTACCGCGCCAAAAGCGAGGGCAAAGGCACCTATCAGTTCTTCGAAGCCTCGCTCGATGAAGAGGCGCGCCGCCGCCGCCAGATGGAACTCGATTTGCGCCAGACGGTGAGCGAGGGCGGGTTCGAACTCTATTTCCAGCCGCTCTACAGCCTCTCCGAACAGAGGCTCAAGGGGTTCGAGGCGCTGATCCGCTGGAACCATCCCCAGCGCGGCTTCGTGGGGCCAGCCGAGTTCATTCCGCTTGCCGAAGAGACCGGGCTGATCGTGCAGATCGGCGAATGGGTGATCCGCGAGGCCTGCACGCAAGCGGCGCGGTGGCCGGGCCAGCTGTCCGTTTCGGTCAACATCTCGCCGCGCCAGTTCGGCAGCCCGGTGCTGGCCCAGACGATCATTCAGGCGCTTGGAGCAGCGGGGCTGGCGCCATCGCGGCTGGAACTGGAAATCACCGAAAGCATCTTCATCGGCAATGTCGAGCGCACCCTGTCGGTGCTTCATGGCCTCCGGGCGTTGGGCGTGCGCATCGCGCTCGATGATTTCGGTACGGGCTATTCCTCGCTTAGCTACTTACGCTCTTTTCCGTTCGACAAACTCAAGATCGACCAGAGCTTCGTCCGCGATCTCGACACCGATGTCAGCGCGCACGCGATCATCCGCGCGATCACCACGCTGGCTGCAGCGCTGGACATCGAAACCTTGGCCGAAGGGGTGGAACTGGCCTCGCACATGGAAGTGCTGCGCAGCGCAGGCTGCGACATGATCCAGGGCTACCTGATCAGCCGCCCGGTGCCCGCAAGCGCGGTTGCAGGACTGGTCATGCAAATGGAAGGGGACGCCCGGTGCAGAGCGGTAGCAGGATAGTTTCCAGGCGTAGAGCAGAGTCCGATCCGATTGCATCGGCTCGGCTGCTCTAGGATTCTTTTTAGCCGCGTTGTCCGAGTCAGCAGGTGATTCCACCTGCTTCGAAAACACTCTCGTTCCAAGAATTGCAAAGTCGGCCCTGAATGGCAAAGATCTGGCGTATTCTTTTGAAAAACTTTCCTTGAAGTGCGGACCTTGTCCTGATTTTTTCATCCCGTTATCGGCAGATATGCCGATGATGAGCCTGTAGCCTCCTAGGCGAAGGCGCGCGGTGCAGAGGTAGGACTCAAGATCCAAGCGATGATGCCGGCAGGTGCACTAACTTGATCGCGCATTTCTTTCATCCAAACGAAGGATGCTGCGGCGATGTCACAATCGTTTGCTGTCGGCATTGGTGAGGCGCGATGACTGTGTCGGCACCATGGGCTGAAATCGGCGAGGCGGACTCGCGCGCCGAGATTTCGGAGATTTACGCAGACATCCAGGCGATGTTTGAATAGCCCCTAGTTTTCTGGACGCCTTCCGCTTTTAAAATCTGCTGTCGTTCGAACTCGACGGGTGACAGCATCCCGTTCCTGCTGTGCCTCCTCGCGTGTTTTGTAGATGCGGCGCCGGATGCGTTCGCGCTTGAGCAGGTGGAAGAAGCTCTCGGCCACCGCATTGTCGTGGCAGTTGTCGCGTTGGCTCATGGAGTGCTCAAGATTGTGCGCTCTGGTGAACGCAGCCCAGTCCATGCAGGTGAACTGCGAGCCCTGGTCAGAGTGAATCAGGACCCGTTGCTTCGGTTTGCGCCGCCAGACAGCCATGTGCAGGGCCTGCAGAATCACATCGGTGGTCTGGGCCACCGCGCCAAGCTTGAACTCATCACTGAAATTGGACTTTCCCATAGTCGCCTCCTGTCCTCAAAGTCAGGATCGAAGGCGTCCAGAAATCCAGGGGCTATTCACCCGGACGACAAGGATTTACGCGAAGTACGAGTCTAGGAGGCTCAAGAACATCATACTGTCTATTTCAAAGCTTTGGCTGCAGGTCAGCAGGGTTGCACGGAAGTTCGGCGCCGGCCATTCGCTGACCACTGGCCAACGGGGTGACCCGTTCCGCATCTTCCCAAGCAGAAAATTACATAATATAAATGGGTTATGGTTGGAGCGGGCAGGGATTGAACCTGCGACCCCAAACCTCCGGAACGGGGCCGGACAATATCTCTGTAGCGATTGCTGGTGATAGAGCGGCATTCAGGCACGCACGGAGTCACCGAGAGTAACCCATAAGAAAAATTTATGAACCAATCTCGGGATAATCGCTGTTTGCCCCGGCGGGGGTCTAGGGCCTATTGTCGCTCCCACGAATGTACCCTCGGGAGCGGGCTTGGCATGCAGACATCAGCACGGGTTGTCATTATCGGCGGCGGGATCATGGGTGCTTCGCTGCTCTATCATCTTGCCGAACTCGGCTGGACCGATTGTCTGCTCATTGAGAAGGACGAGTTGACCTCAGGGTCGACTTGGCATGCCGCGGGTCAGTGCCCCAGCATCACCGGTAGCTATA
>JBJXEK010000252.1:0-13379 GCA_046155055.1 Novosphingobium sp. | reverse complement strand
GTCATGGCATCTGCAGCTTGCCCGGCTCCATCCTGAGCCGCGCATGGCCATCGAGTGTGACGGTGCGCGCCTCAAGGTCGGCGCTTATCCTGTCGGCGGTGAATGTGCCAGCGGGAATGCGCCCATTGGCGCGCCCGCGGCCGACCAGCTTGCGCTCGCCGATGTCGATATCCGCGCCGCCCGTCACCATGCGGTAGCCGTCCGCTGTCTCGAAATTGACCGGTGTGGAGACTTCGATCAATTGCCGCGCAAAGTCATAGACACCTGCGCCCGTGGTCAGGATGGCGGGGCCGTTGTTCAGCATCACCCGCGCGGTGATGTCGCGCATCTCGACCTCGTCTTTCGTTGCCGAATGCTGCACCGCGCTGCCCGCCGTCACCGAAAAGTTGCGAGCCGCGTCGTCCTGCCCGCGGTACATCGCGCTGATCACGCGCAGCCGGTCGGTCAGCATCGCCACCTTGTTGCGATCAAGCAGAAAACTGATCTCACCTCGCGGCGAGAACGGCGCGATCACCAGCACCGCGAGCAGCGCCCCGATCAGCGCAGGCAGCAGGAAGGCCAGCACGCGCACCATCTTGTCGTGAAAACCACCGGGTGCGGCAAATCCCTGCCGCCGTCCGCGGATCCTGTCGGCCATCTGGGTCATGCTGCGGTCTCGGCGGTCACGAAGCGCGGGCTCACTCGTGGCTGAAGATGTCGCGCTCGGCCCAGCCGGCAATATCGAGCAGCGCGCGCGTCGGCAGGAATTCGAAGCAGGCCTGGGCGATCGCGGTGCGCCCCTCGCGCGCCAGACGTTCGACCAGAATGGCATGCATCGCGTGCAGATAGCGCACATCCGATGCGGCGTAGTCCTGCTGCGCATCGCTCAGCGCGGGCGCGCCCCAGTCGCTCGATTGCTGCTGCTTGGAGATTTCCTTGCCGAGCAGCTCGCGCACCAGTTCCTTGAGCCCGTGGCGATCGGTGTACGTACGCACCAGCTTGGAGGCGATCTTGGTGCAGAACACCGGTGTCGCCATCACGCCGAGATAATGGTGGATCGCCGCGAGATCGAACCGCGCGAAGTGAAACAGCTTGAGCCGCGAAGGATCTGCCAGCACCGCGCGCAAATTGGGCGCGGCATAGTCGCTGCCTGCAGCAAATCGCACCAGATGCTCGTCACCGCGCCCGTCGGATATCTGCAGCAGGCAGAGCCGGTCGCGCGTGGTGACAAGCCCCATCGTTTCGGTATCGACAGCGACAATGCCCGGTGCCAGCGCGCCCTCGGGCAGGTCTTCTTCATGCAGGTAAACAGCCATGACGGACGCTTAGGCGTTCACACCCGTGGCGGCAAGCGCCGGAGTGCGTGCCTCCCCCTCTACTTCCGCCCCCCTCTACTTCCGCCCCACGCTGCTGTAGTGCCACCCTGCGGCGCGGAGCTCGGCCGGATTGTAGACATTGCGCAGATCGACCAGCACCCGGCTGCGTACCAGCTGGCCAACGCGCTCAAGATCGATACCGCGGAACGCATCCCATTCGGTCACCAGCACCACCGCATCCGCACCCGCCACCGCGTCATAAGCGCTCCCCGCCATGGTCACCGCCGGCATCATCGCGGCTGCGAGGTCCATCCCTTCCGGATCGTAGGCGGCCACTTCCGCGCCCACATCGAGCAGCGCCTGCACGATCGCGATCGAGGGTGCATCGCGCATGTCGTCCGTGTTGGGCTTGAAGGTCAGGCCCAGCAGCGCGATCCTGCGCCCGCGCGGTTCGCCCACCCCGGCTTCGGCCAGCGCCTCGATCACCTTGCGGCCCATCGCGCGCTTGCGGCTCTCGTTGACCAGCACCACCGCCTCGACGATCCGCACCGGGCTCGCATAGTCCTCGGCAGTCTTGAGAAGCGCCAGGGTGTCCTTGGGGAAGCAGCTGCCGCCATAGCCGGGCCCGGCGTGGAGAAATTTGGAGCCGATCCGGTTGTCCAGCCCAATCCCGCGCGCCACGTCCTGCACGTCCGCGCCGACCTTCTCGCAGAGGTCCGCCATCTCGTTGATGAAGGTGATCTTGGTCGCGAGGAACGCATTGGCCGCGTACTTGATCAGCTCGCTGCTGCGCCGCCCGGTAAACAGCAGCGGCGCCTTATTCAGAAACAGCGGTCGGTAGACCTCGGTCATCACGGAGCGCGCCCACTCGTCCTCGGCGCCCACCACGATCCGGTCCGGCCGCTTGAAATCGCTGATTGCGGCACCCTCGCGCAAGAACTCGGGGTTGGAAACCACCGCGAACTTCACGTCGGTGGCGCTTTCACGGATGATCCGCTCGACCTCGTCGCCGGTGCCCACCGGCACGGTCGATTTGGTCACGATCACCGCAGGCGCGGTAAGGTTGTCGGCGATTTCCTGCGCCACCGCATAAACATAGCTCAGGTCCGCATGGCCATCGCCGCGGCGCGAGGGGGTGCCCACCGCGATGAAGATCGCCTGCGCGCCGTCGATCGAGGCGGCCAGATCGGTCGAGAACGCGAGCCGCCGGCCGCGCACATTGGTGGCGACCAGTTCGGCCAGCCCCGGCTCGTAAATCGGCATGACCCCGGCACGCAGCCGCTCGATCTTGCTCTCGTCCTTGTCGATGCACACCACATCGTGGCCGAAATCGGCAAAGCAGGCACCCGAGACCAGCCCGACATAGCCCGAGCCTACCATCGCGATCTTCATGCACTTATCCTTGCAACTGGCTTGAAACTGGCGCCCCGCGCGTTAGCAAGCCCCCCCGCGCCCATGCAAACGGTATTCCCGCTCCCGCAATGCCGCCCGGTATTCCCTGCGGGCCGCTGGGCCGCTAACGCTGCGTTTCGATGACAGCTACCACAATCCCCGAAACATGGCGCGCCACGCTCGAACCCGTTCTGGCCAGCCGCCCCCTGCGCACGCTGGGCGGTTTCCTGAAGGCAGAGGAAGCGGCAGGCAAAACAATCTACCCGCCCGCCGGCTCGCGCCTTGCCGCGCTGGCACTCGCCCCGCTACCGGCGGTCAAGGTCGTAATTCTCGGCCAGGACCCCTACCACGGCTCCGGCCAGGCCCACGGCCTCGCCTTCTCGGTCCCGCGCGGGACACGGGTGCCGCCCAGCCTTCTCAATATCTTCAAAGAGCAGGAAGCCGATCTCGGCCTCCCCCGGCCCGCCCACGGCCATCTCGAAAGCTGGGCGCGGCAAGGCGTGCTGCTGCTCAACACGGTACTGACGGTCGAGGCTGGGCAGGCTGCCTCGCACCAGGGGCGCGGCTGGGAACTGTTCACCGACGCCGCGATCCTCGCAGTGGCCGAGCGCCCGACACCCTGCGTCTTCTTGCTCTGGGGAAGCCAAGCCCGCGCCAAGGCCTCGCTCATCAAGACAGCCAGCGGCTCATCGAATTGGGGCCCGCACCTGATCCTCGAAGCCCCGCACCCCAGCCCCCTCTCCGCCCACCGCGGCTTCCTCGGCTGCGGCCACTTCAGCCGCACGAACGCGTTTCTGGCGGAGCAGGGCTCACCGCCCATCGACTGGGGGCTGCCTCCCTAAAGCCAGCCGATTCGCCGGAACCGCCACAGCAGCCCGCCGCAGATCGTGGCGATCAGTCCCCACACCATCGGATAGCCCCAGCGCCAGTGCAGTTCGGGCAGGTAATCGAAGTTCATCCCGTAAATGCCCGCAATCGCGGTCGGCACCGCCAGAATCGCGGCCCAGGCGGCGAGCTGGCGGGTGATCACGCCCTGTCGGTGCTGCTCGAGCAGGCCGGCCGTCTCCACCGTCGCCGCCAGCGTTTCCTTCAGGCCGTCCATCCGCGCCATCGCCCGGCGCACGTGATCGAGCACATCGCGGAACCAGATTCGCGCGGACGGATCGATCGCCGGCAGATCAGCCACCACCAGCCGCTCGACCATCTCTTCCATCGGCCCGATAATCCGCTCGAACTTGCGCAGCTCGCGGCGCAGGCGGAAAATGCGGCGGATCGTCAGGGGATCCGGAAACTGGTCGATCGCTGCCTCCTCGATCGCATGCGCCACGGCCTCGAACTGGTCCGCGATCGGCAGGTAACCATCGACGATGAAGTCCAGCACTGCGTGGAGCACATAGTCCGTGCCTTCGGCCAGATGCTCCGAATCGGCCTCCAGCATGCGCCGCAGATCGGCATGCGCCCGCGCCGATCCCAGCCGCACCGACACGATAAACTGCTCGCCCAGAAACACCGCGGTCTGGCCATACATGATGGCGTCCTCGCCCAGCCCCAGACTGGCGGTGCGCGCAACCACGAACAACTGTTTGCCGTATATATCGACCTTGGGCAGCTGGCGCGGATGGAGCGCATCCTCGATCGCCAGCGGATGCAGCCCGAACTGGCGGCCAACCCGGTCCATCTCCTCCGCGCTCGGATCGCACAGCCCGATCCAGTCGAAGCACCCCGGCGGCAGGCAATCATCCGCCGGCATGCCCGTCACGGCCACATCGACCGGATGGGCCTTCCCCTGGGTATATCGGCGCGCGGCGATGATCGGCATGGCTGCGCTTTTGCGGCCTCCCTGCGCAAAGTGCAATTGCAGAGCTTTAACTGCCCCCTTAAACATGCTGGCAATCGCGCCCTCTGCTGCTATCATGCGTGTCAATAAGACCGGAGGATTTGATGGGTTTCGAAGCCAAGCTGCACGCGGGCACACAGCCGGATATAGACGTCGCGATCATCGGCGCGGGTCTCTCCGGCATCGGCATGGCCGCGCACATGCAGATGCTCTGCCCCGATCGCAGCTTCGCCCTGTTCGAACGCCGCGAAAACCTCGGCGGCACCTGGGACCTGTTCCGCTATCCCGGCGTCCGGTCAGACAGCGACATGCATACCCTCGGTTTCGTGTTCGAACCGTGGAAGCACGAAAAGTCCATCGCCGACGGCCCCTCGATCCTCGAGTACCTCAACCGCATCGTCGACGAACGCCGCATCCGCGAACACATCCGCTTCGAGACCAAAGTCGTCTCCGCCGATTGGGACAGCGCCGCCGCGTACTGGGCGATTACGACAGAAGCCGCCGACGGCCAGCGCAGCCGCACCACCGCTCGGTTCCTCTATCTCGGCGCGGGCTACTACGACTACGACCAGCCCTACGATGCGCAGTTCCCGGGCCGCGAGGACTTTGCCGGCACGATCCTGCACCCGCAGTTCTGGCCGAAAGACCCTGGTTACGCCGGCAAGCGCGTGGTCGTGATCGGCTCGGGCGCCACCGCCGTCACCATGGTCCCCGTGATGGCCGAGACCGCCGCCCACGTCACCATGCTCCAGCGCACCCCCACCTGGTATGCCGTGCGCCCCGCGCGCGATGCCATCGCCAACACGCTGCGCAAGTTCCTGCCCGAAAAGCTCGCCTATCGGATCACGCGCTTCAAGAACGTGAAAATGCAGGACATGGTCTACAAGCGCGCCCGCAGCGCGCCGGAAAAAGCCCGCGAATTCCTGACCGGCAAGCTCAAGGAGCAACTCGGCCCCAAGTACGACGAAGCCAGCTTCACCCCGCCCTATAACCCATGGGAACAGCGCCTGTGCCTCGTGCCCGATGGCGATCTGTTCAAGGCGATCCGCGCCGGCAAGGCCGATGTCGTCACCGACCATATCGAGCGCATCGACGCGGGCGGCATCCAGCTCAAATCGGGCAAACGCCTCGATTGCGATGTCATCGTCACCGCCACCGGCCTCACCATGACCGTCGGCGGCAAGATCGCGCTGAGCATGGACGGCGAGCCGACCGCGTTCAACGAGCGCTACTACTACAAGGGCTGCATGTATTCGAACCTGCCCAACCTCGCGCAAGTCTTCGGCTACCTCAACGCGTCATGGACCCTGCGCGCCGACATCGATTCAGACTTCGTCTGCCGCCTGCTCAACCACATGAAGGCCATCGGCGCCGACACCGCCACGCCCTATCTCGCCCCGGACCACACCCTCGGCGAAGACACCCCGCTCGATCTCTCTTCCGGCTACATCCAACGCGGCCTTGCCATCCAGCCCAAGAACGCGCCCGAAATGCCGTGGCGGCTCAACCAGGATTACGTGTTCGACCGGGTATGGCTCAAAACCAACCCCCTCGACGACGGCATCATGCGCTTCACCAAGGCCCAGCCGGTCGCCGCTGTGGAAGCGGAGCACGAAGCGGCCGAATAATCTCTAATGCCCCCCTTTCTTTTGAGGAGGGGGTTGGGGGTAGTGGCCATCCGCCCAATGCAAGGGCGTGGCTCACGCTGCACGCGCGCCGAGGACAGGCTCTTCCGGCGCAAGCGCCGCCCGGCCCCGGATAACATCGGCGATCTTTTCTGCGATCATGATCGTCGGCGCATTGGTATTGCCTCCGATCAGCGCCGGGATGACCGAGGCATCGACCACCCGCAGGCCCTCCATTCCGATCACCTTGCAGTCCTTGTCGACCACCGCCAGCGGATCGCCGGGCAGGCCCATCTTCGCTGTGCCGACTGGATGGTAGATCGTCTCGCCCTTCGCCCGCACCCATGCATCTATCTCGACATCGTTCTGCACATGCAGTCCCGGCCAGATCTCCTCGCCGCGATAGGGCGCAAGCGCCTCCTGCATCACCACCTCCCGCGCGATGCGGATGCCCTCGCGTACCGCCCGGCGGTCTTCCTCGGCAGCCATGAAATTCGCAAGGATTGATGGATCGGCATAAGGGTCGGCGCTTGTCAGCCCCACCCGGCCGCGGCTTTCAGGGCGCAACTGGCAGACGTGGATGGTAAAACCATCACGGTTCACGCGGATCTTGGCGTGTTCCTGCATGATGGCGATCACGAAGTGAATTTGCAGATCGGGCCTGTCCAGATCAGGGCGCGATTTCAGGAAGGCCCCCGCCTCCAGCCCGTTCTGCCGTCCCGTGCCCTTTCCAGTCAGCAGATACTGCAGCCCAGCTTTCAGCTGCCCCAGCCCCTTGATATCGTTGTAGAGCGAAACCGGCTGGGTGCAGGCCCAGTTCAGCGTGACATCGAGATGGTCCTGCAGGTTTTCGCCCACGCCCTTCAGCGCATGGACCGGGGCGATCCCGTGCGCCTTCAGCTTCTGCGGATCACCGATGCCCGAGAGCTGCAGGATCTGCGGTGACTGGAACGCGCCAGCGCACAGCAGCACTTCGCGCCCGGCCTGCGCGGTCTGCACGCGCTTACCCTGCCCCAGCGAGTATTCCACGCCCACTGCGCGGCCATTGGCGACGACGATCCGGTGCACCCGCGCTCCCGTCACGATGGCAAGGTTCGCCCGTTTGCCCGCGATCGGGGTGAGGTATCCGCGCGCCGCGCTCCAGCGTTCGCCATCGTTGATAGTCAGCTGGTAACGCCCGAAGCCTTCCTGTTCGGGCCCGTTGAAATCCTCGGTCAGGCGGTGCCCGGCCTGCCGCCCCGCCTCGATCACACCGCGATAGAGGGGATGGTCGGAATTCTCTCCCCAATTGACTTTGAGCGGCCCGCCCGCGCCATGGAATCCATCCGCCCCGCCGCTGAAGTCTTCGGCCTTGCGGAAATAGGGCAGGACATCGGCGAAGGACCAGCCCTCCAGCCCCATCTGCCGCCACTGGTCATAGTCGCGCGCGTGGCCGCGGATATAGACCATACCGTTGATCGCCGAAGAGCCGCCCAGCCCCTTCCCGCGCGGATGCCACATGCGCCGCCCGTCCATCGCCGGTTCGGGCTGCGACCAGAAGCCCCAATTGTGCTTGCTTTTCTGCTTGATCAGCGTGCCAACACCCGCCGGCATACGCACCAGCACCGAAGTGTTGGTCCCGCCCGCTTCCAGCAGCAGCACCCGCACCGCCGGATCTTCCGAAAGCCGCGCCGCCAGAACCGATCCGGCGCTGCCCGCTCCGATCACGATGAAATCGAACACGCCGTCCTGCATACGCCACCTCTGCCACCAATTGTCACAGCGCTTTCGCTGCCGATCAGTCCAGAGGATAGTTAAGCGTACGATTAACAGCAAGGGGCCAACTGTGCCGGAGGCTCTTCCCCTTCCGGTCCAGCTTTGGCCGAAGAGCCCCCAACCCCAAAGCCCCATTGCGCCCCGCACCCAATGCGCTATCGCTTCGGGCATGACCGAAACCTCCCGCATCTGGACCGCCGCGCTTGTCGTGGTGGGTGACGAAATCCTGTCTGGCCGCACGCATGACAAGAACATCGCGCAGGTGGCGGCGTGGCTGGGGGTGCAGGGCATTCGGCTGCGCGAAGTGCGCGTCGTGCCCGATGACATGGCGGCGATCATCGAGGCGGTGAATGCGCTGCGCGCGCGCAACGATTATCTCTTCACCACAGGCGGCATCGGGCCGACGCATGATGACATCACGGTGGACGCGGTGGCGGAGGCGCTGGGCGTGCCGGTGGTCATCCACCCCGTCGCCGAGAAGGTGCTGACCGACTATTACGAGACGCGCGGCGGCATCAATCCGGCGCGGCTGCGCATGGCGCGGGTGCCCGAGGGTGCGGATCTGATCCCCAATCGGCTTTCGGGCGCGCCGGGGATCAAGGCGGGCAATGTGTTCCTGATGGCCGGGGTACCGGGGATCACCGCGCAGATGCTCGACGGGCTCACCGGCACGCTGGAGGGCGGCTTGCCGCTGCTCTCGGTCACCGTGGGCTGCTGGGTCGCCGAAAGCGAAGTGGCGGACTTGCTGCGCGAGACCGAAAAGGCGCACGAGGGCTGCCAGATCGGCAGCTATCCCTTCTTCCGCGAGGGCAAGGTCGGCGCGAATTTCGTGATCCGCTCGGTCGATCAGGCGCTGCTCGATACCTGCGCTGCGGTGCTGGTGGATGGGCTGACCGCGGTGGGCCGCGCTTCAGTGCCGGGGGGCATCTGATCCTCCGGCCTGCTCTCGCGGCAGGCCTTGCGCCAATGCTGGCGGTTTCGCTGGCCGCCTGCGCCCCGACGCTGAGCCGCTTTGAACGCACGCTCGCCGCAGACGACAGCGCCACCGCCGCGCTTGGCACATGGTGCGCCGCGCGCGGAATTGCGGCGCCCGCCACGATCCGCGCGCTGGCTGATCGCTCTGCCGAGGAAGCCCCATCCCCCGCCACCCGCGCCGCGCTCGGTGTTGGTCCGGAGGAGCCAGTTGCCTTCCGCCATGTCCAGTTGCTCTGCGGCAAGGCCGTGCTTTCAGACGCGAAGAACTGGTACGTTCCCGCTCGGCTCACGCCCGCGATGAACACCGCACTCGCCCAGGGCGACACGCCGTTCGGCACTGTCGTCCGCCCGCTCGGTTTCCACCGCGAACGGCTGGAAAGCCGCCGGGGACGCGCGCCGGAATGCCCGGCGGACACGGTGCTTTCGCACAAGGCGGTCTTGCGGCTTGCCGACGGGCGCGGCATCAGCCTTGTTGCGGAATGCTACACTCGGGCAAATCTCGCGGGCGGCAAGTGATGCGCGTCCTGCTCACCGGATCGTCCGGCTGGCTCGGCCGCTTCCTCGCCCCCGCGCTACGCGCAGCCGGGCACACTGTTACCGGGCTGGATGTGGCCGCCGGGCCGGAAACGCACATCGTCGGAAGCATTGCCAGCCGCGCCGTGGTCGATCGCGCGATGGGCCTCGGCATCGATGCGGTGATCCACACCGCGGCGCTGCACAAGCCCGATATCGCGCGCTACCCTGTGCAAGCCTTCATCGACGTCAACGTCACCGGCACGCTCAACTTGCTCGAAGCCGCCAAGGCCGCCGGGCACGACCGCTTCGTCATGACCTCCACCACCTCGCTGATGATCAGCCAGGCGATCCGCGACGAAGTGAACCCCGCCGCCGTCTGGCTTGACGAGACCACCGGCCCGCTCGCCCCGCGCAATATCTACGGCGTGACCAAACTCACCGCCGAGGGGCTCTGCCGGCTCTACGCCGCCGAACACGGGCTTGCGTGCATTGCGCTGCGCACCGCGCGCTTCTTCCCCGAGGACGACGACACGCACACACACCCCAGCGGCGAGAACCTCAAGGCCATCGAGTTCCTCCACCGCCGCCTGACGGTGGAAGACGCCGCTGCCGCGCATGTCGCCGCACTGGCCAAGGCCCCTCAGATCGGCTTCGGCCTCTATCTCATCAGTGCTCCGCCGCCTTTTGCGCGCAGCGATGCCGAGGCGCTCAAGCGCGATGCGCGCAACCTCATCCTCAAGCGCTTCCCCGATGCCGCCGATCTCTTTGACGCGCGCGGCTGGCAGCTCCCGACGAGCCTCGGCCGCGTCTACGATCCGTCACTGGCCGAGCGGCAACTCGGCTTCCGTTGCCAGACGGACTTCGCCGCCGTCCTCCAGGCCCTGCGCGATCAGGCCCCGCTGCCCTTCGCGCATGATCCGGCCTACACCTCGCCGATTATCGCCAAGCAGTAATCAGGGGCCGCACGCGCTGAAACGCAAAAGGCCGGGAAGGTTTCCCCTCCCGGCCTTTCGTTTTCTAGCCGTGCGGCCGGATCAGGCGCCGTGGATCTCGGCCGTATCGACCTTGAGGCCCGGGCCCATCGACGAGGACATGCCGACCTTGCGCAGGTACTTGCCCTTGGCGCCGGCTGGCTTCGCCTTGATGATCGCATCGACGAATGCGTCGAAGTTGGCGCGCAGCTGTTCGTTGGAGAAGCTCATCTTGCCGATGCCGCCATGGATGATCCCGGCCTTTTCAACGCGGAATTCGATCTGGCCGGCCTTGGCGGCCTTGACCGCGTCGGCCACGTTCGGGGTCACGGTGCCCAGCTTTGGGTTCGGCATCAGGCCCTTGGGGCCCAGCACTTTGCCGAGGCGGCCGACGATACCCATCATGTCCGGCGTGGCGATCACGCGGCCATAATCGAGGTTGCCGTTCTGCATGTCCTCGAGCAGGTCTTCCGCGCCGACCTTGTCCGCCCCGGCAGCAAGCGCCGCTTCGGCCTTGTCGCCGCGTGCGAACACCGCAACCTTCACGTCCTTGCCCGTGCCCGAAGGCAGCGTGACCATGCCGCGGACCATCTGGTCGGCGTGGCGCGGATCGACGCCTAGGTTCAGCGCGACCTCGATGCTCTCGTCGAACTTGGTGCGCTTCAGATCCTTGAGCAGCTGGATCGCTTCATCGATCTTGTACTGCTTCATCGGATCGCCGAGCTTTTCGGCAAGGGCTTTCTGATTCTTGGTGATTGCCATCGCCTTAGCCCTCCACAACCTGAAGGCCCATGGCGCGAGCCGAGCCTTCGATGATCTTGATAGCGGCGTCCATGTCGTTGGCGTTAAGATCGACCATCTTGGTCTGCGCCACTTCGCCAAGCTGCGCGCGGGTGATCTTGCCGGCCGAGATCTTGCCCGGCTCCTTCGAACCTGCCGACAAGCCTAGAACCTTCTTGATGAGGAAGGTTGCGGGCGGGGTCTTGGTCACGAAAGTGAACGACTTGTCCGAATAAACCGTGATGATCGTGGGCAGCGGGGTGCCCTTCTCGACCTCTTGCGTGGCGGCATTGAATTCCTTGCAGAATCCCATGATGTTCACACCACGCTGACCGAGCGCAGGCCCGATCGGCGGCGAGGGCTTGGCTTCGCCAGCCTTGACCTGCAATTTGATATACCCGTCAATCTTCTTGGCCACGAGGGGCCTCCTTTCTTCCTGTTGGCGCATGCAGCGCCGCAGAGTAAGCGGTCAAACGAGCACCAAGGCACCCTCCCGCACGGAATCAGGCAGGGCAAACCCCGCCGGAAGCGCGATCCACTAGCGGGGCCGCGCCCGTTTGGCAATGGGCAAGGGGATTGCCGCCCGCCGCCTCATAAGAACAGGAAGTTGCTCAGGTTGAGTGCTGTTCCCTCTGCGCCCAGATCGGCGATCTGGAAGACGGCGCTGTCCGCTCCGTCCTTTGCTGCATTGCTGGTGTAATAGAGCACGTTGCTGCCTGAATCGCTGGTCGCCACCACGAACAGGCCGTGTGCGGTGCTGGTGGTATTGTTGTCGAGGTAAGCCCGCACGTCGGCTGCGGTGTTCAGCTTCGGCGCAATGCGCAGCAGATCGGTATTGTCCAGATTGATCGACGACGAGCCGCTGGCATCCGTCAGCACATCAAAATTTGCACCGCTGAAGGTGAAAGTCTGACCGGAGAAGCCAAGCTTGTCTGACAGAGGTACGAAGCCGGTGATCGTGTCGCCGCCTTCCAGCTTGTCGTTCCACACGAAGCGGTCGTTGCCGCTGCCGCCTTTCAGCACATCCGCACCCAGACCGCCGCCGATTGTCGCGCCGCCGGTGCCCGCCGTGATGGTATCGGTCCCGCTGCCGCCGATGAGCCGGATGAACGCATCATTGCCCGTCAGCGTCACCGCCGCGCTGGAAGCGGAGGCCACGACCCCCTCGAAATTGCGGACCGTGGTCTTTCCGGTCACAAGCTGATTGGTCGCGTTCCCCAAATCGACCGTCGCCGCGCCGGACAGCACCAGCACATCGAAGCCGGTGCCGCCGTCCAGCAAACCGCCACTGGCATTGGCGTAGGCAATCCGGTCATTCCCCCCGCCGCCATCGATCACCGCACCCGCCTTGTAAGACCCGCCTGGCGCAAAGCCCACCGTATCGGCATCAGCGCTGCCGGTGAAGCGGGCGATACTGTTCGACAGGGTAACCGCCGTGTTGCCCCCGTTGCTCACCACATTGATCGCATCGCCCGCATCGGCACGGATCAGCATCAGCTTTGAAAGGTCGGTGGTGGAGCCCGCGCTGAGCTGGATGTTGTAGGTCTGGATCTGGCCGTTCAGGTAGCTGTCGAACCCCTTCAGCCGCGCGGCAGTTTCGCCGCTGATATTGGCCGCCACCGTTTGGTCGCAATACAGAAACTCAATACCGGTGATCGTATCGCCCAGAAAATCCATCGAGCGGGAGAATGAGATACGGTCGCCCGAGCCATCCGCATCGCCCCCGCCATCGATGACGATGCCGGGCCTGAACGGGTAGGGGCCATCGAAAAAGAATCTGTCATTCCCGCCGCCACCCAGCACGGTATCAATCCCGCCGCCGCCATCATAGACAATCGCATTGGAGCCAGTGAGGTTCGACGCGTCGATGCGGCTTCCGCCTGCGCTGCCTTGTACTACTATGTCGCCAATGGCGACACAGTTAGCATCACTCAACGTAATATCGTTGCCTTGGGCCAGATAGATGACCTCGATCCCGGTCACGCCCGCCAGCGCATCATCCGCGAGTATTCTCGGCGTCGTAAGGATTAACTTGTCAACCCCGTCGCCGCCTTGCACGGTATCGCCCGCCGTCAAATTCGCCGCTGTGAAGAAAAACTCATCTTGAGAAGCGCCGCCAATCAGCCTGTCGAGGCCCGAGCCTGCGACAACATTGATTTCGTTGTACTTGGTCAACTGCGACCCGTCGACCGTGTCATTCCCCCGGGCACCTATTATCGTGATCGCACGGCCG
>JBJXEK010000251.1:0-21738 GCA_046155055.1 Novosphingobium sp. | reverse complement strand
GTGCCGATCACGTGCGCACCGCGCAGGCTGGCCATGCGGGCAATAAGCTGGCCGACGCCGCCGCCAGCAGCCTGCACGAGCACCGCCATGCCAGGGCGAACCGGCTCGACTTCATCGACGAGGGCCTGCGCAGTCAGGCCTTTGAGGAACCACGCCGCCGCTACCGCATCATCAATCCCGGCTGGAACAGGAACGGCAAGCGAGGCGCTGATCACACGGGCGCGGGCATAACCGCCGTAATTCCGGGCGATATAGGCAATGCGATCGCCAATGCGAAACTCGTCCACGCCTGCACCGACCGCCTCGACCGTCCCGACGGCCTCAAGCCCGGGTATCCCGGGTAGGTCCAGAGTGCGATAGGAGCCGGAACGCACGTATATATCATGGAAGTTGACCGAGGCGGCATGCTGGCGAACCAGAAGCTCACCTGGGCCAGGCTCGGTCACTTCGACCGGTTCGAGCATCATAACCTCCGGGCCGCCGTAGGCACGGATTACAATCGCTTCGCTCTTCACGCCCATGAACAATTCCCTGCGCTCTGCCGGTCAGGCACCAGCGGGCTGGGCGTCGCCTGATCCGGAAAACCGGCGGCCAGCGCGCGGCACGGTTGAGCCTTGTGAGGTGGCCGGGCGAGCTGGTCCGCTTGGCGCTTCCGGCCGGTCGATCTTGCCGTTCTCCATCAGTGCGCGAATGTCCTCGCCGCTCAGCGTTTCGTATTCGAGAAGTGCCTGGGCAAGCAAGTGCAGTTTGTCCTCATTGGTCTTGAGGATATCGGTCGCCCGGGCATGCGCGCCATCGACCAGCGTACGGATCTCGCTGTCGATGAGCTTGTTGGTCTCATCCGACATCATCGTGCGCTGCGATCCGCCCATGCCGAGATAGCCTTCCTGCGCCTCTTCATACTGAAGCGGGCCGAGCTTGTCGGACATGCCCCACTTGGTGACCATACTGCGGGCTAGGCTGGTGGCGTACTGGATATCCGACGATGCGCCTGACGAGACCTTGTCGTAGCCAAAGATCAGTTCTTCCGCGACGCGTCCGCCCATACTGACCGAGAGATTGGCATGCATTTTGTCGCGGTGGTAGGAATAGCTGTCCCGCTCTGGCAGCCGCATGACCATGCCCAGTGCGCGGCCACGCGGGATGATCGTAGCCTTGTGGATCGGATCGGACGCCGCCTCATGAACCGAGACAATCGCATGCCCGGCCTCGTGATAGGCGGTCATCTTCTTCTCATCGTCGGTCATGACCATCGAGCGGCGCTCGGCGCCCATCATGACCTTGTCCTTCGCGTCCTCGAATTCCTGCATGGCGACAAGTCGCTTGTTGCGACGCGCTGCCAGCAGCGCAGCTTCGTTGACGAGGTTGGCAAGGTCAGCGCCCGAGAACCCGGGTGTGCCGCGCGCGATGACACGCGGCAGAACGTCTGGTGCGAGTGGCACCTTCTTCATGTGGACGCTGAGGATCTTCTCACGCCCATCGATATCTGGGATCGGCACGACCACCTGCCGGTCGAAGCGGCCCGGCCGCAGCAGCGCCGGATCGAGCACATCGGGCCGGTTGGTCGCCGCGATAATGATAATACCCTCGTTGGCCTCGAACCCATCCATCTCGACGAGCAGCTGGTTGAGGGTTTGCTCACGCTCGTCGTTCGAATTGCCCAGGCCGTGTCCGCGGTGGCGGCCCACCGCATCGATTTCGTCGATGAAAACGATGCACGGTGCGTTCTTCTTCGCCTGCTCGAACATGTCGCGCACGCGGCTTGCGCCCACACCGACAAACATTTCAACGAAGTCGGAGCCCGAAATCGTAAAAAATGGCACGCCGGCCTCACCCGCGATGGCGCGGGCGAGCAGTGTCTTGCCGGTGCCGGGCGAACCGACCAGCAGTGCACCCTTGGGGATCTGGCCGCCGAGTTTCGAGAAGCGGCTGGGATCGCGCAGGAACTCGACGATTTCCTCAAGCTCCTCGCGCGCCTCGTCGATGCCGGCAACATCGTTGAAGGTCACTTTGCCCGAACGCTCGGTGAGCAGCTTGGCCTTGGACTTGCCAAAGCCCATGGCACCCGATCCGCCGCCCTTCTGAACCTGGCGCAGCGCGAAGAACGCGACGCCAAGGATTAGCAAGAACGGCAGCGACTGGGCGAGAATGTAAAGCAGCAGGTTGGGCTCTTCCTGCGCCTTGCCGGCATAGCGGACGCCGTTGTCCTGCAGCAGCTTGGTCAGTTCGGCATCACCGGGAACGGGAACCGTGGCGAACTGCTGGTCGTTCTTCAACGTACCGGTGATTCGTTCCTGGCCGACCTGAACGTCACGCACTTTGCCTTCGGCGACGCTGGCGCGGAAATCGGAGTACGGGATCATTGTCCCAGCCGGGTCGGTCCGCGTGTTGAACATCGAGACAACAAGGAGCAACACCAGAAATATCCCGCCCCAGATGAGGAGGCTCTTGATCCAAGGGTTACCCTGCGGCTGGTCGTCGTTCATGGCGCGGCTTTCGATCCGGGATGGACTGGTATGCTCAATGTAGGGAGGACGGGGGGAATCGCAATATAAGCCAACGGGCGAAATTCCTGCCCTTAGGGACTCCCCGTCAGGGGCTTCGAGTGGTCCGCGGCGGCGGTGCCCTCGTGAAGCACCAAACCTCCCCACGTCCATCAGCGCGGATCCCTGCCAGCGTGGCAATACGGCCTGCAGTGAGCTGATCGTGCCAGCGCGCAACAGCGCTCCCTCGGGGAACACTGCTTCCCATTTGCCCAGCGATTCGCTCAAGCACGCGCAGCACGAGCGCGCGCGGTGTGTCTTCAGGTGCCCAACGCAGCGCTGCACCATCGCCAACGGCCTCGGCCAGAGACCGTTCTGCCGCCCAATCCAGCGCTGCGTCCGCATCTGCGAGATGACTGGCACTTGCAGCGAGTGCGCCGGAATTGAGCCACGGCACACCAGCAAGATCGGTGCGCATCCTCACTCGCTCAAAGCGCAAATCATGGTTCGAAGCATCATCTGCCGCGCTGATGGCCGCACCAGTGACGATCTCTGCAAGTTCACTTCGCCGCCAGCCAAGCAGCGGGCGGAGCAGCGCACATCCAGGCCGCCCTGGCACAGTCGAAACGGCGCGCATGGCGGCCAGACCGCGAACCCCCGCTCCTCGATTAAGGCGCATCAACAAAGTTTCTGCCTGATCATCGGCATGATGCGCCGTGACGATAGCCTTAAGGCCATGTGCATCGGCCCAATCCCCCAGCGCTGCATAGCGCGCCGCGCGCGCACGTTCCTGAAGTGCCGGCCCTGGGCCCAGATCAAGCGTCAGGGTGGCATGAGCCATGCCGCGTTCTGCAGACAGCGACGCAACTGCAGCGGCCTCGTTCGCGCTTTCGCCGCGCAATCCGTGATCGACGGTAGCCGCCCTGAAACGCCCTCGCGTAGACCCATCTAAAGCTGCCGCTGCCAGGAGCAACAACGCCAGACTATCCGGCCCGCCCGAAACTGCGAGCCCTACCGGCGCGTCACTCGGCCAGACAGCGGCCCAATCTGCCGCAAACCGCTGGTAAAGCGCCGTATCAATTGCAGGTCACCGGCTTGATCGCCGCCTCGTACTGGCCCTTCAGACGACCGACCGTCTCGGCCGGATAGGTCTGGCGAAACTCCGCAAAAGCAACGCAAGCGCGCTTTTCTTCCTTTAGCCGGCTCATGGCCACGGCAAGATAGAGCAAGCTGTCTGCCGCACGATCGCCCTTGCGGTCCGCCTGATAGTTTTGCAGGAAATACTGGGCGGCGGTACCTGGCTTGCCATCATCCAAATAAGCGCGGCCGAGCAGATTGCGTGCATAGCTGATTCGCACATGCTTCGGAAATTGCTGCACCACCCGCAGGAGCTGCTGCTGCGCTTCGGGAAAGAATTTGGCTTCCCACAAACGGTAACCGTAAGTGTATTCGTCTTCGCCCTTGTCGTCGCTGGCAGGTTTTTCGACTGCAAGCACGGCCGCGATACGATCAGGTGGCGGATCGCTGCGTGTAGCATCCGGCTTCGCTGCCGGTTTCAAGGCAGGCTTGGGCGTTTCGGTCACTGGCGCGGGGGCCGTACCTATGGCGGGGCTGGATGAGGCTGGCTGAACCGCGGCGAGCCCAGGCTCTGACCCGGCCGGCTTTGTGGCAGTCTCGAGCGCGGCTATGCGGGCTTCGAGCTTCGCCATGTGATTCTGGTTTTCTTCGCTAGCTGCGGTCAGTCGCTGCAACTGAACCTCGACTGCGTCCATGCGGGTGAGCAAGTCGGTCACAGCAGAGGTGGCCGGAACTGCGACGGAGGGCGTGCTCGAGGGTGGCGCGATTTCCGGGCCGAAAGTTTTGCCTGCCCCGTCAGGGAACACCTTGCGCTGAACTGCGCGCAGCTCTGCCTCGATCCGCCGAAGCCGCGTCTCGGTGGTTTCCAGGGCCGCCTGCGCATGGGCAATAGGCAGCCCCCCTAGCGGCGCAATGATTGCCAGCGGGGCAACCAGCATCAGCGCCAGCGCCGAGCGGGCACGGCGAGAGCCAAATGTGGTCTTCATGGTGACTCCCGTCCAGTTATTGTGACGTCCATGCGCTGCCTTGGCGGCCGCTTGCAAGCACGCCTATCCAATTTGACGTTGAGAATGCATGATCGCGCAAAGTGCGAGACAATTCGAGTGATCGGTTACGGGTTGGCCGCCGGGGGCAAAGCCGGCATCGATGATGCGGCAACCGGCGAAGTAGCCGGCGACTGACTGCGTACGAGCAGGCTGGCAGCATCAACCGGCACATCTTTCATCACCTGTTCGGTCTCGGCCAGCCGAGGCAGACCCTGCCCCCCTATGGTTATGGCGAGCGCATCAGGCCTCCCGGTCCAGAGCTTGGGTGCCGCTGCATCCGCCGGCACGGTATAACTTTCTCCCTTGGATAGCTGCTTTTGCATCAGCTGTTTGCCTTGTCCGTCGTAGAACTTGACCCAGATTCCCTGCTCGAGAGCTGTGAAGATCACCGGGCCGTTTGCGGTCCCTTGCGCCGTCACAGACGCTGACGGTCTGTTTTGCGCGCGCGCAAGGTCGGCCTGGCGCGGCTCGGGCTTGTCAGCAAGCGAAGGCAAGGCGACCGCGGGAGCATAATAGCTGCGCCAGAACACTGCCCCCATTGCCAGAATCCCGACGATCAGCAGCAAAGCCAGCCATCCGACAAGATGAGACGGAGTCTTGGCTGGATCACCGACTTCGAACTGGTTCAGAATACGCGGCTCGGGCCGTGCGGCGCCGCCAGCAAGTTCTGACCTTACTGCATCAGCGATCGCGGTGCCGTCAAGTCCGACAGCCCTGGCATAGCCACGCGCAAAACCAATGGCATAGGGTCGGCCTGGCATCGCCGTGTAGTCGCCCTTCTCAAGCGCCTCGATGTGCCGGAGAGTGATCCGGGTGCGCACGGCAACGTCAGCCACACTCAGGCCAAGCGCTTCTCGCGCAGTGCGCAGTCGCAACGCGACCGGTGCAAGGGCCAGATCGATCGATGGGCTCGATGGAGCTTTGATATCCGCAGGCATAGACGTTTCCGGGCCCGTGCCTGATTCGGCCGCGCCTTGGGGCTGATTCCCCTGGACAAAATTGCTTCCGCCGTCCTCGGTCACGGCGCCGTTCCCATCAATCATCGTTTTTCCGGGCAATCCCTGGATTGGCTGCGACCCCGCGGTTAGGCAGCATTGCTGGCGCGAAAATGTCAACGAATTTGAGTGGCACGCGGCACCACACGAGACGTCGCCGCGACAAGATCAATCGCAATCGATTCCCCGCGCATTTGCCCACGCAGCAATCGCGGCGCGCATGTTAGCCGGGGGCTGGGCCAGCCAGCCATCCATCGCTGCGCGGATTGCTTGAATTTCCACCTTCCGTACAAGTTCCTTGACCGGGCCAACCGCCGCAGGCGTAATCGACAACCGGGTTATGCCGATTCCCATCAGCGCCAAAGCTTCCAGCCGCCGACCGCCCATTTCGCCGCAGACCGTTAGGTCGATACCCGATGGTGCCACCGCCACAACTACCCGGCGCAAGAACCGCAAAATTGCGGGCGAAAGCCAGTCGTAGCGTTCTGCCAACTTTGGATGCGAGCGATCGGCAGCAAACAGGAACTGGGTAAGGTCGTTGGTCCCGATAGAGAGGAACGACACGCGCGGCGCCAGCACATCGAGGCATTCCGCGAGCGCGGGCACTTCCAGCATGGCACCATACCGGATCGCGTCGGGAAGCAGCTTCTTCTGCCGCTTGAGAAAAGCCAACTGGGTTTCGAAGACAGCTTGTGCTGCGTCGAATTCCCAAGGTTCGGTGACCATCGGGAACATCACGTTGAGCGTGCGTCCGCCAGCTGCCTCAAGCAAGGCGCGCGCCTGGACCTTGAGCAACCCGTCGCGTTCCAACGCGACGCGCAGGGCACGCCAGCCCATCGCGGGGTTTTCCTCGCTCTCGCCACCGTTGTGCCGCAAATAGGGCAGTACCTTGTCGCCGCCGATATCCACCGTGCGAAAGACGACGGGGCGATCGCCGGCCGCATCGAGAACATCGCGGTATAGGCGGGTCTGCCTTTCGCGCGCCGGAAGGGTCGCCGAAACGAGAAACTGAAATTCGGTTCGAAACAGCCCGATCCCATCTGCACCGGTCAGGTTCAACATCGGCATGTCGTCGCGCAGACCCGCGTTCATCATGACCCGGATCCGCTGCCCGTCGCGCGAAACCGGCTCGACATCGCGCATGGCAGTATAGTGGGCCTGCCGCTCACGGTTGCGGGCAAAACGGGCTTCGAACGCCTCGACCAGCGCGGGGGCAGGACGCACATCGACAACGCCCTGATCACCATCGAGCAGAAGCTGATCGCCATCGCGCACTTTGCCCCGGAGCGCGCGCATGCGCCCGACCACCGGGATACCCATGGCGCGGGCGACGATCACGACATGCGCGGTAAGTGATCCTTCCTCAAGAATTACGCCCTTGAGCCGCCGTCGATCATATTCCAACAGCTCGGCCGGGCCGAGGTTGCGCGCCACCAGAATGGCATCCCCCTTGAGCCCGAGGCTGGCTGCCGTGCCGAGCTGTCCCGAAACCATCCGCAGCAGCCGATTGGAGAGGTCCTCCAGATCGTGCATGCGATCAGCGAGCAAGGGATCATCAATCTGCCGCATGCGCATGCGGGTGCGCTGCTGGACGCGCTCGATCGCCGCTTCAGCGGTTAGACCCGAATCAATTGCTTCGTTGATCCGGCGGCTCCAGCCCTCGTCGTAGGCGAACATGCGGTAGGTCTCGAGCACCTCCTCATGCTCACCGCCCATGCCGAATTCGGCCTGGCTCGCCATGCGGTCGATCTGCTCGCGCATCTTGTCGAACGCGAGATAGACGCGCTGACGTTCGGCCTCGGTGTCGTCGGCAACAACGTGCTCGATCGTTATGCGCGGCTGGTGGAACACCGCGATCCCGCTGGCGAGGCCCTTGACCAGTGTCAGCCCCGGAATCCGCTCGTGTCCGGTAAGATGCGCGTCGGCACCGAGCGCGTCTTCCTCGTCGATCAGGTCAGCGTTGGCGATCAGCTCCGAGAGCACCATCGCCACGGTCTGCAGCGCCTCGATCTCGACTTCCTCGTAGCGCCGCGGCTCGACATGCTGCACGCCGAGCACGCCGACTGCCCGCGCTCGCCGCACAATCGGCACGCCCGCAAACGAGTGGAAGCGTTCTTCGCCCGTTTCAGGAAAGAAGGCAAAATCAGGATGAGACGCAGCTTCGGCGAGGTTGAGCGTTTCGATGTTCGACGCGATTGTGCCGACCAGGCCCTCGCCTACTGCCATGCGCGTAACGTGAACGGCGGCCTGGTTCAGGCCGCGAGTAGCGAAAAGCTCCAGCATCCCCTCGCGCAGCAGATAGATCGAGCACACCTCACTATCGAGCTTCTCGCCGATTATATCGACAATGCGATTGAGCTTGGCCTGCGCACCTGCGCGCGAAGCCATAACCTCGTGCAACGAGGTCAGGATCGCACGGGCGGCGGCAGCGGCAGTGATCATGTCTCAGGGCGTAGCGCAGACAAGGCGGTTTGCAAACCGAAGCACCTGCCTCTCGCACGAATTCGTATCCGAAGGTGGCCCGGGCTACGCAGCAGGTCAGCCGGATGCTCGTGGTTGACCCTGCTGCGTGCCGTCATCACATCACTTTCAATGGACCAGTTGCAATTGGGCCAATTCTTCTTTGACCCGCAGCTTGCGCCGCTTGAGCTCCATCAGCAGGGCGCCATTGGGTGACGGCCGAGCCAGTTCCTCCGCAATGCGCCGTTCAAGGCCGGCATGCTTGGATTCAAGTGCGATGATATGCGACAGTTCCATGCGGTAACCTCCTCAGGAGACCAACCCCCAAAGCGCTCCGACAGCGGAATAGTCGCCGGAGAATGGCCGAAGGGGTAGCGCCGGCATGGATTTGTCGGCCTCGACTCATCCGAGCAGGCGCGTTGTCATGCTCCCACATTCCTCGTATCTTGCAAGCCTAACTGCGCTGGAATGCACACTTTGCGGGTTGTTCGTATGGGTGTGCCAAAAAGTTGTTTACGAGCCAGGGGCTGCCATAGGCCATATGGTGATGCCCTGTTTGCCTTCGGGCTTTGCTGTTTTGGGGAGTGTCCGGTTGACCGAAGACGAAATGCGCAAGCGTCTTGAAACGCTGCGGATGGACCATCGCGATCTCGACGCGGCAATCGACGCTCTTTCGGGTACGGGAGCGCACGATCAGCTGCAGGTGGCTCGACTGAAGAAGCGTAAGTTGCGGTTGAAGGATCAGATTGCCCTGCTTGAGGACTATCTGATTCCCGACATAATCGCTTGATTACAGATTCTTGACCGCAGCTGGACCGACCCGCACTAATCTTGCGTACCGTATCGTTCCGGTACAGTTTCAAAACGTGGTGAACGCGCGCCCCGCGCCGTGTTGAGCGGGGGGCGACGATGGGACTATGCGCTTGCAATGGCACTCATGCCCAATCTCAACCCGCGCATCGTAGAGGCGCTCTATGCCGACGCTCTCGCCTTGGCCGACGAGGCGCGCGCGGTGTTCGATCGGCTGCGGCACGGCCATTATCGCGACGCGCTGGTGGGCGCCAATGACGATCCCGAGGCCGATCTCGCGCATGTTCAGCTGAGCTGCGAGGCGCTGCGCACGACCACGCGGGTGATGCATTGCCTGGCATGGCTGCTAAATCACCGCGCCTACTTCGCTGGCGAGCTCAGCGAGCTTCAGTTGCGCCGCCACGGCCGGCTGATTGCCAACTTTCCGTTCAGCGATCCGCTGCAGGTTCTGGCCCTGCCGGTAGAAGCACAGCGCTGCATACACGACAGTGAGCGGCTCTATGCGCGTGTTCAGCGCCTTGAGCAGGCTTGGCGCGGCGAGCCGGACAGCAGCGGCAGCGCAATAGAGCGTTTGCGCAAAAGATTGGCAGCAGCAGTTCCAGTGGCACTTTGAGCAGCCACGACCGGGCGCACAGCCGTTGCGTGAAGCTGCAGCAAACCCCATAGAAAGATCATGGCCTCATCAACCTCGTCGCCGGGCGCAGTAAGCCCCGATCAATCCGAATGGAACACCGGGCTTGCGATCGAACTCGAGCCGCTGGTGCGGCGCGTGCTCGCCCCCAACCCCTCGCCGTTCACCTTCAACGGCACCCAGACTTACCTCGTCGGCATAGGCGAGGACGTTGCAGTCATCGATCCCGGTCCAAACGGAACCGGAGTAACGGGCCATGCCGACACAAACGGTGATGGCCATATCGAGGCGATCCTGAAAGCAACGGCGGGCCAGCGCATCGTCGCGATTGTATGCACGCACACGCACCGCGATCACAGCCCTGCCGCGCGCCCGCTTCAAGCCGCTACAGGAGCGCCGATCATCGGCTGCGCTGCGCTGATGATCGACGACAGCGGCGCCGGCACGGGCGTGCGGGCAGATGCCGAGTTCGATCCACTTTATGCGCCGGACCGGGTCCTGACCGATGGTGAACGACTGGCGGGCGATGGATGGACGCTTGAAGCCGTGGCGACACCCGGCCACACCAGCAATCACCTGTGCTATGCGCTGATCGAAAGTGGCGCCCTGTTTACCGGCGATCATGTGATGGGGTGGTCCACAACCGTCGTTTCGCCACCCGACGGCGACATGGCGGCCTACATGCAATCCTTGAACAAACTGCAGATGCGGGAGGATCGGGTCTATTTCCCAGCGCATGGTCCGGCTGTATTGAAGCCGCAGCAACTGGTGCGCGGGATGATCGGCCACCGCCGACAGCGCGAGGCACAGATCTTGCGCCTTCTAGCCGAAGCGACAGCGACAATTCCGGAGATGGTCGCCCAGATGTACAAGGGGCTTGACCCTCGGCTGACCGGGGCGGCAGGCCGATCCGTGCTCGCGCATTTGCTGGACCTGGAGATGCAGGGCCGGATCGTGAGAAGCGCCCAGGAGCCCGAGCTGCGATGGACCTTGATCGCCTGACCCCGGCCTCCCTAGGGCCAGCACCAGCCCCGCCACAGCGAGCTCGGCGAGTGCTGCTGCCATGGCTGCTGTTTGTGGCAGCAGCCATATTTGCGGCATTGCTGGCGTGGCAGCTTTGGCGGCCAGAACCGATCGGCGATCCGTTAGCTACGAGCCTTGTCGCTTTTGACAAGCAGGACCGGCTCACTGTTTTCAGCGCAGAACTCGCGCCCGTCGTGGCAAGCGACGACAGTCGGCTTTTCGGACTCATTGCCTCCCGGCAAGTCGCGGTGATCCCTGCAAGGGTCGACTATGCGATCGATCTTGGCAAAGTCGGCCGCGACCGTATGCGCTGGGACGCGGCAAGCAAGACCCTAACTGTCCAGTTGCCCGTTCTCGAAGTCACCCGGCCCAATCTCGATGAAGCGCGCGCACAGTACCTCCGTGAGGGCGTGTGGATCACGCGCGCCGCGCAGGACAAGCTGACGCGAGACAACACCAAGCTCGCCGAGCGGCTCGCGGTGGAGCAGGCAGCTAACCCGGTACTGATGGGATTGGCCCGGTCTGCAGCCAAAGACGCAATCCGTCAAAATCTGGCAATCCCGCTGCGAGTCGCAGGTTTCGGTGATGTGAAACTTTCGGTATATATTGATGGAGATACGTCCAAACCATAGGACACGGATCCGCAAACGGTCCGGTCGGCACAGGATCAAGCATGGCCATCCTAGCGGAGAAGATGGGGACTTGAACATGGCGGCGGGGCACCCAGGCGCTTCCTATCTCGCCGATCAGCGCTTTTTTACACGCCTTGCTCAGGCTCTCGCTGCGCTGATCCTTTTCGGCTTTGCATAATGGGCACTGCGCGGCTTTCTTGCGCCGCTTACGACGCCCATCTGGGTTCACCTGCACGGAGTCGCCATGATGGGGTGGCTGGCGGTACTTGTAACGCAGAATTCTCTGGCGTGGGCCGGCAATCTGGCGATGCATCGGCGGCTCGGTTGGGCCAGCTTGGGTCTGGTCGCGGCGATCGTGGGTCTCGGCATCTTTTCCGGACCAATGGCGCTTGCACTGCACCGCGTTCCCCCCCTTCTTCACCAACGCCTATTTCCGTTCGCTCACTCATGTCGAAGTTGTGGTCTTTGGCACCGCGGTCGGGGCTGCAATAACGTTGCACAGGCAGACCGAATGGCATCGCCGCCTCATGTTCGGTGCCACCGTTATCCTAATGGAGCCGGCGCTTGGCCGTCTGCTGCCTATGCCGCTGCTGGGTCAGCAAAACGGGGCATGGATCGAAGCGGCGATGCAGCTCGGTTTCACGGCCATTCTGGCGCGCCATGACATCAAGGTCTTGGGCCGCGTGCACCCAGGCACCCTTGTTGCCATGGGGGCCGTGGTTGGCATCCATGCCTTGATCCAGCTGCTGGCGAGCAGCCCAGCCGTGTCCGCGATCGCTGAGGCTATTGCGGACGGACCAGCGCATGCCTAAGTGCCGGCTCCTGCAAAGGCAGCACATGCTGTCTTTTGCCCAGGGGAGTATGAGCGATGACAGCCCAACCCACCAATCTTACCGGTCTTGATCTGCGCGCCGAAATCGACCGGCTGCGCAAGGACCGCAACGCGGTGATCCTCGCGCACTATTATCAGAAGCCCGAAATTCAGGACCTCGCCGATTTTGTCGGCGATTCGCTCGAGCTTTCGCGCAAGGCGGCGGCAACCGACGCCGAGGTGATCGCGTTCTGCGGCGTGAAGTTCATGGCTGAGACCGCCAAGATCCTGAGCCCCGAAAAGATCGTGGTGCTGCCCGATATGGATGCCGGGTGCAGCCTCGAGGATTCGTGCCCGCCGGATAAGTTCCGCGCTTTCCGCGAAGCGCATCCCGATCACATCGCTCTGACCTACATCAACTGCTCGACCGAAGTGAAGGCGCTGAGCGACGTCATCGTGACGTCTTCGAGCGCCGAGACGATCCTTGCGCAGATCCCGCTTGAGCAGAAGATCATCTTCGGTCCCGACCGCCACCTCGGCGGCTATCTCAACCGCAAGTTCGGTCGTGAGATGCTGCTCTGGCCGGGTGTGTGCATCGTGCACGAAGCGTTTTCAGAGACCGAGTTGCTGAAGCTTATGGCGCAGCACCCCGGCGCGCCTGTGGCAGCGCACCCCGAATGCCCGCCGACGATCGTCGATCATGCCGACTATGTCGGCTCGACCAGCGGCATCCTGCAGTTCGCGCGGACGTTTCCCGGCAATACGTTGATCGTCGCGACCGAACCACACATCATCCACCAGATGCAGTTGGCGCTGCCAGGGAAGACCTTCATCGGTGCACCCGGCGCGGACGGCAACTGCAACTGCAACATCTGCCCCTACATGGCGCTCAACACGCTGGAAAAGCTCTACGTCGCGCTGCGCGATCTCGCTCCGCGGGTCGAGATCGAGGAATCGTTGCGGCTCGACGCCAAGAAGAGCCTCAATGCCATGCTGGCAATGGCTAACGGTACAATCGGGCTTGGGGATCTGGGGGCCCGCCGATAATCCGGCGGACCAGCGAGATGCCCAGATCCCCAACCCAACCCGTGCCCATCAAGCGTCCTGCCCGTGCGCCAGAAATGCAGGATGCGCTGAACCATTATATCTACCACCCGCTCGCCTGGCAGTTGGCCCGCGCGCTGGCGCCCACGCCGCTCACGCCCAACATGGTCTCTGTGTTCGGAGGTCTACTCGTGGTGGCGGCCGGGAGCGTCTATTGGAGTACCTCCGGGCCGTGGTGGGCAATGGTCGGGATGGCACTGCACCTTTCATGGCACGTGGTCGATGGTGCCGACGGGGATCTGGCGCGCATAACAGGGAAGACGAGCCCGCTCGGCGAACTGGTCGACGGCATCTGCGACTATGTCAGCCATATCGTGCTGTATGTGCTGCTGGCATTGGTTCTGACCCGCGCGCTCGGGCCGGGATGGGCGTGGTTCTGGACCCTTTCGGCGGGGGCTAGCCACATTGTGCAGGCCAACCATGTCGAAGTGCAGCGCCGGTTCTACCAGCATTGGACCTATGGCGTACCATGGCTGCACAATTCCAGCGGCACCGACAGGGCGCTCTTTCGCGATAGCGGTAGAGTCGGCTGGTTGTTGCGGGTGATCGTTGCGGGCTATCTGCGGCTGGCTGCCGGGATGAGCCCGAATGCGCTGCGCATCGATGCAGCGGTGACCCGTGCCATGGCCCATGACTCCGCCATGCTGGCAAGGATTCGCAACGAAGTACAGCGTGAGCAACGCCCGCTGCTCGCCCTTCTGCGCTATCTGGGGCCCAATCCGCGCGCCGTACTTCTCGGTTTGTCGATGATCGCGGGAACTCCGCTATGGTATTTCATCTACCTCTCGGTCGCGCTCAATCTGCTGCTGGTGATATCCGTGCAGCTGCACGATGCTGCCGCAGGGCGGGTTGTGGCGAAACTGGGGCTGACCTGACGGCTCAGGCCGCCTGATCCCGGCGTATGCCCATCAGGCAAATCGCGATGACGCCAATCGCCAGCGCCTGCACTGCTACCCATACAGACCAGCTTGAATGGTTGTAGAGCCAAACCCCGATGGCCGGGGAGATGATATAGGCCGACCCATTGACCGCCGCGACGATCCCAGCTGCTTGACCCTGCTCGGTCGGCGAGACGGCGAGGCTGGCGCCAGAAGTGAAACCCGGGCGGAACAGTCCGAATCCGAGCGAACAAATCGCAAAGCCAGTTGCAATGGCGTGAAGGTCGCGACCAGCCGCCATCGCCACTGTCCCGGCGCATACGAATCCCATGCCCCACAATGTCGAAGTGCGCGGCCCCAGCTTCATCATCGGGATTAGGCCCCACTGCGCCAGAAGGGTAGCCACTGCCCCGCTCATCAGCACGAGGCCGATCGGGCCGGCAGCCGCATCGGGTTGATGACGCAGGCCCAGCCGGTCGAGCAGCAGAAAACCGACAACGCCCAGCAAAATAGATTGTGCCTGCCCGCCAAGCACACCGACCGCGAGCCACGCACGCATGCGCGGATCGGTCCAGCGGAGGCGATTGGCCAGCGAATCGGCCGAATGCGCGCCGTGCGACGTTCGCTCGAGCGAATCGTCGCTGTCCGCGCGTTCTGTCTCGACCATCCGCGGATTGGACGAGGCACTGAGCGGCTCGGCCATGATTTCACCGCGCCCGGCATACCGCGGATCATCATCGGGCAGGCGCAGCCGCAGCAGTGCAAGGACCACCAGTGCGGCAAGGGTAAAGGCGGCAAACGGCCCGATCAGCCCGATCCCCGGCAAAATCAGCAGCGGTGCCAGCGCTGGGCCAAGCACGGTACCCAAGCCGAAGCTTGAGGAGACCATAGAGAGCGCCTGGGTCCGCTCGGCCCGGCTAGTACGACTCGCGACGTAGGCTTGGACCGCTGGCGGCGCGGCAGACCCGAAACCACCGTAGAGCGAGCGCGCCGCTGCAAAGAGCAGGATCGCACTGAGTCCGCTAATCGTCCCGCGCAGGCCCGCAAAAAGCGCCGCACCGCACAGCGCGAAGGATATGGCAAAGCCCGTGAGGCCAAGCGCCATCATTGCCTTGCGCCCACGCCGGTCTGACCGCCGCGCCCAGAACGGTGCCAGCAGCATCCACAGCAAGGCCGACCAGCTATAGGCCAAGCTGACCCAAACATCGGCAATGCCAAGGTGCGTGCCGATCGACGGCATGACCGATTGCATCGCCGTATTGCCCGCCGCGGTCACGAGCATAACCGTAAACAGCAGCGCCATCCGTCCGCGCGGCAACTGTACTTCGGCCTCGTGCCCTTCGGTCAAGCGGTGGTCTTTCCGAGTGCGGGTCCGGCGAGTTGCCCGTAAACTGCTGCAAGCATGGCCACGAAGTAGGTATAGGCCCCGGCCAGCAGCACGCCCGCAACGCCTTCACCCAAGAGCCGCTGCGGCTCGCCTTTGACTATAAGCACCAGCACAACGCCGACAAACATCATCATGAGACCATAGACCACCAGGAACAGCAAACCGGCCAAACCGATAAACAGCAGGATCCGTCCTGCATTGCCGCGCGTGAGGCGCACGCTCTCGCGAATCGCTTTCAGCGGGTTGCGTTCTGCCTGGCCGGCAACGACAGGCCCTACCAGCATGGTGCGCATGATCGGATAGAGTAGGATACCAAGCGAGGCCGAAACCGCCAACCGATCAGGGAGTACTAGCCCGAGCAGAGCCGTCTGCACCATGGCAACGGGAAGAATCGCGAGGGCGATCAGCACTTGCGCGGCGAAATAGGAGGGCAGCACTATCAGGCTCTGCCGGATCGCCTGAGACACGGTAGGCCGCGCGTTATCGAGCATGGCGACGAGCATGGTCAACATGCCGGCCATCGGCGGTAGCGAGAGGAGCACCAACACCGGCCAGGAACTGGCGTAGTAGTCCTGCATAACCTCGAGCATCTGTGCTTCAGTCATGCTAGGCGACATGGCGGGAGAGGGCACAAAGACGGCACCAATCAGCCCCGGAAGCACGAAGAATACCCCCGCAATCGCTATCAGCAGGTCCCGGTTGGTGGCGACCATGCGGGTAGCGCTGGCCCAAGCCGCGTTGCTGTCTAATGTCGTCACGCCGGTTACATCCCTTTCAAACGGAGCCCTAGCAGGCCCGTAACCGCAGTGCACCCCCTACTGGATCCAGCCTGCCGACCCTTGCCAGCCGCTGTCAGGGAGGCCATGCGCTGGAGCCGTGCAAACGCTGGACCAGATAGAGATCAGAAAGGCGCGCGATCCAGTGCCCTATCGGGATGCGCTTGCCGAGATGAACGTGCGCAATGCGGCTATTGCCGGGGCCACCGCCCGGGAGTTGATCTGGCTGCTGGAACACCCGCCAGTCTATACTGCCGGAACGAGTGCCGCAGCTGCCGAGTTGCTGGATCCACGGTTCGAGGTGGTCGAAGCGGGACGCGGCGGGCGCTATACCTATCATGGTCCCGGCCAGCGCGTGGGTTACCTGCTGCTCGACCTTGCCCCACGCGCCCGGGATGTGCGGGGTTTTGTTCATGCTGTCGAGGGCTGGGTGATCAACACGCTCGGCGATTTCGGCGTTACGTCATGGCGCGCTGAAGGACGAGTGGGGATCTGGACGGAGGGACCTGACGGGCGCGAGGCCAAGATCGGCGCGATCGGGGTGCGAATCCGGCGCTGGGTGACGATGCACGGTTTCTCGGTCAATCTTTCGCCCGACCTGGCGCACTTTGGCGGCATCGTCCCCTGCGGCATCGAGGATTTTGGCGTGACCAGCCTGGCCGCGCTTGGCATTCAGGTTGCGCCGGAAGCGTGGGATCGTGCAATGCTGGCGCGGGCCGAGGCCTTTCTCGCCTGCCTCGCGCCCGGCAACGTGGACGGCACTGCCCCTGAGGACTTGTTATGAACCTTACCCTGCCGCCTCTCGCACTCGGACTTGCGCTTGGTTCGCTTTTGGTAGTCGCCGGCTGCAGCAAGCAAGCGGGACCTCAGGCCGGCGCCACCGCAAGTGGCGACATTCTGCCCGGGACTGTCAGCGATGCAATGCTCAATACGGATCGCTCGCAAGCCGAGGCGCCGCTTGCACCTGCGATCCATAGCGCGGCAGTAGGTGCTGATACCGGCGCACTTTCGGCTGCTACGGGCTCAGCGGCCGACGCCAGCGTCGACCCGGCCAATGCGGAGTTGCCATCAGACGTTCCGGCGACGCCGGTTGTCTTGCCCAAGACCAAGCCCGCGGCAAGCCCTAAGCCTGCGGCAAACTGACTCTCAGCCTAATCAATTCCAAGCGTAGCCTTGGCCAGCTTGAGATGCGGCTGATCCAGCATACGCCCGTCTATCTGGAGAGCGCCAACCCCGGGACTGGCAGCGAACGCCTCGACAATCGCGCGCGCCTCCGCCAGTTCGTCTTCTGTCGGGGTGAAGGCCGCGTTGATCAGCGGTACTTGTGCGGGATGGATCGCCAGCATCCCCGCAAACCCATCGGCGCGCGCGGCCTCTGCGGCTCGACGCGTACCTTCCTCGTCCCGAAAATTGGCATAGAGCGTATCGATCGGCCAGACTCCACGCGCGTGGGCCACCAGCAAGGTCTGTGCCCGCACAAAGCGGAAGGCATCGGTCCATTGCCCGGCGGCATCCCGCTTGCGTGAAGCGCCGAGTTCGGCCGAAAGGTCTTCCGCACCCCAGGTCAATCCGGCCAGCCGCGGCATGGAAGCATCCATATAGGCCGTTATGGTCAGCGCGGCGCGCGGTGTCTCGCTCACCAGCGGCATGAGACGGGTCTGGCCATTGGGAATCGCATGGCGCTGCTCGAGTTCATAGATCTCGGCGGCAACCAGGCGAATTTGCTCCGGCCCGTCGGCCTTAGGCAGCATTATACCTTCTGGAGCCCCAGCCATGACCGCTGCCAGATCCTCACGCCACAGACCACTGTCTATGGCATTGATCCGAACCCAGCGCGCCTGCCTGCGCATGGTGATCTGGCGCTTGTGCGCTTCCAGCCACTCGCGCGCCATCCGCCGCGCGGTAGGCTTGGCGGATGGCGCAACTGCATCCTCCAGATCCACGATCAGCGCATGCGCCCCCGTTTCCGGCGTCTTCAGCAGCTTCTTTTCGCTGTCACCGGGCACGAACAGCCAGGAACGGGGGATTGTGCGCAAAACGGCCTCCTCAGGGGGTTTTTGTCATGCTGACGCGCTTGCCTGTTCTTCTGCAAGCGTCGGATAATCGATATAGCCTGCCTCGCCGGGGAAGTACCACGTTTGCGGCACGCCGACATTGGGTGCCAAATTGGCGCTGAGCCGAATACGCTCGACCAGGTCAGGATTGGAAATGTACGGACGGCCGAAGCTGATCGCATCGGCGCGGCCAGAGGCGACGTCAGCCGCCGCACCTTCCGGCGTGTAGTCGCTGTTGAGCACGAGCGGCCCGGTGTAGTGCTGGCGGATGAGCCCATCCTGTGGCGGCACCGTGGTCGCGCCGAATGTGCCATGCGGTCCAGGCTGACGCAGTTCGACGAAACTGACTTTCAATGCCTCCAGAACCCGCGCTACTTCCGCAAAAAGCGTTGCCGGGTCACTGTCGTCCACCCCCTGGCTTTCTCCGTTGGGCGAAAGACGGATCGAAACACGGTCAGCTCCCCAAACCGCGATCAGGCGCTCCACCACTTCGCGCATGAGCCGCACGCGCCCAGTTGGGCTGCCGCCATAGTCATCGTCGCGAAGGTTTGACGAATCACGCAGGAACTGGTCGATAAGATAGCCGTTGGCACCGTGCAGCTGCACCCCGTCGAACCCGGCTTGCTTGGCGTTTTCGGCGGCATGGCCATAGTCATCTACAACGCGCGGCATTTCATCGAGGCGCAGCGGCCGCGCGATAACATTGTCCTTGCGGCCCTCAGGCGTGTGAGCATGGCCCGGTGCGCGCGTGGCCGAGGCGGAAACCGGCAGTTCGCCGCCAAGAAAATCGGGATGGACAATCCGGCCCATATGCCAAAGCTGGAGCACAATTCGCCCGCCAGCGGCATGCACCGCCTCGGTTACCGGCTTCCACGCCTCCACCTGCGCATCCGACCAGATTCCGGGGGCGCTCGGCCAGCCCGAGCCTTCGGCACTGATCCCGGTCGCCTCGCTGATGATCAGACCGGCATTTGCGCGCTGGCGATAATAGGTCTGCATGATCTCGGTTGGCACAGCGCCGGGGCCGGCGCGGCCGCGCGTAAGCGGTGCCATCAAAATGCGGTTGGGAGCGGCAATCGCACCAAGCTGCACCGGCTGGAAAAGCGAATCATGCATCAACTGTCTGCCTTTTCGGATGGAAGTGCTGGAAGGAAATGAACAAAACACGAAAGCGGCAAGGTCGTTGGGAAACCAGGCCTTGGGAATTGGCACCTCGGAAGCTACTGACTCTGCCTTAGGCTAACCCGGCCAATCGGCTCCGAGGACACTGTGATGGTGCTGCGATCGCCGAACGATGGGCCCAAACGACTGGGTTTCCTTTTGAAACGCGGTTAAGATGCCGGTGTTAAGATGACAAGCGCGAGTTGACGAACGGGCCATGACCGGAAGTGATGAAGGGTCTGCAGCAGCGCGCCCGAACCCATGGCATTTTGCGGCGCTGCTGGGCGGCAACTTCGCGCTGGCGCTTGGTCCCTGGTCAGTGAGACTGGCCGATTGCGGCCCGGTCTCGGCGGGATTCTGGCGCCTCTTTCTGCCCTTGCCGGTGCTCGCCTTCTTGGCGCTGCGCCAGCGCCGGGCCACCCAGAGCCCTGCGTTTGCCCTTGGCGCATGGATGTCGGTCGCAACTGCCGGCGTCTTCTTCGCGCTGGATCTGGCAAGCTGGCACATCGGCATTTCGCACACCCGGCTGGGCAATGCATCGCTCTTTGGCAATTCAGGCAGTCTGATCTTGATGGCCTGGGGAGTGGTCGTTGCCCGAAGATGGCCGCATCGGCTTGAGGTAGCCGCGATTTTCGCAGCGACGGCCGGTGCATGCATCTTGCTGGGCCGCTCGCTTGAAATTGATCGCGCCACCTTGATCGGAGACCTCTTCTGCATCCTGGGCGGCTTTCTTTATGTGTTCTACATTCTGCTGATCCAGCGGGCGCGAGGCTGTTTCGACAACTGGGGCCTGCTGTTCCACTCCACACTGGCAGGCGCGCCGATATTGCTGGGAATCGCCGCCGCGCTCGGTGAACCTATCTGGCCCCACAACTGGTGGCCGCTCATTGCGCTGGCGCTGGGAAGCCAGGTGGTCGGGCAGGGCCTGATCGTCTTTGCGCTGCGCCATTTTTCAGCCCTGATCGTCGGGGTCGTGCTGCTGAGCCAGCCGGCTGTTTCGATTCTGGCGGGCTGGTTGGCCTTTGGCGAAACAATGGGTTTGCCCGATGCAGCCGGCATGGGTCTGATCGCGGCCGGGCTGGTTCTCAGCCGCCTCAGCGAAGGCAAAGCGCGCTGACAACGTCCGATGAGCCGGTGCCGA
This sequence comes from Novosphingobium sp., assembly GCA_046155055.1. Taxonomy (GTDB): domain Bacteria; phylum Pseudomonadota; class Alphaproteobacteria; order Sphingomonadales; family Sphingomonadaceae; genus Novosphingobium. Next base: position 1,269 of record JBJXEK010000251.1, on the reverse strand, counting down.
TCGCGGGGCGGAGTGCCACGAATTGCAGGCGCAGTCGTGAGTTATGTAACATCTGGAGGTTGGGTTTGCGGCACCGCAGCAGCTTTTGCACTGAACGCAAAAATCAGTTTTTCCGCCCCGTTCCTTGGGAAATTCTGGATTGAGCAAAGCTGTCAGGCGGCCGAACACGTTGATCCATTCGCTACCGCAGCGAGATATTTTGGCTCGCTGCGCCGGGGCCAGTTTATCGCGGCATCCGTGACACGGCGGAAATATCCTTGCAATCTGATGTTTTTGTGTGGAGTGAGGCAGTTTAGTTACAATCGTTCAAATCGTTCAAATCGTTTGTCCAAGGGGATCGGTCTAAATGAAGCCAATCAAGGTCGCAGTGATCGGCGTAGGCAACTGCGCCAGCTCGCTGGTGCAAGGCGTGGAGTTTTACCGCAACACCAACTCTCCGGCTGGCCTCATCCACGATCGGATTGGCGGCTACGGCGCTGGTGACGTCGAATTCGTCATGGGCGTGGACGTGGACGCCCGCAAGGTTGGCAAGGATATCGCCGAGGCGATCTTCGCCGCGCCCAACTGCACGGCTGTGTTCCAGGCTGACGTGCCTGCCACGGGCGCCAAGGTCATGATGGGCCGCATTCTTGACGGCGTTGCCGACCATATGACTGGCATGGGCGAGCGCGGCTTCATCGTTTCCGATGCGCCCGAAGCGACGCACGAATCAATCGTTGCCGCGCTGCGCGAGACCGGCACAGAAGTGCTGCTCAATTTCCTGCCGGTTGGTTCGGAAACAGCGACAGAGTTCTACATGGAATGTGCGCTTGAGGCGGGGGTAGCCGTCGTGAACTGCATGCCCGTGTTCATCGCCAGCCGCCCCGAGTGGGAAGCCAAGTTTCGCGCCAAGCGGATCCCGATCGTTGGCGACGATATCAAGGCGCAAATCGGTGCGACGATCGTGCACCGCGTGCTCTCCAGCCTGTTCGGTGCGCGCGGCGTGACGGTCGAAAAGACCTACCAGCTCAACACTGGTGGCAACACCGACTTTATGAACATGCTTGATCGCCAGCGTCTTGGTTCGAAGAAGGAATCGAAGACCGAAGCGGTGCAGGCCATGCTCGCCCAGCGCCTCGCCGATGAGAACATCCACGTCGGTCCTTCAGACTACGTTCCTTGGCAGAAGGACAACAAGCTGTGCTTCCTGCGCCTTGAAGGCACGCAGTGGGGCAATGTGCCGATGAACCTCGAGCTGCGCCTCTCGGTCGAGGACAGCCCGAACTCGGC
>JBJXEK010000250.1:0-2554 GCA_046155055.1 Novosphingobium sp. | reverse complement strand
CCGGCAATCGGAAGCGGCCCTTCGCATGGTCAGCGGCCGGAAGTGCCGCCCACGGATGCCTTTATCGCTTGAACGAACTAGCGATAATGCTCCGCGATGCGCAATGCCGACCCCTCTGCTGAACCATGAGACATCGGATCACCTCCTTTCGCGCTGTTGAGCCAAGTTGCCGCCCCCCCGATCTCACTGATATCGGTGTGCGGCTCAGTCGGGGGGGTGCTGCCCTGTACCGACCTTGATTTGAATGTGATTCATCCAGGGTCCAAGAACAAGTCTTGCATTGATTTTTTTTGTTGTCAGAATTGACTGCTTCGTGCCTCAGTGGTGGATAAGTGGTTTTGCCGAGCGCGACACCCTCCTGCCGTCATCGGCAATCCTCGATCACACGGCCGATTTCCGCCCATGTAGGCAGGTAAAGAGCCGGCGCGCCGCTGATTTCGACCATGAAGCGCCCACGGCTGAAGGCTATGCTGTCGAGCAGCGGATCGGCGGTGTTGAACGCGATTTCGAACAGCATCGGGGCATTCTGTGCGGCAGGGGAGCCGGCCATCGGTTTCGCGGTCAGTTGCCGGTTGCCGGTGCTGGTGGCGATGGCAGCGGGCAGCGTACCCGCCGCGAGGCTCTGGCGCTGGATCAGCACAGCCGGCCGCGTCCGGTCGCAGCGGATCACGATCAGGGGCGCTGCGCCGGGCTGGCCGAAGCGCACAGCGCTGCCGCCTGGCTCGGCCGAATAGGTCCAACCGCCGGGCGTTTGCGGTGCATCGCGCCAGTTTGCCGCGGCAGGCCGCGTGCCGGGAGTGGGTGGCGCCGGGATCGGCGCTGGGATTACAGCAGGCGCAGGCTGGCGCGGCTGCGGCACATAAGCGGGCTTTGGCGCCGGTGCCGGGGGCCGCTGCACAGGCGGCGGCGGGACGACGGCGCAGCCGCGCAGCAGCACAAATGAAGCGAGCAGCAAGAGCGCGGTGTTGATCTTCATGCCCCGGGTATGGAAGAGAGCAGCGGTGACCTCAACCCGTCCCGTGCCGCCATCAGCCAAACCGCCGGGAAAACTGGCTGGAAAGGCAAAACTGCGCCTCGATCAATTGCTGGTCGAGCGCGGCCTTGCCGAGAGCCGCGCGCGCGCGCAGGCCCTGATCCTGGCGGGGCATGTCTATTCACTCGAGACCAAGCTGACCAAGGCGGGGCAAGCGCTAGCCGCCGATGCGCCGATCGAGGTGCGCGGGCGGGATCACCCGTGGGTCTCTCGCGGTGGTATCAAGCTGGCGCACGCCATTGCGTATTTCGGGCTCGATCCGGCGGGCGTGACCGCGATGGACATCGGCAGCTCAACCGGCGGCTTCACCGATGTGCTGCTCACTCTCGGGGCAAGCCATGTCTTCGCGGTCGACTCCGGCACCAACCAGTTGGCGTGGAAGCTGCGGCAGGACCCGCGCGTGACGGTGCTGGAGCAGACCAGCGCGCGGCTGCTGACCCCTGCGCACATCGACCGTCAAGGCCTTGGGCCCCCCACCTGGGTGGTGTGCGATGCCAGCTTCATCGGCCTCGCCAAAGTGCTGGACGTCCCGCTCAGACTGGCTGCCCGGCCGACGCGGCTGGTCGCGCTGATCAAGCCCCAATTCGAAGTGGGGCGCGGCGAAGTCGGCAAGGGCGGGGTCGTGCGCGATCCGGCGCTGCATGCCCGTGTCTGCGATGAGGTCCGCGGCTGGCTGGAGGGCGCGGGCTGGGCCGTGCAAGGCATCACGACAAGCCCGATTACCGGGCCGGAGGGCAATATCGAGTTCCTCATTTCGGCTAAGCTGGGTCAAATTCCTTTGGAGCTGGGTGAAATACCTGCAGACGTTGCCTAGTGGGCCGCGCGCCGCCAATATCCGCCGCGAATCACTGTCTGTAGCGGGCTCCTGCCTATTGCGGAGTCTTGGGGGTATTTTCGAGCACATGCGTTATCTCGCTTCTCCTGCCCAGCTTCGTGCCAGCTTGATGCGGTGGTCTCTGTTCACGGTGCCGACCGTTCTGGGGCTTGGTTTTCTTGCCGGACGCGTGTCCGATGCGGGGCCAGGCAACCCTTGGTTCGCCGCGCTGCTCAAGCCCGCGCTCTATCCGCCGCCCGCCGCGTTCGGCATCGTCTGGTCGGTGCTGTATGTGATGTTGGGCGTGGCGGTGGCGATGGTGGCCTCTGCGCGCGGGGCACCCGGGCGCGGCGCGGCGGTGACCGTGTTCATGGTCCAGTTCCTGCTCAACCTCGCCTGGAGCCCGGTGTTCTTTGCGCTGCACCGCATGAGCGCGGCGCTGGGTGTGCTGGCGGTGATGATCGCGCTGACCGTGGTCATGATCCTGCTGTTCCGGCGGGTTCGCCCGGTCGCGGCGGCGCTGGTGCTGCCCTATCTCGCGTGGATCTGCTTTGCCTCGGTGCTGACCTACCAGTTCCTCGCGCTCAATCCGGACGCGGACGGCGCGCAGGGCTCACGCGCGACGGTGCGCGTCGAGCTTTGATTGAGGCGGCTGTCGTTTTGCCCCCAGTTGCGGCTTGCGCACCGGCGAGCCGCGCCCCATTTGC
>JBJXEK010000249.1:0-3200 GCA_046155055.1 Novosphingobium sp. | reverse complement strand
CGGCATCGCGCCGCCGCACATGGAGCCCGGCAATGCCCGCCGCCTCTTCCAGCATGGCGCGGCGCTCGGCCGGGCGCGCGGCGATCACGGCCGCGATGCGCCCCTGGCTGACGAGCGCGGGGCTGTGCGCGCCGGTCGCGGCGTCGGCGAAGACCAGTGCGACATCCTTGGCGCGCACATCGCGGCCGTTGACGCGGTAGGCCGAACCCGCGCCGCGCTCGATCCGGCGCACCACTTCGAGCTCGCCGCCGTAAGGACCGGACCCATCGGTCACAGCGGTGAGCATGACTTCGGCAAAATCGCGCGAGGGGCGGCTGGCGGTGCCCGCAAAGATCACGTCGTCCATTCCGCCGCCGCGCATCGAGCGGGCCGAGCCTTCGCCCATAACCCAGCGGATCGCCTCGAGCAGGTTGGATTTGCCGCAGCCGTTAGGGCCGACGACGCCGGTCAGGCCGGCTTCGATTCGCAATTCGGCGGGTTCGACAAAGCTCTTGAAGCCCGAAAGCTTGAGCCGCGTGAACTGCATCGGCGCCCGATCAGAGACTGGGCGATCTAAGACTGGGCGATCAGAGACGTGGCGATCAGAGGCTCGCCGATCAGCCACCATGCCGACCGCCCCTTCCCGCTGTGGTCCTATGCTTGCCGCCCCCGCGCCGCATGGGAGTTGTCAGGTGCGCCGCATCAACGCGCGCCCGCCTGCTTCAGTATCGGCTCGAGCCCCTCCCAGGTCGCGACTTCGACATTGCGGCCATTGACGATGAAGGTGGGCGTGCCGGTGATGTTATAGGTTTCGCCGGCTTTCTGCGTGCCATCTGCCAGCTTGGTGGCGGTATCGGTCTTGCCGAGGCACTGCAGCGCCTGGTCCTTGGCAATGCCGCGCGCAGCGAAGAAGTCGGTCAGCCCGCCGCGCTCACCGATGGCCTTGAATACTTCGCTGGGCGGCAGGTTGGCCGCCTGAATCTGCTCGCCCACCGGCTGGAGCTGTTCGAAGATCGCCCGCTGGTTGCTGAATACCTGCTCCGTAAGCGCAAAAAAGCTGTCCGGTGAACCGCACCGAACGATCATCGCCATCGTCGTATCGTAGGGGTCACGCACGAAATTGCGGAACTCGAGGCTGACCGTTCCGTTGGCGACATATTCGTCGCGCAGGTGCGGCAGGCCCTTTTCTGCGAATTCGGCGCAGTGCGGGCAAGTTAGCGAGGCGAACTCGATCACTTTGATCGGTGCGTTTGGGTTGCCCATTAGATAGCCGCCATCGGGCGTGACAGAGACCACGTCGGCCCAGGCCTTGCCAGCGGGCGGAGCGACTTTGGCGGCGGCCGCACCCGAAGCAAGCGCGGTTGCAGCGTCCTTCTTGCCGCACCCGGCAAGCCCGAGCGCAAGCGGGACGGCAATCAGGGCCAGAAGGAGGCGGGCGGGATGAAATTGGGACAGGGCCATGGCGGTCAGTTCGCTTTGTTGCTGGAAGGGCATGAGCAGGTCAGTGCTACCCGATTGGACGCGGTGATTGAAGGGGCCGGAATGGGGAACACTTCAGCGCAGCCGCGCCTCGATCTGTGGCTTGAGCGCGGCCCAGGTGGAGGTTCCGCTCAGCGGCACGCCATCGAGCACGAAGCTGGGTGTTCCCTGCACGAAATCCTTTTCGCCGGCATCCTTGGTGTTTTTCGCCAACCGGTCGGCCAGCGCGCGGTTACCAAGGCAGCGGTCAAGCGCGGGCCGGTCATAGCCGCGCGCCTCCATCAGCGCATAAAGCCCGAGATCGCCGGCAATCGCCTTGGTGCGCGCGGCGAAATCGGGGTTCGACCAGCGCTGGCGCTGCCCGTCGGTCAGGCTCGCGAGGGGCGCCATCCAGGTTGTCTGGTGACGCAGGAACGCGCTGTGATTGGCGAAGAACTTGGCGGGTGGACCGCAATGCGTGAGCAGCGCCACAGTCATGTCGACCGGATCGCGGACGAAGCTGCGAACCTCGATCGAGCCCTTGCCCGGCGCGATGAAGCCGATGCGCAGCTGCGCATCTGAATCAGCCTCGAAGTGTGCGCAATGCGGGCAGGTGTAGCTGATGTATTCGACCAGCTTGATCGGCGCATTTGGGTTGCCGAGGAGGTGGCTGTCGAGCGCGGTGCGGGCCACCGCCGCGTTCCAGTTCGCTTTGGCCGAAGCGGGGGCCGAAGCGGGGGCCGGCTTGCCTGCCGCCGTGAGCAGCACCGCGCCGCACAGCGCGACCAGCATCAGGCCGAATGTCTTGACCATCTTGCGCATCGTTATCCTTGGTTCCCACCCTGTTTCGCGTTCACTTCACCCAGGCTGCGCGCCAGCGATTCCAGCACTGTGCGCAGCTCCCCGTCGCCAATATCGCGCAGGCTGTCGCCGAGTTCCATCGGAATCGGCTTGAGCGAGGGCGGCGCGGTTCTCGCAGCCCGGGCTGGATCGCTAGCCGCCGGTGCCTGAACCTCGCCTTGCCGCAGCTTGACCCGCGCGACTGCGCTGTAGCCGAAGAAGCGGTTCACTCGTTCAATGATTTCGGGAATCACGTGCTGGATCAGCGGCGCATGCGCTGGCGTGACGACGAGCTGGAGAATGCCTTCGGCCTTCTCGCCAGGTGGAAAGCGGATCGATTCGGGTGCGCAGTGCCGCGCATGGGCCGCGCCGACGATTTCGGGCCAGCGCGAGACGACCGAGCTTTGCACGAAGCCGAAGCGCCGGAAAGCCGTGCGTCCGATCGTCGGCATGAGATCGGCGATCGCCCGCGCCTCGCCGCCGCGCGGCCGTTCGTAAGTGCGGGCGGCGGGCGCGGCCTTGGACGTGTGGGCAGGGGACTTGTGGGCAGGGGAGGGGGGATCGCGTTCCATCTTGTGCGCCGCCATGCCATAGCCGGGGGATGCAGACTAGAGGCGAGCGCGAAGTGGCGGGGGAACCGGAGGCAGTCGTGGAGGCTTTGCTCGGCTGGTATGATCTGAACGCGCGCCGCCTGCCGTGGCGGCATCTAGCGGGCGATCCCCCAGCCGATCCCTACCGGGTCTGGCTCTCCGAGGTGATGCTCCAGCAGACCACCGTGGCCGCCGTGCGCGCCTATTACTCCAAGTTCCTGGCGCTGTGGCCCACGGTCGAGGATCTGGCGGCAGCGGCGGACGCCGATGTGATGGCGGCGTGGGCGGGGCTTGGCTACTATGCCCGCGCGCGCAATCTACTGGCCTGCGCGC
>JBJXEK010000248.1:0-9111 GCA_046155055.1 Novosphingobium sp. | reverse complement strand
CTTCTTGGTGAGACGCTGTTTTCCGAACTTAGCTCCCCTTTAGGATGAAGCGAAAGCCGCGCCTTAGGCCTTACACCGCCACATTATCAATCAGCCGCGCTTTCCCGATATGGGCCGCCACCAGCAGCCGCGCCGTGCGGCCATCGTATTCCGCCAAGTCCTCCAGCGTCTCCGCATCGCGCAGATCGGCGTAGTCTACGGCGCGGAAGCCTGCGGTTAGCACTTCGTCTCGTAAATCTGCCAGCACGCCAGCCACCGGCTCGCCTGCCGTGATCCGCGCCGCCGCGCTGCGCATCGCGCGGTTCAGGGCGGGAGCTTGTTCGCGCTGTTCGGGCGTAAGGTACTGGTTGCGGCTGCTCATCGCTAGGCCGTCGGGCTCGCGGACGGTGGGGACGCCGAGGATGCTGTCTGCGTGGGGGTGGGTGAGGTCGAGGTCTCGGGCCATGCGGCGGATGATGGTGAGCTGTTGCCAGTCCTTTTCGCCGAACAGCGCCACATCGGGGCGGACCTGGTTGAACAGTTTGCACACCACGGTGGCCACGCCGTCGAAGTGGCCGGGGCGGGCCGCGCCGCACAGCACGGTGTCGAGCCCGGCGACCTGGATGGTGGTGGCGTAGCCGGCGGGATACATCGTCTCGGGCGTGGGCGCCCACAGCACGTCGACGCCTTCGGCCGCCAGCAGCGCGGCATCGGCTTCGAGGCGGCGCGGGTAGGTGGCGAGATCCTCGTGCGGGGCGAACTGGCGCGGATTGACGAAGATCGAGACGACGACGCGGGCGGCGCGGCGCTTCGCCTCGCGCACCAGCTCGAGGTGGCCTTCGTGGAGCGCGCCCATCGTCGGCACCAGCGCAACAGTGGCCGCAGCAGGATTGTCCCCGGATTTGAACGCGGCAAGGGCGCTGCGCAGGGCCTCAAGGCCAGAGAGGGTTTGCACGCGCCGCGCCGCTCCTTTAATCGCGTGGACAGGGAACGGCGCTCTAGCCGCGCCGTCGCTGTCTGGAAAGGTTCTCGTTTGTTGGCCGCCCCCTATCGTATCGTCTTCGCCAACGAAAAGGGCGGCACGGGCAAGTCCACCACCGCGGTGCATGTGGGCATAGCGCTAGCCTATCAGGGTGCGCGAGTGGCCGCGATCGATCTCGACAGCCGCCAGCGCACGATGCACCGCTATTTCGAAAACCGCGCCGAAACCCAGCGCCGCCGGGGAATCACGCTGCCCGGCGCGACGTTTGCGGTCTTTGAAGGCACGAGTACTGACGAGCTTGACGCGATGGCGGCAACGCTGGGCGAGAACCACGATTTCATCGTGTTCGACACGCCGGGCCGCGACGATCCGCTGGCCCGCCATGTCGCCACGCGCGCGGATACGCTGGTGACGCCGCTGAACGACAGCTTCGTCGATTTCGATCTGATCGGGCAAGTGGATGCCGAGACATTCAAGGTGCGCCGCCTTTCGTTCTATGCCGAGATGATCTGGGAAGCGCGCAAGAAGCGGGCGATGGCCACGATCACCGAGAAACGCCGCGAGATGGCCCGCCGAGATATGGACTGGGTCGTGGTGCGCAACCGCACCGGCTATACCGAAGCGCGCAACCAGAAGCGCATCGATCAGGCATTGACCGAGCTTTCGAAGCGCGTGGGCTTTCGCATCGCCAGCGGGCTGAGCGAGCGCGTGATCTACCGCGAGCTGTTCCCCAGCGGGCTCACGCTGCTCGACAAGGGGCATCTGGGCGAACTGGGCACCAGCCACCTCGTCGCGCGGCAGGAACTGCGCACGTTGGTGGCGGGGCTCAACCTCAAGGTTCCGGCGCCGGTGCATCCGGGCGGCCAGCTTGCGATGGAAAGCGTGCTGTGAAGCTGATTGTCCTGGCCCTGCTCGCCTGCGTGGCGGTGAAAATGCTGGCCGGGCGCTGGCCATGGGAGCTGTGGGGCCCCAATGCGAAAGAGGCGGCCGAGAAGCGCGCGCTCGGTCTGCTCGGGCTGCCCCCCGGCGCAGGCTATGACGAGGTGATCGACGCGCATCGCCGCCTGCTGATGAAAGTTCACCCCGATCGCGGCGGGACCGCCGATGCGGTGCACGAGGCGAACGCCGCGCGCGATCTGCTGCTGGCCCGGCTTACCGCGCGGACGCCGGATTCGCGGCCTTGATGGCGGAACCCGCGAGTTGCTGCGCGGGCTGACCGCATGAGCCACCTGTTTCACCCCAGCGTGCTGCGCGAATACGATATCCGGGGCACCTTCGGCAAAACGCTGGGCCCCGAAGATGCCTATGCGCTGGGCCGCAGTTTCGGCACGCGGGTGGTGCGCAGCGAGGGACAGGATGAAGCGGGCACATGCGTTGCGGTTGGATATGATGGCCGGCTGAGCTCGCCAGTGTTGGAGGAGGCGCTTGTCGCGGGGCTGTGTGCCACCGGGATCGATGTGCTCCGGATCGGGCTCGGCCCTACGCCAATGCTCTACTACGCAGTCGCCTCAATGCCAGAGGTGCAGGGCGGCATTCAGATAACCGGCAGCCACAATCCCCCCGATCAGAATGGCTTCAAGATAGTATTTCGGGGGGGTGCGTTCTTCGGTCCAGATATACTCGATCTCGGCCGTCTCGCTGCCGAGGGGGATTGGGCCCATGCGGATCGGGCGACCAGCAGCGGGACGGTCAAGTCCGTCAGTATCATGGATGCTTACGTCGATCGGCTCTTGCGCGGGGTGGACGGCATCGACCCGGCCCTGCTGGAGGGCCTGGCGATAGGCTGGGACGCCGGAAACGGCGCGGCCGGCGCGGTGATCGAGCGGCTCACGGCCAAGCTGCCCGGCAAGCATGTCCTGCTCTATACGCATATCGATGGAACGTTTCCCAACCATCATCCCGATCCTTCTGTTGAGGCCAACCTTGCCGATCTCCGCCGTGCCGTCGCGCAGGGACCGCTCGACTTCGGACTGGCCTTCGACGGGGATGGCGACAGGTTGGGGGTGGTGGACAGCGCCGGGCGCGCGCTGGCGGGCGATCAGCTGCTCATGCTGTTTGCCGAGGATGTGCTGCAAAGGCAGCCGGGAGCCACGGTTATCGCGGATATCAAGGCGAGCAGCGCGCTGTTTTCGCGGATTGCGGCGCTCGGCGGCAAGCCGCTGATGTGGAAGACCGGGCACAGCCATATCAAATCCAAAATGAAGGAGACTGGTGCGCTGCTGGCGGGCGAAGTGACCGGCCATGTGTTCTTTGCGGATGATTACTACGGGTACGACGACGCGCTCTATGCTGCGGTGCGGCTCATCGCCGCCACCGTGCGGCTGGGCCGTTCGGTCGCGCAGCTGCGCGATGCCATGCCCGCGATGATCAACACGCCCGAGCTGCGCTTCCCCTGCTCCGAGGCGCGCAAGTTCGCGGTGATCGCGGAAGTCGGCGCGCGGCTGGCGGCGGAAGGCGCAGCTGTCGTCACGATCGACGGATTGCGGGTGAGCGTACCCGGCGGCTGGTGGCTGCTGCGCGCTTCCAACACCGAGAGCATGCTCGTCGCCCGCGCCGAAAGCGACAGCGCGGAAGGGCTCGCCGCGCTGCTCGCCATGCTCGATGCGCAGCTCACCGCGTCGGGCGTCTCGCGCTAGGGCCGTGACTGCCACCCTCGTTCCTCCGGAAATAGACGCCTGGTTTTCAGGGCGCGGGTGGCGCGTGCGGCGGCATCAGACCGAAATGCTGGCGGCGGACGATGCAGGCCAGCACGCGCTGCTCGTCGCCGATACCGGCGCAGGCAAAACTCTGGCGGGCTTTCTTCCCACGCTGGCCGCCTTTACGCCCTCCCGATTGCTGGCGCGGCTGGGCACCCTGCCTGTGCCGGGGGGACTGCACACCCTCTATGTCTCGCCGCTAAAGGCGCTGGCACACGATGTGCAGCGCAATCTGCTCACGCCGATCACCGAGATGGGCCTGCCCATCACGGTCGAGACGCGCAGCGGCGATACGCCTTCGGACCGCAAGGCGCGCCAGCGCGTGCGCCCGCCGCATGTGCTGCTGACAACGCCCGAATCGCTCTCGCTGCTGCTCAGCTATCCGGAAAGCGCCGCGCTCTTCGCCACGTTGCAGCGCGTGGTGGTTGACGAAGTGCACGCCTTCGCCGCCAGCAAGCGCGGCGATCTGTTGGCGCTGGCGCTTTCGCGGCTGCAGGCGCTCGCGCCGGGGCTGCGGCGTACCGCACTGTCGGCCACAGTGGCTGATCCCGAAGCGTTTCGCGGCTGGCTTGCGCCCTGGGGGGATATCGATTCCGCCGCGCTGGTGATCGGCGAAGCGGGCGCGCCCGCCGAAGTCGAAATCCTGCTGCCGGATGGCGAGCGCGTGCCCTGGGGCGGGCATGCTGCGGCCTGGGCCGTACCGCAACTTTACGAGGCGATCCGGCGCAATCGCACCACACTGGTGTTCACCAACACGCGCTTTCTGGCCGAATACATCTTCCAGCTGTTGTGGGATGCGAACGAGGACAAGCTGCCGATCGGCATCCACCACGGCTCGCTCTCGAAGGAGGCGCGGCGCAAGGTGGAAGGGGCAATGGCGCGGGGCGAACTGCGCGCGCTGGTCTGCACGGCCAGCCTCGACCTTGGGGTCGATTGGGGCGACATCGACATGGTGGTGCAGATGGGCGCCCCCAAGGGCTCCTCGCGCCTGCTCCAGCGCATCGGGCGCGCCAACCACCGGCTCGATTGCCCAAGCCGCGCACTGATTGTGCCGGGGAACCGCTTCGAATTCCTCGAGGCGATGGCGGCCAAGGACGCGGTCGACGAAGGTCAACGCGACGGCGAGGACTTCCGCCCTGGCGGGCTCGATGTGCTGGCCCAGCATGTCATGGCCATGGCCTGCGCCGCGCCGTTCGAGGAAGCCGCGCTGCTCGCCGAAGTGCGCTCATCGCTGGCCTACAGCTGGGTGGACGAAGGCGTGTGGGCGCGCGTGCTCGGGTTTGTGGCGACGGGCGGTTACGCGCTGCGCGCCTATGACCGGTTTCAGCGGATCGTCCGGGAAAAGGACGGCAGGTGGCGGCTGACTCACCCGCAACAGGCCGCGCGCCACCGTCTCAACGCGGGGATCATCGTCGATTCGGAAATGCTCGAGGTACGCTTCCGCAACGGGCGGGCGCTTGGCAAGGTTGAGGAGAGCTTCGGCGCAAGCCTGAGCCCGGGCGATACGTTTCGCTTTGCCGGAATGGACCTGGAAGTGGAAGGCGTACGCGATCTGGAGCTGATCGTGCGCGGGGCCAAGAAGGCCGGCCAGATCCCGAGTTACATGGGTGCGCGCATGCCGCTCACCACGCATCTCTCCGCCCGGGTGCAGGCGATGCTGGCGGACCGCACCTGCTGGGGTCGGTTTCCCGATGACGTGCGCGAATGGCTGGAAGTGCAGGACTGGCGCAGCCGCCTGCCGGCGCCGGGCGAGCTGCTGGTCGAAAGCTTTCCCCATGGGGGGCGCGCCTACACGATCTACTACACGTTCGAGGGGTGGAACGCGAACCAATCGCTCGGCATGCTGATCACGCGGCGGATGGAGGAAGCGGGGCTTGCGCCGATGGGCTTCGTCGCCAACGACTACGCACTCGGCGTCTGGGGCCTGCGCCCTGTGAAAGATCCGTCGGCACTGCTATCGCCCGATATTCTCACGCAGGAGTTCGTCGAATGGGTGCAGAACTCACACCTTCTGCGCCGCGCTTTCCGAGAAGTGGCGGTGATCTCCGGCCTTGTTGAGCGGCAGCAACCCGGCGCGCGCAAAAGCGGGCGGCAAGTGACCTTTTCGACCGACCTGATCTACGACGTGCTGCGCAAACACGAGCCCGAACACTTGCTGATCGAGGCCGCTTGGGCCGATGCACGGGCGCGTATGACCGACGTCGGGCGGCTGGGTGCGCTGCTGGACCGCGCAGCGTCAGAGCTGGTGCATGTCGAGCTTGAGCGGGTAACGCCATTGGCGGTGCCGCTGATGGTGATGATCGGGCGCGAGTCGGTGCCCGCTGGGATGGCGGACGACGAGCTGCTGCTGGAGGCGGAAAGTCTGGCATCGGCGGCGATGCGGCCAGAGTGAGACGGTCCTGCCGGAGAAGATCTTCTGCCTCCGGCGCGCAACGGCCATCGCCCTTGCATCCCAACAGCCTGAGGCAAACCCTGAAGCGAATCTGTCGTTAAGAAGGGGCAAACGAAAAAGGGGCGGATTGCTCCGCCCCTGTTCCGCATCACGATTCAGCTAGCAGCGATGCTACTTGCCGAACGTCGCAAAGTTTTCGTTGCCGACGAAGCCGAACTTGCTGACTTTTGACACGGTGATGATCCGCAGCAGCCGGTTGGCGACCTCGTAGGACGCATATTCCTCGGGCTGGAACTGCAGTTCCGGCTCTGGGTCCATGGCCTTGGTAGCCTGCAGCAGCGAGACCAGATTGCCTTCGGTCACTGGCGAACCATTCCACAGAATGATGTTCTGTGTGGTCAGCACCAGCTTGTTCTTGATCGGATCGATCAACGGCTTGTTCGTCGGCGGGGTCGCCTGCGGCAAGTCGATGCTGACCGCGTGGTTGGCCACGGGGATGGTGATGATGAACATGATGAGGAGCACGAGCATGACGTCGATCAGCGGCGTCGTGTTCATTTCCATCATCGGCGAGCCGTCGTCTTTGCCGCCGCTCATTGCCATGCGAGGTACTCCTGTTCGTTCTTGTATGCCCGGATAAAGCCGGAAGCGACTGGCATCAGCCGTTCGGGTCAACCGGGGTGGAGATGAAGCCGACCTTGGGATAGCCTGCGGCCTGAACGTTGTAGATCGTTCCGGCGATGCACTTCCACGGCACGTTTACGTCGCCGCGGATGTGGACCTCGGGGATCTCATCGGGCTTCATATTCGCCGCACCGCCCGCACGCTTCACGATCGAATCAAGCCGATCAAACGCCTGCTTATAAAGCTCCATGTTGTCGACCGGTGTCACGTTGTTCAAATAGACACGGCAGATACCGGTGCGCGATGAGCCTTCATAACCCGGTTCAAGAGGGCTGCGCCCGGCGGCGTCGGTCGAAACCACCGAGATCAGCAGGTTCTCGACTTTCTCCTGCGACTCTTCGGAGGGCAGGACCGGAACCTTGAGTTTTTCGACGGTCTGGATCGCGATCGGGACCGCGATGAGGAAGATGATCAGCAGCACGAGCATCACGTCCACGAGCGGCGTGGTGTTGATGTCCGACATTGGGCGTTCTTCAGCGCCGCCGCCAACAGACATTGCCATGGGTTAGTTCCTATCCGATCTGAGCGCGGGTGGCCGGGGCAAAGGAGGGTCTCAGACCCCCGCGAGACCCCGGCTGGGAACCCGCGTATTTCCCGATGGCGGGACCGGCGGACCTGCCGCCGTCCCCGCTTTTCGGACCTTACTTCTTGATCGGTGCCGCAGCCGGTGCAGCCGCCTTGGCAGCCGGAGCAGCCTGGACAGCGGGCTTGACGACGCCCTTCGAGGCGAGGTTGGCCAGCACGTCGGTGCTGAAACCGGTCAGCAGCTCGGCGATGCGCTTGTTGCGCGCCTGCAAGTAGTTGTAGGCGAGCACGGCGGGAACCGCGACGAGCAGACCGAGCGCGGTCATGATCAGTGCTTCACCGACCGGTCCTGCGACCTTGTCGATCGAGGCCGAACCGGCAAGACCGATGGCGATCAGCGCGCGGTAGATGCCGACCACGGTACCGAACAGACCGATGAACGGCGAGGTCGCACCCACGGTTGCGAGGAACGGCAGGCCGCTGGCGAGCTTGGCGTTGACCGAAGCTTCCGACCGCGCGAGCGATCCGTGCATCCAGTCATGGCCTTCGGATTCGTCCATCTTGGACGATGCATCTTCAGCCGACAGGCCGTCATCGACGATCTGGCGCCAGGCCGAGTTCTTCTCGAGCTTGGAGGTGCCTTCACGCAGGCTGGAAGCGCGCCAGAATCCGGCCAGGCTCTTGTACTGGCCCAGGATCTTCTGCTGCTCGAAGAACTTGGTGAACAGGATAAAGAACGAGCCGAACGACATGATGCCCAGGATCGTGACGGTGGAGTAGGCGATGAAACCACCGGCCTGCAGGGCTTCAACAAAGCCGAACTTGTTTTGCGGCGCTGCGGTCGTTGCTGCCGCGGCGAGCGTTTGGATGAGCATTCGGGTCTTCCTCTTCAAGATGTCGTAGCAAGGGTCAAAAAGATAGGCTCAGGCATAAGCATAGGCGGCCTGATCGCACCGGATCATTCCTTCGGAATGACCCAGCGGATCGTGCTCGAATAAGCACCTGTCGTCGGATTACCTTCACCGTCGGTGGCCGGGGCAAACCGGGCCCGACGCCGCACGTTGTCGCACGTCGCCTGATCGAGATCAGGGCTGCCGCTCGACCGGGTGATCTGGCAGTCTGTCACCTTCCCATCGGTGCCGACAGTCACACGGAACCCGCTGCTACCCTCACGCTCCTCACGCAGAGCGCGCGACGGATAGTCGTTCGACGTTGCCCAGTTGCCAGGGTTACCCTTCGGCGCAGCGCCTTTAGGCTGGAACTTGGGCGGAGGGGGCGGAGGAGGCGGCGGAGGCGCAGCCGTGGTGAACACCGGCGCCGGAGGCGGCGGCGTTGACACGGTTTCGATCTGCGGCTGCGCAGGCGCGTTAAACGAAATAGGGGGCGGCGGCGCCACGATGGGCGGCGGCGGCTGGTCCTGCTTCGGGGGGGGTGGGGGCGGGGTTTCCGGAGGCTTCTCTTCTTCGATATTGACCGCCGAAGTCACCTCTTTGATCTTCTTAAACGCCTCATAAGCCAGCCCTGTAACCAGAGCGTAGCCGACGACGATATGGAGGATCGCAACGACGATGAGCGCGGTGATCTTGTTACCGCTCATCTGTTGGTCAGCGTATGCCATTCAGCTCCTAAACTCCTGATCTCCCGTGATTGAAAGCACCATAGAAGATGCCACAGATCACGGTATCGCGCACGGAATCACCCGTCCAGCGCGATTGGCCAATCCAGCGATTTCGTTCCACCCTGCCGGCAAACCGGTCCGCCGACATCGGGTGCAAGGAACCCGGCGACGGCTTTATCGTGCTTTCATTATTGAAATGCCCGATAACCTCAACCTTTAACGCCGAAGCCAAACA
>JBJXEK010000247.1:0-5715 GCA_046155055.1 Novosphingobium sp. | reverse complement strand
CCTGTGGGACTGGGCAACCCGATGCACCCTGCAGCGGGTTAAGCGGCTCTAATATAACAAAATGCTGCATTGCAGCAAATCCATTCGTAATGATGGGGTCAGAGGTTCGAATCCTCTAAGCGGCACCATTTCCTTGTCCAACGAAGTGCAAGGAAAGTTTGGAAAAAGCCCAGAAATCAGCTATAAACGACACTGGCGTTTCCGCCAGTGATCACCCGCGTGCCAGCCGAGAACTTTGCGCTTTCCCGTCCATCCGGACCAGGTTGAAGACTATCTCGGGAAACACGCTGAATGCAGGCGTTCGGCGGCGTGGCTTCACCAAGGACGAAATGACCGCCCACGGCTCCCGCGCGATAGCCAGAACGCTGTTGAACGAGTCCGGCAAGCGATCGCCTGACGCAATCAAGCGGGCACTGACATAAAAGAACAAGGACGCGATTCGCGGAGCCTATCATGGGGGCATTGGAATGAGCGCGTGGAAATGGCGCGATGGTGGGCTGCCCTTGGACATTTCCGAACGTGCCCGCAGGATCATGGGCGTACAGACCGAGCCGACAACGTTCATCTTGGAACGGCTGCCGTTCTTTTGATTCCAGTGGCCGGCCGCCGCGATATTCGGCCGATAGGCTTCGACAGACCATGCTCACGATCCAGAAGTATGGCCGGTTTCCCCCTATCAAATGTGTTCAGCAGGCGGATAACTGGTTGAGGTGGGGTCCAGGTTTGATACCTAAGCTGCGATCCGTTGATCTCCAGAAATAACCGGGCAGCGGCTCAATGAAGCTGGAGAGGTGTCTTGCGGCACAGGGATCTTGTGCGACATGTAGTCGTTTCAAGCACGGCATACCGCGCTGTCGTTAGCGTGCCTGCACCCGGCGTGTTGCGGGCTGCTGCTGCGGTGCTGGCTACGGAACAACCCGCAACGCGCGAGGCAACAGCAGGCGCATGCGATATCCGCAAGACCAAGACGGGCCTCTTCACCCTGCCCTATCCTGACCCGGAACTGACCGGCCGCTTCCGCCCCAGAGGCACGGTAACGAACGGCAGGCGGCTGGCGAACCAGACCTGCGGCAACCGGTCGCCGGATTTGGTGCCGAACTGGAGGGCCGCCTACTTGCCGGGCGGCTTCTCCAACACCGCAATCGCAGGCGCTGGCAGAGCAACGCCGGGAGACAACATCGGCTAAGGTGCGATGCCGCCACAGCGGGTTTGCAGGGGAAGGTCCGCGATTGATCGAGAAGCAGGGGGAAGCAGACAAATGTGCGAAGGAGCTTACGGGCATGAACCTTGAAACCAGCCTGCCTCTTCCAGTCGGGCCAGTGGCCGAGCCCGGCGCGGCGCGTTGCCCGGGGCCCAGCACCCGCGACATCATCCTTGCCGACGGGCAGGAGGTTCCGCCAGCCCTGATCGCCGAGGCCTATACCTTCGCGGGTGATGCCGACATTGCATACGACCGCTATACCTCGCGCGAGTTCATGGCGCGCGAGTTTTCCGGCATGTGGGCGCACACCTGGCAATGGGCCGCGCGCGAGGAGCACATCCCCGGCGCGGGCGACTACATCACGTATGACATCGGCCCTTGGTCGATCCTGATCGTGCGCGGCGATGACGGCGAGATCCGCGCGTATCGCAACGTCTGCCTGCACCGCGGCACCCAGCTCAAGCCATCGGACAGCATCGGCTATTCCCCTGAGCTGCGCTGCCCGTTCCACGGGTGGCGCTGGACGCTGGAGGGCGAGCTGACGCACGTACCGTGCCGCTGGGACTTCCCGCACGTGACGGACGCGGAATTCCGCCTGCCGCAAGTGCGGATGGAGACATGGGGCGGGTTCATTTTCATCAACCTCGATCCTGAGGCGCGGCCGCTGGCAGAGCAGCTGGGGCCGCTGGCCGAGCATTGCACCGGTCGCTGGGACCTTGCCGACAGGCGCATCGCGCTGCACATCCAGAAGGAGCTGCCAACCAACTGGAAGGCCGCGCAGGATGCCTTCCTCGAGGCTTACCACGTCTATGAAACGCATGCGCAGGCGCTGCCTACCGCTGCCGATGCGAACGCGCAGTACGACCTGTTCAGCGATCACGTGACGCGCTTTGTCCACACGATCGGGGTGGCGAGCCCGCACTACACGGGCAAGCAGACCGAGCAGGAGCTGTTTAACCGGATGCGCGTAAGCCCGGATACATTGCCGGAAGGACGCACTGCCCGCTCCTACGCCGCGGAAAAATTGCGCGAGCAGATTTCGGCCGAAACCGGGGTGCCACTCGATGTCTATTCGGACAGCGAGATGCTGGATTCGATCGAATACCACCTGTTTCCCAACATGTGTCTGTTTCCCGGCGTCTCACTTCCGATGATCTACCGCTTCCGTCCGATCGGGGATGATCCCTCACGCTCGCTGTTCGATCTCATGTTCCTGAAACTGGTGCCGCCGGGGACCCCGGTGGAGGATCCGCCCGAACCGGTGCGACTGACGGTCGAGCAATCCTATGCCGAAGCACCGGGGATGAACCCGGGCCTGGGCGGGGTCTACGATCAGGATACCGATAACCTTGCGCTGCAGTACCGGGGTTTCCTCGGCTCGGCCAAGCGCGGACAGACGCTGGGCAACTATCAGGAAGCGCGCATCCGCCGCTTTCACCAGACGCTCGACGCCTATCTGGCTAACGACCTTCTGGCGAGGGATTGACCATGGATCCGCTCGACCGTCTCGTTTCGTGGCAAGCCATCTACGATCTTTGCTGCGACTACATGCGCGCGCAGGACCGGCTCGATCCGGCGCTGCACCTCTCGGTGTTCCACGCGGATGCGACGACCGACTACGGCCCCGGCTGGAAAGGCGATGCAGCGGGCTTTGTCGATTTTGCGCAGCGGGTGCTGGCCCCGCACAAGGCCAACCATCACATGATCGGGCAAGTGCGGATCGACTTTGAGAGCGCCGATCTGGCGTTCGGGGAGGTCTATTTTCAGGCGCACCACCGCGTGGTTGCCAGTGCGGGTACCAAAAGCGGCGAGCGCGACATGTTCGTCACCGGGCGCTATGTCGACCGCTACGAACGGCGCGGCGGCCTGTGGAAAATCGCGCATCGCAGCGAACTGGTTGACTGGGTGCGCGACGAGCCCGCGGCTGATCTGCCGGGGGGCGAGGCGATGTTTCCGTGGGGGGCGCGGGCGCCGCTTGATCTCAGTTGTCGCCGCGAGGAGATGCGTGTCCGATGAGCAAGGTTTACCCCGAACAGGTCGCCGACCGGCTGGCGATCATGGATGTTCTCAATCGCTATGCGCGCGGGATCGACCGATGTGATCTGACTGCGCTGCGCAGCGTGTGGTGGCCGGAGGCGGTGGCCGATTACGGGACTGGAGAGGTGAACGCGCTGGACTGGTCCGAGGGGGTGATCCCGGCACTGGCGACAATGCGGCGCACGCAGCATTTCCTTGGCAACATGCTGATCGATATCGATGGGGCGGCGGCGACGGCGGAGACCTATTGCCGCGCGTGGCATGAAGTCAATTCGCCCGATGGCCCGCAGGAAATGGAGGTGGGCGGGCGCTATCTCGACCGGCTGGAGCAACGGGACGGCGGCTGGCGCTTGCTTCACCGGCGCTATGTGCTCGATTGGAGCCGCAATGGGCCGTCCACTGCGCAGTGGGACGGGCCGCTTTATGGCACGCTCACGCGGCACGGCCAGCGCATGCCCCACGATCCCGTCTACACCGGAGAATGATGCGATGCCGGAGACTATCAATGCTTCCCTCGATCCGCGCGTTGCACTCATGCTCGACAAGATGGCCTGCACCGAACTCGTCCACCGTCTGGCGCGCGGGATCGACCGGTGCGATGCCGATCTGGTGCGCGCGGTGTTCCACCCCGATGCGACCGACGACCACGGCATGTACAAGGGCAGTGCGGCTGATTTCGTGCCATGGGTCATGGAAGTGCTGGGCGGAATGCGCCGCACCCAGCATGTGATCGGCAATGTGCTGATCGAGGTGGAAGGCGACACTGCACTGGGCGAGGCCTATTTCATTGCGCACCACTGCCTGCCCGGTGCGGAAGGCGCCGGCGACACCTTCATGGTCGCAGCCGGCCGTTATCTCGACCGGTTCGAGCGGCGCGGCGGCGAATGGCGCATTGCGCACCGCGGTGCCGTCTATGACTGGAGCACGGCCGCGCCTTCGACCGACATGTGGGACCGCACTGCCCTGCCCGGCTACGCCTTTGGCGCGCGCGGTCACGCCGATCCTTCATACCCCCATTTCGCCGGAGCCTGAGAGAGCGCCATGACCACCCAGACCGATCTACCGCGCGCCCGCGCCACCTCGCTCGCCGATATCTCTCCGCTGGCCGATCCCCCGCTGGGCAACGCGCCGATCACGCCGGAGCGCTATTTCTCCAAGGAGTGGGCCGACCGCGAGTGGGACAGGATCTGGACGCGGACCTGGCAGATCGCAGGGACGCAGGCGCAGATCCCCAAGGCGGGCGACTGGCTCACTGCCGACTTCGGGCCCGAGACAATCGTGTGCGTGCGCGGCGATGACGGTGAGGTGCGCGCGTTCTACAATGTGTGCCAGCACCGCGCGATGCCGGTAGTGAAGGGCGAGCAGGGCCATGCCAAGCGGCTCGTCTGCCCCTACCACGGCTGGACCTACGACCTTGCCGGCAAGCTCAAGGTCGTGCCCGACGAAGCCGATTTCGTGCAGGGCTCGCCCTGCGGCAAGCTCAACCTTGTAGCGGTGCAATGCGAGGTCTGGGCCGGGTTCGTGTGGATCAACATGGACAAGGACGCTCCGCCCTTGCGCCAGTTCATGGGGCCGATCGCCGACCAGATCGATACCTACCCGATGGATGCGATGGTCCGCACGCACTGGGTCACGATCGAGGGCAACTTCAACTGGAAGCTTGTGCAGGACAACTTCAACGAGAGCTACCATGTGCCCTTCGTCCATCCCCAGACGAAGTTCATCATGGAATATGCCTATGACCACTGCCAGTTCGATCTCTATCCCGAAGGTCACGCGCGGATGTTGATGCCCGGTGCGGGCCCGACCCGGCAGCTGCGCGGCGGCGAGAGCGAGACGCTGGAGATGCTGCGTCAGGAGCTGGAGTTCTGGGGCCTCGATCCCGAGCAGTTTCGCGGCGGCCGCACAGGGGAAATCCGCAAGGCGCTGCAGCAGGCAAAGCGCGAGAAAGGTGCCGAGAAGGGCTTCGACTTCTCGACGTACCACGACGACCAGCTGACCGACCACTGGCACTACACGATCTTCCCGAACCTCTCGTTCAGCCTGAAGCCCGACGGCAACATCTGGCTGCGCGCGCGGCCGCACGAAAGCGATCCCGAAAAGTGCTACTTCGACATGTGGTACATGACGCTGTTTCCCGCAGGGACCGAGCGGTATTATTCGCAGTCGATGTCGGAATGGGTCGACGTTTCGGTGCCTGCGCCGCATGTGCAAGGCCCCACAGACAAGGTTTCCGCAGGACCAGCCATCGATCAGGACGTTTCGGTGTGGGAGCAGCAGCAGCGCGGCCTCCACTCCCGCGGCTACAAGCGCGACTACCTCGCCTGGCAGGAGCGGCGGGTGCGCTATTTCCACGAGAACCTGGAACTGTGGATGGCGCGTTGATGGCCGCAGGGAGGTCCGCAAACTGCGCAGCAGCGCTGGCGTTGTCGGCACAGCCCAGCAGCTCGCAGGCCTCCTTTTCCGCTGCAGCTTTC
>JBJXEK010000246.1:0-17115 GCA_046155055.1 Novosphingobium sp. | reverse complement strand
TTCGGCCTCGGCGCGGTCAGCGGCGTGGTGCCCGCAACGGGATCGCGCAACGAAGCGCGCTCGCGGATGAGGGGCATAGCTGGCGTTGATGCGAATGGGGGGGATTAAAGGAGCCGGGCGACCCGCCGCACATCGTTGTGGCTGCTTCCTTCCGGACCTGACCAGGTTGGCGACAGCAAACGTCCACCCGACTCCCAAGGGCGATATGGCGAGATCGGCGCGATTTGGCAAGCCGCCTAGGAAACTCCCCTGAACGGGGAGGGGGACAGCCGCGACGCGGTGGTTGAGGGGCTCTAGCTACCGAAAATTGTCCGCATAGCTTTGCAGCTTGAGCCGCCGCGGCGGCACCGGGCTGACATGCGCGGCAATGCCATACTTGTCCGCATAGGCCTTGGCCTCGTCCGCCGTGCCGAACGTCAGCACGACTTGCGCCTGCGTATCGCCTGAACCGGCCCATCCCATCAGCGGATCAGGACGCCGCGCCTCGGACGGGGCAAACTCGAGAACCCATTGGTCGGTGCGGGCCCGGCCGGACTGCATGGCGGTCTTGGGGCGCTGATAGATGCGTGCTGACATGGGTGCTCCCTTGCCCACGAATCGCGCGCAAAATCAAGGCTGGTATCGATCCTGTCGGACCCGGTGCTCTGCGCACGGCGCGCCTACTCGCGCCCTGCCTTGATGGCCCCTGCCGCCGCAAACGGGGCGATCGCCAGCGCGGCAATGCTCGCGGCTGCGAGCAGCAGGAGGCCGCCCTCCCCGCCCGGCTGGAGCGAGCCCGCGCCGAAGATGAGCAGCGGCACCGCCAGCGGAATGGCGAGCAGCCCGCCCAGAGCCGCCCCTGCGCGCAGGCCGGCCGTCAGCGCCGCAATGGTCACGCCGATTGCCGCCAGCCCAGGCGTGCCGAGCAGCAGACCCACCTCGACCGTCCAGAGCTGCGCGCCATCGAGGTTCAGCAGTCCCGCCGCCAGCGGCGCGGCCAGCATGAGCGGCACGCCGAAGCTCAGCCAGTGCGCGAGAATGCGCAGCAGCATCAGCAGTTCCTCGGAAATGCCGCGCAAGGCCCACTGGTCGAAAAACCCGGCATCGAGATCAGGCTCGACCAGCCGGTCCAGCGGCAGGATCGCCGCGAGCAGCGCCGCCACCCAGATCACGCCTGCGCCGGTCCGCGCCAAGAGCTTGGCATCCGGCCCGACCGCGAAGGGATAGAGCATCGCCACCGCAAGAAAGAACAACAGCGGCAGCGCCGCGCCGCCGCGCCCGGGTGCGCCTTGCAGCAGCAGCGCCAGATCGCGCTTGAAGATCGTCCAGAGCGCCCTAGTCATTTCAGGCGGCTCACGGCATATGGTCCAGCAGCGAGATGGTGCGCAGCTTTTGCAACTGCAACGGCTGGTGCGAGGCGATCACTGCAATGCCGCCGAGCGCGCGGTGCGCCTCGATCGCCGCCTGCGTGCTCGCGCCCCAATGCGTGTCGAGCCCATTCAGCGGCTCATCGAGCAGCCAGATCCGCGCCCCGCTTGCTGCCAGTCGCGCCAGCGCCGCGCGCTTGCGCTGGCCGGTGGATAGATAGCGCACTGGCACATCGAGCAGGTCTTCGAGCCCGAAATCGGCGCGCTGCTCAGCCGCCCCATCGATCCGCCGCCAGAACGCCAGCGCCTCGCCCAGCGGGCGGTGCGCATCGAGCGCGGGCCGCTCGTCCGACAGCGCGCGCAGGCCATCATGCTCGACATGGCCATTGTAAGCCCGCAGCAGCCCCGCCAGAATGCGCATGAGGCTCGACTTGCCGATGCCGTTAGGGCCTGCCAGTTGCAGCGCCTCGCCGCCATGCAGCTCGAACTCGAGCGCCTTGAACAGCAGCCGGTCGCCGCGCCGGCAGGCAAGATCATAGGCGGCGAGACGGCACGGTTGCATCGTCTCCGCCGATAGGGGAAAGCGGGCGGACTGCCAAGGAGACCCTAAGTGGCCATTGCGAAACTAACCGAAACCGAACGCGCCACCGCCCTCGCTGCGCTCGCCGCATGGAGCCTGCGCGAAGACGGCCTCGCGATCACGCGCACCTTCCGCTTCACCGATTTCGCCGAGGCCTTCGGCTTCATGACCCGCGTGGCGATCCTGGCCGAAAAGGCCGATCACCACCCCGAATGGTTCAATGTGTATAACCGCGTGGAGATCACGCTGACCACACACGATGCGGGCGGCCTGAGCACGAGGGATGTAGCGCTGGCGGGGGCGATTGATGCGTTTGGAGGTTAGCCCCCCAGCGGCCGCCCCAGCCCGCTGACCTGCTTGCGCAAGGACCCCGGCATCCAGCGCGCGGCGAAAGCGAGGCGCTTGGCGGTCTTGCCCACCGTGGTGTGGACTTTCGTGCCGTGGATCGCCGCCCACGCCGCATCCGCCACATCGCTCACAGGCGAGATTTCGAGCCCCGCGCCGGTCACCTGGCCGCGAATGTCCTGATTCGAGGCGCGGTTGGGTGCGTGATCGAGCAGCGGGGTTTCGATGAAGCTGGGCATCAGATCGCGCACCACGATGCCGTCGTCCTTCCACTCCGCATCGAGCGATTCGGTGATCGAGCGCACGCCGAACTTGGTGGCGGAATAGATCGAGCCGCCGGGCACACCATAGATCCCCGCCGCGCTCGCAGTGTTCAGCAGGCACGAACCCGGCCCCGCCGCCTTGAGCCACGGGAACGCCGCCTGCGCGCCCCAGATCACACCCTTGAGGTTGATATCGAGCGTGCGCTCGACCTCTTCGGTGCTGACATCCACGATCCGTCCGCCAATGGGAATGCCGGCGTTGTTGAACACCACGTCAATCCGCCCGCCAGAGGCCGCAGCGCAATCGAACAGCGCCGCATCCCAACCGGCGCGGTCGCGCACATCGAGCTTGTGCTGCGAGCTGTGGCCCGCCGGGATCAGCGCGGCGGTGCCAGCCATGCCTTCTTCATTGATATCGGCCAGCCCGACAAACCAGCCCTCACGCCCGAAGCGCTGCGCCACCGCGCGCCCGATGCCCGAACCGCCGCCGGTGATGAAGATCGTTTTCTGGCCCACGTCCTGCCCCTGTGTTGTTCTGTGTTGCGACCAGACTACAGCGCCGGATTGTTATAGCAATGCCACGTGAAGATCGCCGCCGCGCCCCGGTGCGGACGCCAGGCTTCGGCGAGCGCGCGGGCCTGCTTCTCGTCGGGCCGCTCCGACAGACCAAGCAGCTTGGCCATGCCCGCCTGCACCGCGAGATCGCCCGCCGGCCAGATATCGGCGCGGCCTTCGGCGAACAGCAGGTAAATCTCCGCCGACCAGCGGCCGATACCCTTGATTTTCGTCAGCTGCGCGATGGCTTCCTCGTCATCCTCGGGCAGCGCGGTGAGATCGAGTTCGCCGGTTACGACGAGTTCGCAGAGGCTCCGCGCATAGCCCTGCTTCTGGCGCGAAAGGCCGCAGGCACGAAGCGCATCGAATTCGGTGGCGAGCAGATCATGCGGCGGCATATCATCGCCCAGCAATGCTTCCAGCTTGGCCCACACCGAGGCGGCGGCGGCCACGCTCACCTGCTGGCCGACGATCGTGCGCAGCAAGGTAGCATAGCCTGTCGGGCGGATGCGCGGCTCGGGATAGCCGACGCGCGCGATCGCATCGGCCATCTTCGGGCTGAGCGCGGCGATATGATCGAGCCCCTCGGCAATCTGACTGGCGGTGAGGCCCATCGTCCAAGCTTTCCTTTTCAGGCCATCCCCGCGCGGCACGCTTGCCAAAGCAGGTAGCGCGCGATAGCAGCCCGAGGCAAAGGGGAACAGGGGCGTTCCCTCTCAGGAGACCCTATCGATGCCGAAGCTTGTTGTGGTGAACCGCTCGGGTGAAGAGTCCACGGTCGAGGCCGATGCCGGCCTCTCGGTGATGGAAGCCATCCGCGACAACGGCTTTGACGAGCTGCTAGCGCTGTGCGGCGGCTGCTGCTCCTGCGCCACCTGCCACATTTTCGTCGACCCGGCGTTTGCCGACAAACTGCCGAAGATGAGCGAAGACGAGAACGACCTGCTCGAAAGCTCGGACCACCGCGCCGCCACCTCACGCCTTTCGTGCCAGGTGCAGATGACCGCCGATCTCGACGGCCTCAAGGTCACGATCGCACCCGAAGATTGATCTTCAAAACCGGACCCGGCGCGTGCGGGCCATGCCTGCCGCGCGGGTGAACGGTTTCTGAACACAGACGCAAGGCCCGTCATTCCACCGTGGATGGCGGGCTTTTTGTCGCACTGCTCACTGCATAAAATACGATTTTCAAACCGATGTGACATGGATGCTGCGTTGCAAAATTAGCACACTCAAACATGATCTTTAGTATAATCTTTTCAACGCTAAACTGTCATATTTTCCTACTAGCTGCCGCGGCGTGTTCAAGGCTTCTTAAAGGAGATTAATATGCGCCTTGCTACCCTGCTGCTCACCTCTGCGGCGTTCCTTGCTGCGGCTCCGGCCTTCGCGGCCGAGCCCCAAGCTGCTGCGCCCGAGGCTGCCGCCGCCGATGCCGCTGCTGAAGGCGAGGCCCCGGCCATCGTTGTCTACGGCACCGGCAAATCGCGCCAGGTCCAGGAGCTTTCGGGCGCCGATCTTGCCATTCAGGCTTCAGGCACCAGCCCGCTGCGCGCAATCGCCAAGCTTCCTTCGGTCAACTTCCAGTCGGCTGACGCATTCGGCACTTACGAATGGTCGACCCGCATCACCATCCGCGGCTTCAATCAGAACCAGCTCGGCTTCAATCTCGACGGCATCCCGCTCGGCGACATGTCGTACGGCAACTACAACGGCCTCCACATCAGCCGTGCAATCACATCCGAGAACATCGGCAGCACGGTCGTCTCGCAAGGTTCGGGTGCGATCGATACGCAGTCGACCAACAATCTTGGCGGCACGCTGAATTTCTTCTCGCTCGATCCGAAGAACGCGCTCGGCCTCGATGCCAGCGGCACCTATGGTTCGGACCAGACCTGGCGCGGCTTCCTGCGCGGCGGGATCGGCACGGTGGACGGCGCACGCGCGTTCGCCTCGGTCGCCTATGCCACCACCGACAAGTGGAAGGGCGAGGGCAAGCAGCGCCAGCTCAACGTCAACGCCAAGGGCATCCTGCCGCTGGGCGCAGTGACGCTCGATGGCTACTTCAGCTATTCGGACCGGGCCGAGCAGGACTATCAGGACCTCAGCCTCGACCAGATCAAGCGCCTTGGCTCCGGCCTCGATAACTTCGGCCCTGGCAAATACGCCGACGCTGTCCGCTTCGCCGATATCGCCAACAATATCGACAACGTGAACAACACGACCGGTCAGCCGGGTGCGGACGGAAAGTCGGACATCACCGGCAATGCGCCGACCAATCCGGCCGCTGGCAAGACTTTCCCCGGCAACTACAAGACGGTCGACGATTCCTACTTTGACGCCTCGGGCCTTCGCCGCGACACGCTCGCCGCTGTTGGCCTGACCGCGCCGCTCTCGCCGTCGATCACGTTCAAGGCCAAGACCTACCTGCACCACAACGAAGGC
This sequence comes from Novosphingobium sp., assembly GCA_046155055.1. Lineage (GTDB taxonomy): Bacteria > Pseudomonadota > Alphaproteobacteria > Sphingomonadales > Sphingomonadaceae > Novosphingobium. The sequence goes on along the minus strand of JBJXEK010000246.1, from coordinate 11,581 downwards.
CAGGGCACCTGGGGCACGCCTTATGTTACCAGCCCGACCGGCTCGCCGCTCTCGCTGCGCACCACCGAATACAACATCAACCGCAAGGGCCTGTTCGCCAGCCTCAATGCCGATCTGGGCATGAACAACATCACCGTTGGCGGCTGGTACGAAAACAACGATTTCAACCAGGCCCGCCGCTTCTATGCCTACACCAGCCGCACTGTGGCCGGGCGCGATCATCTGAAATTCCAGCATGATCCGTTCTTCACCCAGTGGGAGGTGGCCTTCAACACCAAGACCTACCAGTACTACGTCGAGGACGAGATCAAGCTGGGCGATGCGAAGATCAACCTCGGCTGGAAGGGCTTCAAGGTCGACAACCGCGCCGCCCCGATCGTCGCAGGCGGCCGTACTGGGGGCACGCTCTCAACCAAGGACTGGTTCCAGCCGCATGTCGGCGCGAGCTACAAGTTCACGCCTGAGATCGAGGCTTTCGCCGGCTTCACCCAGGTGACGCGCGCCTTCGCTTCGGCCACCACTGCAGGTCCGTTCTCCTCGAGCCAGGCCGGGTTTGACGCAATCAAGCCGTTCCTGAAGCCCGAGCAGTCGGACACATACGAAACCGGCCTGCGCTACAACAGCGGCATGTTCCACGGCGTGCTCGCGGGCTACCTCGTGAACTTCCGCAACCGCCTGCTGACCATCCCGACCTCGGTCGGCATCGTCGGCGCGGCCAACGCGCTGCAGAACGTGGGCGGCGTGCGCTCGGCAGGTATCGAGGCCAGCGGCGAGCTGCGCTTCGGCCAGGGCTGGTCGGCGCTCGCGTCCTACAGCTATAACGACAACACCTACCGCGACGACGTCGTGATCAAGGCCAATGGCACCACCACGACGATCCCCACGGCGGGCAAAACCGTGACCGACAGCCCCAAGCACCTTGTGCATGGCGAAGTTTCGTACGATCAGGGTCCGCTCTACGGCCGTGTCGGGGTCAACTACATGTCGAAGCGCTACTTCACCTACACCAATGACCAGTCGGTCCCGGGCCGCGCGCTCGTGGACGCAACGCTGGGCTACCGGTTCGACGTGGGCATGAGGAAGCCGGTGGAGCTGCAGATCAACGCCACCAACCTGTTCGACAAGGACTACATCGCCACGATCGGTTCGAACGGCTTCGGCAACAGCGGTGACAACCAGACGCTGCTGACCGGTGCCCCGCGCCAGATCTTCGCAACCGTAAAGGTAGGCTTCTGATGCGCCGCGCGCTTCCCCTCGCCATCTCGCTTCTGGCCCCCGTGCTTGGCGGCACGCTGGCAGGGGAAGCGCGCGCCGCTCCTGTATTGCTCATTTCTGTCGACGGGCTGCGGCCCGCCGATGTGCTGGATGCCGATGCACGCGGCCTCAAAGTGCCCAACCTGCGCCGCTTCCTCGCCGAGGGCACGTATGCCACCGGCGTGGTCGGGGTGCTGCCAACGCTGACCTACCCCAGCCACACTACCCTGATTACCGGCACCGCCCCTGCGCGGCACGGCATCGTCAACAACACCACTTACGATCCGCTGCAGATCAACCGCGGCGGCTGGTACTGGTACGCATCCGACGACAAGGCGCGCACCTTGTGGGACGCGGCGCATGACGCCGGGCTCACCACCGCAAATGTCCACTGGCCGGTCTCGGTCGCGGCGAAGAATGTCACGTGGACGCTGCCGCAGATGTGGGTGACGGGCCATCCTGACGACCGCAAGCTGGTCCAGGCGCTCTCGACGCCGGGCCTGACCGCTGAGCTCGAAGCCGCCGCCGGCACGCCCTATGCCGACGGCAAGGCAGAGGATCTGCCCGCCGACGTGATCCGCGCGCGCTTCGGTGTCGCCATGATCGAGAAGCACCGTCCCGGTTTCATGACCGCCTATCTCACCGCCCTCGATCACACGCAGCACGAGACAGGCCCGGGCTCGGCCGAATCCCACGCCGCGCTGGAGACCATCGATGGCTTGATCGGCAATCTCGTCGCTGCCGAAATGAAGGCCCATCCCGACGCAGTAATTGCTCTTGTCAGCGACCACGGCTTTGCGCCGGTCGACACTGTGATCAACCTCTATCGCCCGTTCATCGATGCCGGACTGGTGACGCTGGACGCGGCCGGCAAGATCACCGGAGCGGAGGCGACCCCGTGGGCCTCGGGCGGATCGTTCGCGATCCGGCTGGCGCGCCCCGATGATTTGGCGCTGAAAGCCAAAGTCGGCGCGCTGCTGGCAAAGCTTGCTGCCGATCCCGCCGCGAAGATCGAGCGTGTGATCGAATCACCCGCGATTGCCGAGGCGGGCGGCAACCCCGAGGCGAGCTTCTACGTGAACCTCAAACTTGGCGCCGTCGCCGGGCCTTTTGTGAACGGCGCGCTGCCGCTCGCCTTCCCCTCGCCGGTCAAGGGCATGCACGGCTATTTTCCCGCCGCGCCCGAAATGCGCTCGACCTTCATGGTCATGGGCAGAGGCGTCGCCAAGGCGCGCAACCTCGGCGAAATCGACATGCGCGCGATTGCGCCGACTCTGGCGAACGTGATGGGCGGAACGCTACCGGGGGCTGAGATGCCCGCGATCGACCTGGCGCGTTAGGATCAATAGGGACAGTCCCCAATTATCCGGGCCTAGAACAAGCCTTCGATCTGCCCGTTGCCATCGATGCGGATGCCTTCGGCCATCGGCACGCGCGGGAGGCCGGGCATGGTCATTATCTCGCCGCAGATCGCGACGACGAAGCCTGCACCCGCCGAAAGCCGAACCTCGCGCACCGAGATCACGTGGCCAGTGGGCGCACCGAGCGCGGCCGGATCGGTCGAGAAGCCATACTGGGTCTTGGCGATGCACACCGGCAGCGCGCCGTGGCCTTCGGCTTCCCACGCCGCCAACTGGGCATGGACAGCCGGGTCCGCGATCGCGGATTCGGCGCGGTAGACCCGCGTTGCCACGGTGTTGATCTTGTCGAACAGCGGCAACGCATCGTCATAGAGCGGGGCAAACTGCGAGGGCGCATCGGCCATCGTCACCACACGCTCGGCCAGTGCTTCAGCGCCCGCACCGCCATCCGCCCAGTGCGTGCAGACCAGCGCTTCGGAGCCATGCGCGGCGGCAATATCCTGAATCGCAGCAATCTCCGCATCGCTGTCGGTGTGGAAGCGGTTGATCGCGACCACTGCGGGCACGCCGAACTGGCGAACGTTCTCGATATGCCGCGCAAGATTGACCCCGCCGCGCCGCACCGCCTCAACATCCGCCGGCGCGAGCGCATTCTTGGCCACGCCGCCGTTCATCTTGAGCGCACGCACCGTGGCCACGATCACCACCGCGGCGGGCTTGAGCCCGGCTTGACGACACTTGATATCGAAGAACTTTTCCGCGCCGAGGTCTGCGCCGAAGCCCGCCTCGGTCACCACATAGTCCGCCAGCGCAAGGCCCGCGCGCGTCGCGCGCACCGAATTGCAGCCATGCGCGATATTGGCAAAGGGGCCGCCGTGGACCAGCGCCGGGTTGCCCTCCAGCGTCTGCACCAGATTGGGCTTGATCGCCTGCGCCAGCAGCACCGCCATCGCGCCGTCAGCCTTAAGCTCCCGTGCCGTTACCGGGCGGCCCGCGCGGGTATAGCCGATCACGATCTTGCCCAGCCGCGCCTCTAGATCCTCCAGATCCTCGGCCAGGCACAGGATCGCCATGACTTCGGACGCCACGGTGATGTCGAACCCGGATTCGCGCGGGAACCCGTTGGCCCGCCCGCCGAGCCCTTGCGCGATATCGCGCAGCGCGCGGTCGTTGATATCGAGCACCCGCCGCCACACGATCCGCCGCACATCGAGATCGAGCGCATTGCCCCAGTAGACGTGGTTGTCGATCATCGCCGCGAGCAGATTGTGCGCGCTGGTGATCGCGTGGAAATCGCCAGTGAAGTGGAGGTTGATGTCCTCCATCGGCACAACTTGCGCATAGCCGCCGCCGGTCGCGCCGCCTTTGGTGCCGAAGCACGGCCCGAGCGAAGGTTCGCGCAGGCACAGCATGGTGCACTTGCCGATCCGGTTCAGCGCATCGGCGAGCCCAACCGAGGTCGTTGTCTTGCCTTCGCCCGCCGGAGTCGGGTTGATCGCGGTGACAAGGATCAGCTTGCCGGCGGCTTTGTCCGCGCGGCCTTCCAGCAAGGCCAGATCGAGCTTGGCCTTGTAGTGGCCATAAGGTTCGACCGCCGCAGCGGGGATACCCGCCTTGTCGGCGATTTGCAGGATGGGCCGCAGCTTGGCGGCGCGCGATATCTCGATATCAGATGGCATGATGCCTTGATATCATGAGCGCTCCGCAGGGCAAGCGGCCTTACCAACCTCCCCCTACCAGCCTCTGCTGCCCGGCCCGCCCTTGAACGGCCCCGCCACCGCGCTGGTAATCCACCCGCCGTAGAATTCCCCAGGCTGCGGCACCACGGTTTCGCCGTCTACGCTGCAGCGGTCAAACGGCGCGGCATAGAACGCGACGTGATCGCGCAGCATGGCGAACTTCGGCGTCGGCTTGGGATAGCTCCAGCCGATGCGCGGCAGGACAAGATCACCGATCACCACATCCCAATAGACCGCGGCGCCTTTCCATTCGCACAGTGACGAACCGCTCGCGCGGCGCAGCAAGCCGGGCGCGATGTCGGCGGGGGGGATATAGTAGCTCGGCGGATGGCTGGTTTCGAGGGTGCGGACGCCGGCGCGGGTATCGGCCACGATGCGCCCGGCATGCTCGATCACGACATGAGCAGGCGAAAGCTGCGCAATGGCGGGACGCGGATAGTCCCACACGCTTTCCTGCCCCGCAAGGACGGGATCGGGTTTGGGCCACATCAAAGCCGCCCCATCAAAGTCTCAGGCCCGCCGTCTCGTCCAGCCCGCTCATCAGATTGAGGCTCTGCACCGCCGCACCGCTCGCACCCTTGCCGAGGTTGTCGAGCGTGGCGATCAGCCGCACCTGCCCGCCATCGGCGCTGCCAAAGACATGGAGATCAAGCCCGTCGCGCGGCGCATCGGACTGGCGCAGCAGCAGTTCATCGCTCGCCCCCTCATGCACGCGCACCAGCGGACTACCGGAATAGAAATCCGCGAGCGCGGCGCGCAGCACATCGGGCGGGACGGCCGACGGCATGGCGGACAGCGTCAGCGGCACATCCACCACCATTCCGCGAAACGCCGGGACGACAGCGGGCGAAAACAGCGGCGGATGCGCAAGGCTGGCCCGTGCCTGCATCTCGGCCACATGCTTGTGGTCAAGGCCGAGGCCATAGGCGCGGAAAGCAATGTCCGGATCTGCCTCAAACCGCGCGATCAGCGCCTTGCCGCCGCCCGAATAGCCAGAAACCGCGTTCACGGTATAAGGCCAGTCCGTCGGCAGAAGTTCGGCGCGCAGCAGCGGCACGAGCAACCCAAGGAACCCGGTGGGATAGCAGCCGGGGTTCGAAATTCGCTTGGCCTCCGCGACCGCATCGCGCCCCACGATCTCGGGAAAGCCATAGGTCCAACCCAGCGCAACGCGGTGCGCGGTCGAGGCGTCGATCACGCGGGTGCGGTCGTTCCGGATCAGCGAGACGGCCTCGCGCGCCGCATCATCGGGCAGGCACAGAATGGCGACATCGGCGGCGTTCAGTGCATCGGCGCGCGCCTGCGGGTCCTTGCGCTGCGCATCATCAAGCGCAATCAGCGTGAATTCCTCGCGCCCCGCCAGCCGGTCGGCGATCTCGAGGCCGGTCGTGCCCGCCGCGCCGTCGATGAAGACGGCATTGGTCACAGCGCGGCCAGCGCCGTCATCGGCAGATAGCCGACAAAGCCGGTCTCGCCTTGCTGCCCCCAGCCCCAGCCGCCCGAAATATCGAGCAGATTGAAAGTCTCGCCGGCCATCAGCGTGGCCACAACGTCGGCCTCGGCGCGCCCGGCGGCAAGCAGCGTCGCGCCTGCGGCGCCAATCGCACGCTGCTCCGGCACGGCATAGTGCGAAACGAAGACCTGCCCGGCATAGCGCACGTGCGCCAGATCGCCGCGTACTGCGCGGTGGTGCGCCTCGCCCTTCGGCGCAGGGCCGATCAGCGCATGGCCGGCATGCAGCGCAGGAAGGGTCAATTCGGTCTCGGCAGTCACGTAGCTATCCACTGGGCTTTCCACTGGGCGTTCCCGGAAGGCGAAGACCGGGCGCTTAGAGGCATCGGGATCAAGGTTCAAGGCGCAGACGTCCCGCTGCTGTCCCTGCCGAACCGTACCTGCAGCAAGCCCCAGCTCGCGCGCAGACCCAGCGCCTCGCCGCCCTTGGGCCGCCCGGGCTTGGCCGCGGGTCGCCACGCGAAGGTATCGAAGTGCGCCCAATCAACGCCTTCGGCCACGAACCGGTCGAGGAACAGTGCCGCCACGCTGGCCCCGGCAAACCCGCCCGAAGGGCTGTTCTGCAGATCGGCCACGTCTGACTTGAGCATCTCGCGGTAGCCATCGTGCAGCGGCAGACGCCAGCACGGATCATCACGCTCCAGTCCAGCGGCAATCAGGCCCGCTGCCGTTGCGTCTTCGCGCGCGAACATCGCAGGCAGGTCCGGCCCCAGCGCCACCCGCGCCGCGCCGGTCAAGGTGGCGAAGTCGATGAGCAGTTCCGGCTTGGTCTCGCACGCGCGCACCAGCGCATCCCCCAGCACCAGCCGCCCTTCGGCATCGGTGTTGGTGATCTCGACAGACAGCCCCGAGCGCGCGCGCAGGATATCGCCGGGGCGGAAGGCGTGGCCGGAAATCGCGTTCTCCACCGCCGGGATCAGCAAGTGCAACCGTACCGGCAGCCCAGCGCCCATCACCAGGCTGGCCAGCGCCAAGGCATGCGCCGCGCCACCCATATCCTTTTTCATCAACGCCATGCCCGACGATGGCTTGATATCGAGCCCGCCCGAATCGAAGCACACGCCCTTTCCCACGATGGCGAGGCGCGGATGCGCCGGATCGCCCCACTCCAGCTCGATCAGCCGGGGCGCAAAGCCGCGCGCCGCCGCGCGGCCGACCGCATGGATCATCGGATAGCCCTGCTCCAGCGCATCGCCGCTGGTCACGTGGACCACGGCATGATGCGCCTTGGCGAGCGCGCGCGCCTCCGCTTCCAGCTGCGCCGGCCCCATATCCTCAGCCGGGGTATTCACCAGATCCCGCACCATCATCACGGCAGTGGCTTCTGACAAAGCGACGCCCATGGCCTTGACCGCGCCCGTCAGCAGCACGCGCGGGCCAGTGGAAGCCGGATCGGTGCGATAGCGATCAAACCGGTATTGCGCGGTGATCCAGCCAAACAGCGCCGCGCCCTCTGCGCTGGCCCCTGCAGCCAGGCGATAGGTGCCTGCCGGCAGCCGATCTGCCAGCGGCGCGAGGCACCAGGTGCCAAGCCGCGTCGCATCGGCCACGCCGCCGACCGCAAACCAGCCCTCACCATCGGGAACGATCGCGGTTTCGCCCACACCGCCTTCGAAGCCTTGCCCGGCAAGCACCGCGCGCTGGCCCGCGCTGAGCGCGGCGAGCCAGGCAGGGAACCCGGCCTTGTCCAGAACGTTCAAGGAAATGGCCTTCTGGCCGCGATCGGGCTGGATCAGTGCATCAAGCTGGTTCATCTTGGCTGCAATCCTTGCCGCAGGAGGGCGGCGAGTGCGAGAGGAAACTTTGCGATGCGCCCGATAGGACTGATCCTGCCGCTGCTGGCCCTCCCGCTGCTGAGCTTGGTCGCCTGCCGCGTGGGTGCGCCTTCAGCACCCGAGCCGAGCACAACCGCGACAGAGGCCGCGAACAGGGCCACGCCGCCCGCCCCGTCCGCTCCACCCGCCCCGCTTACGCTTACTGCCGGCGCGCGCGACGTTCGCGAAAAGACCGAGTTCTACGAATTTGCGTATAGCTATCCCATCGACGCCGCTGCGATACCGGATTTGCGCGACTGGCTGGAAGCAGATCTTGCCAAGACCCGCACCGGGCTCGTTTCAGAAGCCAAGGAGGGCCGCGATGATGCCAAGGCGAACGCCTATCCCTTCAACCCCTACAGCGCGAGCAGCGCATGGAAGGTGGTAACCAACCTGCCCGGCTGGCTCAGCCTCTCGGCGCTCTCCGGCAGCTACACCGGCGGCGCGCATGGGAGTTTCGCTTTCGACGCGGTGGTGTGGGACAAATCCGCAAACATGCGCCGCGCCGCCACCGATCTGTTCACCGCGCCGTCCGCGCTCAAGGCCGCAATCCTCAAGCCGTTCTGCGCCGAGCTCAGCCGCCAACGTGCGAAAAAGCGCGCCGGTGAGCGGGTCGGTGACTCCAATGACGAATTCAACACCTGCGTCGATCCGCTCGAGCAGACCGTGATCCTCGGCTCCACAAGCCGCAAGGGCTTCGACCGGATCGGCTTCCTGATCGCGCCCTACAATGCCGGGCCCTATGCCGAGGGTACGTACGAGGTGACCCTGCCGGTCACCCCGGCGGTCTTCGCGGCGGTGAAGCCGGAATATCGCGCAGCCTTCGTTGCGCCCTAGATCCAGAAACGGGTGATCTCGCAATTGCCGCGCATCGGCGCTATATGCGCGCAATGACCGACTATGTGATCGCCGACGAAACCGATGTGATGCCGCGCGACGGCACGATCAAGCTCCATGGCCCTGCAGGGTTCGAGGGCATGCGCAAGGCCGGCCGCCTTGCTGCCGAGATTCTCGATGCGCTCGCTCCCTTTGTGCGCCCCGGCGTCAGCACCGCCGCGATCGATGATGTGGTGCGGCAGATGACGCTGGATGGCGGTGCCGTGCCTGCCACCTTGGGCTACCGCGGCTATACCCATTCGTGCTGCATCTCGATCAACCACGTGGTGTGCCACGGCATCCCCTCGGAAACGCGCGTGCTGCGCGACGGCGATATCGTCAACATCGATGTCACCCCGCTGCTGGACGGCTGGCACGGCGATTCGAGCCGGATGTACCTCGTCGGCGATGTATCGCTGAAGGCGCGGCGTCTGGTCGATGTCACCTATGAGTGCCTGATGATCGGCATCGAACAAGTGAAACCCGGCGCGAGGCTCGGCGATATCGGTGCGGCGATCCAGGCCCATGCCGAACGCCAGCGCTACGGCGTCGTGCGCGAATTTTGTGGCCACGGGGTCGGCCGCCTGTTCCACGATGCGCCCGAAGTGATCCACGCGGCCCGCGCTGGCACCGGCCCCGAGCTGAAGCCCGGCATGTTTTTTACGATCGAACCGATGATCAACCTTGGCAAGGCGGGCGTAAAGCTGCTCGACGACGGCTGGACGGCCGTGACGCGCGACCGCTCGCTCTCCGCGCAGTTCGAGCATTCGATCGGCGTCACCGATGCGGGCTGCGAGATCTTCACGCTGAGCCCGGCGGGCCTGCACCAGCCGCCTTACGCGGGCTGAACAACCCCTCCGTCACGCGCTTCGCGAATGCCGGAGGGGTTTTCACCTGCACCTGCCCAAATTTCAGGCACGCACTGCGCAAATATTGTGCATCATTCGTTCGCGCCGGCGCAATTTGCGCAATGCCGCTGCGTGCATCGTGATTCCAATCTTGCCGCAACGCCGCAATTCCCGCTTTCGCGCCGGTTCTGGATCGCCTAGTGGTGCGTGATGGGGCGTGGCACGATTCTTGGATAACCGGTCTGGTATCGGGCCACGCACGAACACCAACCGCCGGCAAAGCATCACGCGCCACGCCGGCCCCAAGCCCGCAGGGAATGATCGAGTGAAAAAGGTTGAGGCGATCATCAAGCCCTTCAAGCTGGACGAGGTGAAGGAGGCGCTGCACGAAATCGGCGTTTCCGGCATCACCGTCACCGAAGCCAAGGGCTTCGGACGGCAAAAGGGCCACACCGAACTGTATCGCGGCGCCGAGTATGTCGTCGATTTCCTGCCCAAGGTGAAGCTTGAGGTGGTTGTGCCCGATACGCTGGTCGACCGCGTGGTCGAGGCGATCGCGGCGGCGGCGCAGACCGGCCGCATCGGCGACGGCAAGATCTTCGTCTTCGCAGTGGAAAGCGCGCTGCGCATCCGCACCGGCGAGCGGGATAACGACGCGATTTGATTTTAAACCCGGAGGCGGCCGCAGGACCGGCGGCCTCCCCCGCAAATTCCACCCCTGAGCGCTCCGGGAGGGTCCGGGGCCAGTTAAAGGACCAGCGATGGCTACTGCAAAGGATATTCTCGCCCGCATCAAGGACGAGGAAATTGAATGGGTTGATCTGCGTTTCACCGATCCCAAGGGCAAGTGGCAGCACCTCACGATGGTCTCGACCGTGCTCGGCGAAGACGAGTTGGAAGACGGCCTTATGTTCGACGGCTCCTCGATCGAGGGCTGGAAGGCGATCAACGAAAGCGACATGATCCTCAAACCGGATCTCGACGCGGTCTATGTCGATCCCTTCTCTGCCACTCCCATGCTGATCATTTGCTGCGACATCGTCGAGCCTTCGACCGGTGAGCTCTATGCCCGCGATCCGCGCTCGACCGCCAAGCGCGCCGAAGCCTTCGTGAAGTCGAGCGGCGTGGGCGACACCGTCTACGTCGGCCCCGACGCCGAGTTCTTCATCTTCGACGACGTGAAGTTCTATGACGGCTACGACGGCAACGGCTTCAAGATCGACGACATCGAGCTGCCGACCAACACCGGCAAGGACTACGAAGGCGGCAACCTCGGCCACCGTCCGCGCGCCAAGGGCGGCTACTTCCCCGTCGCGCCGGTCGACAGCTGCGTCGATATCCGCGCCGAAATGGTCCGCACGATGATCGAAATGGGCCTGCCCTGCGACAAGCATCACCACGAAGTTGCCGCCGCGCAGCACGAACTGGGCCTGACGTATGGCACGCTGGTTCAAACCGCCGACCGCATGCAGGTCTACAAGTACGTCGTCCATCAGGTCGCGCATGCGTATGGCAAGACCGCCACGTTCATGCCCAAGCCAATCAAGACCGACAACGGCTCGGGCATGCACACGCACATCTCCATCTGGGATCAGGGCAAGCCGCTCTTCGCCGGCAACGGCTATGCCGGTCTGTCCGACATGTGCCTCTACTTCATCGGCGGTGTGATCAAGCACGCCAAGGCGCTCAACGCCTTCACCAACCCGACCACCAACAGCTACAAGCGCTTGGTGCCGGGCTATGAAGCCCCTGTGCTGCTCGCCTATTCGGCGCGCAACCGCTCGGCCTCATGCCGCATCCCCTATGGTGCCGGCAGCAAGGCCAAGCGCGTGGAATTCCGCTTCCCCGACGCGATGGCCAACCCGTACCTGTGCTACGCCGCGCTGGTTCAGGCCGGACTCGACGGGATCAAGAACAAGATCCACCCAGGCGAAGCCATGGACAAGAACCTCTACGATCTGCCCCCCGCCGAGCTCGCTGAAGTGCCGACCGTTTGCGGTTCGCTGCGCGAGGCGCTCGACTCGCTGGTCGCCGACCACGACTTCCTTCTTCAGGGCGGCGTGTTCACCAAGGACCAGATCGAAGCCTATATCGAACTCAAGTGGCCCGAAGTGATGCGCTGGGAAACCACGCCGTCCGCTGTCGAATTCGACATGTACTACAGCGCCTGATTTTCA
>JBJXEK010000245.1:0-2882 GCA_046155055.1 Novosphingobium sp. | reverse complement strand
ACGCAGCACCTGATCTTCTCTGTGTGGGACCAGATTGCCGAGGTATCCACGGTGATGACCCTGGAGCCAGGCGATGTGATCTACACCGGTACGCCGGGCGGTGTCGGCGCGGCGCGCAAGCCGCCTGCCATGCTGATGCCCGGTATGCAGGTCCGCTGCGAGATCGACGGGCTCGGCGCAATCGAGGCCCGCTGCGTCGCGGAGTAGGCACGCCCGGCACCAGCAGCCCACATTGGGCACTTGACGTTTACGTAAACAGCAGGGATGGTCTGCATAGCGTTTGGGTTTCACGCCGAAACCCGATTCATGCAATATCGACACTGGACAAGGCCCCAAGGCCGCAATGCCAAAAGTCTAAAAGGGAGAACGCCCGTGCATCTTGATTTCAGCCCCGAGGATATGGCCTTCCAGCAGGAAGTGCGTGACTTCATCGCCGAGAACTATCCGGAAGACTTGCGCGGCAAGCAGGATGAGGGCGACGAGCTCTCCAAGGAGGATTTTCTCTCCTGGCACCGCGTGCTTGCCAAGAAGGGCTGGGTCGCCCCGGCCTGGCCGGTCGAATATGGCGGCACCGGCTGGACCGCGACGCAGAAGTACATCTGGTCCGAAGAAACCGCCCGTGCGGACTGCATCCGCCTGATGCCCTTCGGCCTATCGATGGTCGGCCCGGTGATCTACACGTTCGGCACGCCAGAGCAGAAGGCACGCTTCCTCCCTGGCATCCTTTCGGGCGACGACTGGTGGTGTCAGGGCTATTCGGAGCCGGGTTCGGGCTCCGACCTCGCCTCGCTGCGCACCAAGGCGGTCCTTGAAGGGAACGAGTACGTCGTCAACGGCCAGAAGACCTGGACGACGATGGCGCAGCACGCCGACTGGGGCTTCTTCCTCGTCCGCACCAATCCTGATGCCAAGCAGCAGGAAGGCATCTCGTTCCTGCTGATCGACATGAAGACGCCGGGCATTACTGTGCGCCCGATCATCACACTGGGCGGCGAACACGAAGTCAACGAAGTCTGGCTCGAGGACGTGCGCGCGCCGGTGGAGAACCGCATCTACGAAGAGAACAAGGGCTGGACCTGCGCCAAGTTTCTCCTCGCGCACGAGCGCACGGGCATTGCCGGGGTCGCGGCATCGAAGCGCGGCATCGAGAAGGTCAAGGACATCGCCCGCGCCGAGCTGGACGGCGACAAGCCGCTGATCGCCAACGCGTTCTTCAAGCGCAAGATCGCCGAGCTGGAAATGGACCTGACCGCGCTCGAATACACCGAACTGCGGAGCCTTGCGGGTGAAAGCGCGGGCAAAGGCCCGGGGCCGGAATCGAGCCTGCTCAAGATCAAGGGCTCCGAAATCCAGCAGCGGCTGACCGAGCTGACGCTGGAAGCCGTGGGCCACTATGGCGCGCCCTATTTCCGCGGCTTCGGAGAGGGCGACAATGCCCATCCCATCGGCCCGGACTACGCGCACCGCGCCGCACCGACCTATTTCAACACCCGCAAAACGACGATTTACGGCGGGTCGAACGAAATCCAGCGCAATATCATCGCCAAGATGGTGCTCGGGCTCTAATTCTTCCTGAGGCCGCCGCACGATGCATGCGGCGGCCCTTTTTTTGCGGGCCATTTTTTGCGGGATTGAGGACAATGGATTTCAGCTACACCGAAACGCAGGACATGCTGCGCGACACACTCGCGCGCTTCCTTGCCGACACTTACGATTTTGAAACGCGCAAGAAGATGCTGACCGCGCCCGAGGGCCGCGACCCTGGTATCTGGCGCGCGCTGGCCACCGAGCTTGGCATTCTGGGCGCGCCCTTTGCCGAAGAGCACGGCGGCCTTGGCGGCGGCGCGCTCGAGAACATGATCATGATGGAAGAGCTGGGCAAGGTCATCGCGATCGAACCTTACCTCCAGACCGTGGTGATTGGCGGCGGCGCGATGAAGGCGGCAGGCGGGGCTATGGCCGATGCAGTGATCCCCGAGATCATCGCGGGCAATGCCGTGATCGCCTTCGCCTATGCCGAGCCGCAGGGCCGCTACGACCTTGCCAACGTGCGCACCAGCGCGAGGGCTGACGGCGCGGGCTATGTCCTCTCGGGCCACAAAGCAGTGGTCTATGCTGCGCCTTGGGCGACGCACCTCCTTGTAACCGCGCGCACCGGCGGCTCCTCACGCGAGCGGGAAGGCGTGGAACTATTCCTGATCGAGGCAGGCCTCCCCGGCATCGTGCGCCGCGACTACCCCACCGTCGACGGCTTCCAGGCTTCTGAAGTGTACTTCGAGAACGTCGCGATCCCCGGCGATGCGCATGTTCCAGGCGGGATTGAACTGATCGAGCAACTGGTCGACGAGGCCACCGTGGCGGTGTGCGGCGAGGCCATCGGCATCAGCCGCAAGCTCCACGAAGGCACGCTCGACTATACCAAGCAGCGCAAGCAGTTTGGCCAGCCGATCGGCAAGTTCCAGGTTTTGCAGCACCGCATGGCCGACATCTTCATCGAGGTCGAACAAATCGCCTCGATGGCGCTGATGGGCGCGCTCAAGCTCGATACGCCCGCCGCCGAGCGCAAGGCAGCCGTCAGCCTCGCCAAGGCCAAGGTTTCGCGCTCGATCAACTTCGTCGGGCAGAACGCGATCCAGACGCACGGCGGCATTGGCATCACGCAGGAGCTGGCCATCGGCCACTATTTCAAGCGCGGCACGATGATCGAGAACCAGTTCGGCTCGGCGGACTTCCACCTTGGCCGGTTCGAGGACCTGACCTTGGCGGATTGAGGTGGCTGTTGCCAGAAGCCCCTCCCAGTGGGGAGGGGTTGGGGAGGGGGTTCAGCGCTTCTTCAGACAGGCACTGCCGTGTACCCCCCCCCAGCCTCCCCCGAACGGGGG
>JBJXEK010000244.1:0-4935 GCA_046155055.1 Novosphingobium sp. | reverse complement strand
CGATCGGATCCGCGATTGCTGCGGGTGCGATGTCCTTGATGTCGTCTTCCATGACCAAACTGCTCCTGAGCCGGGCACGTCCCGTCTGGAAAATCCGGCCAATCGGATCACCAGGCGCTCGTGCTGCACTGCACAAAATAGGTAGCCGTACCTCGCAGGTCAAGGGTTATTGTGCACTGCACCATATTTAGACCCGCGTGCCTGCAGCCTGAGCGGGGCTGGTCGCCGCGTGCCCAACCTATTCAGCGTGTCTTGACGTAGCGGCCCGGGGCATCCTCGATCACCGGATCGCCGCGCCCGCCCGGCATGCGCTTGCCTTTGGCTGGAACCGTCGCGGCGTCCTGCTCGCGCAGCCAGTCGATCCAGTCGGGCCACCAGCTGCCCTTTGTCTCGCGCGCACCTGCCACAAATTCGGCCAGCGTCTGCGGCGAACTATCGTTGCGCCAGTACTGGTATTTGCCCGAATCCGGCGGGTTGACGACGCCGGCAATGTGGCCCGAGCCCGCCAGCAGAAAGCGCCATGGCCCTGCCAGATGCCGGGTCAGCTTCCACACGCTTTCGGCTGGCGCGATATGGTCCTCGCGCCCGGCCTGAATATAGCAAGGCGTGGCGATCTGGTGGAGATCGATCGGGGTGCCGTCGATCTCAAGCGAGTCCGAGATGACCAGCCGGTTGTCGCGGTAAAGGTCTTCCAGATAGGCCTTGTGCCATTTGGCGGGCAGATTGGTGGTGTCACCGTTCCAGTGCAGCAGATCGAATGCGGGGTAGCTCTCGCCCAGCATGTAATTGCTGACCACATAGTTCCAGATCAGGTCCGGCCCGCGCAGCAGGTTGAAGGCTGCGGCCAGATAGCGCCCGTCGAGGTAACCGTCGGTGACCATGCCCTCCAGCATCTTGATTTGCTGCTCATCGATGAAGTTCTTGAGCTCGCCCGCTTTCTCGAAATCGACCTGTGCGGTGAAAAACGTGGCAGAGCGCACTTTGCCGGCGTCTCCCCGCCGCGCCATCAGCGCCAGCGTGGCTGCCAGCGTGGTGCCGGCCACGCAGTAGCCGATCGTGTGGACATCCTCGGTCCCAAGGCGGGCGCGCACGACATCGATCGCCTCGAGCTGGGCCAACACGTAGTCGTCCCACACAATATCGGCCAGCGAGGCATCGGCCGACTTCCAGGAAACCACGAAGACTGTGACACCTTGCTCGACCGCCCAGCGGATGAAGCTTTTCTTCGGATTAAGATCGAGGATGTAGAACCGGTTGATCCACGGCGGAAAGATCAGCAGCGGAACCGCAAGGACATCTTGCGTGGTCGGGGCGTACTGGATCAGCTGATATAGCGGGGTCTCGTACACCACCTTGCCGGGCGTGATCGCGATGTTGCGGCCCAGTTCGAAGGCCTCCGGATCGGTATGGGTCAGCTGGCCTTTGCGCAGGTCCGCCAGCAGATGCTCGGCGCCCTTGACCAGATTCTCGCCGCGGGTTTCCAGCGTGCGTTCGATCACCACCGGGTTGGTGATCGGGAAATTGGCCGGGCTCAGCGCATCGGTGATAATACGGGTGATGAACTGGAGCTGGTGCTTGCGTTCGGGCGGCAGGCCGTTGATCTCGTCAGCCATCGCAGTCAGCCGCTCGGCAAGCAGCAGATAAGTCTGGTGGACCAGCGCGAACCACGGCTGCTCGCGCCAGCGCGGATCGGCGAAGCGGCGGTCCTGCCGCGGCAGGGCCTCTGCGGCGGCCTCTTTCGCGGCAGTATTGGCAGAAGGGCCGATGCCATAACGGCCAAGCACCGTGGTCCACAGCGCAAGGCCGTCTTCCCACAGTTTGGCCTGGGTTTCGGCCTGCGAAAGCGGCAACGCGGCATACCACTGCTCGGTCATTGCGGTCCATGATACCGGCCACCGGGCCGGATCGGCGAAGCGGGCCAACATGGGTTCGGCCTTCCCGGCCTGCTCCGCCCCGAAATCGAGCCACATCTTTTGCAGCTTCGCAGCGGACATGGCCCAATGCTGCATATCGGTGGGATCGGGCGCCGGCGTGGATGCCGTGGGCAGGAACGGCGCGAACAAGGCCTGCATCGCCTCGCCCTGCTGGCGAAGCAGATCCTCGACGACTGCGGTGTCGATCGGAGCATGGGGCGGCGTTTCGCGTTCGGCCATGGCAATTTCTATCCCTCTTGCGCTGGCGGACACTATAGCGCGGTTCTGCCAGCATGTTAGCCCTTCCGGTTTCCATGATCCGGCGATTGTCGTAAGGGCACGGAATGCGTGGTGCTTTTGCCGCGCGCAGACTTGTGAGTGAACCTACCGTGGACGAAGAATTCTACCGCATGAAGCGCCTGCCGCCCTATGTCATCGCCGAAGTGAACGCGATGCGGGCCGCCGCACGCGCGCGCGGGCAGGACATCATCGATCTCGGCATGGGCAACCCCGATCTGCCGCCGCCGCCGCATGTCATCGAAAAGCTGTGCGAAGTGGCGATGAAGCCCGATGCGCATGGCTATTCCGCGTCGAAGGGCATCCCCGGTGTGCGCAAGGCGCAGGCCAACTATTACGCGCGCCGTTTCAACGTCGAACTCGATCCCGAGACCGAGGTGGTCATGACCATGGGCTCGAAGGAAGGGCTGGCCAGCCTCGCCACCGCGATCACCGCGCCGGGCGACGTCGTGCTCGCGCCCAATCCGAGCTACCCGATCCACACCTTCGGTTTCATCATCGCCGGGGCAACGATCCGTTCGGTGCCGACCACGCCCGACGAGCGGTACTGGGCATCGCTCGACCGCGCGATGCGCTACAGCGTGCCGCGCCCCTCGGTGCTCATCGTCAACTATCCCTCCAACCCCACCGCCGAGACGGTCGACCTTGCATTTTACGAGCGGCTGGTCGCCTGGGCGCGCGAAAACAAGGTCTGGGTGCTGTCGGACCTCGCCTATTCCGAACTCTATTTCGATGGGCAGCCGACGCGCTCGATCCTCGAAGTCCCGGGTGCGAAGGATGTCGCGGTCGAATTTACCTCGATGTCGAAAACTTTCTCGATGGCCGGCTGGCGGGTGGGCTTTGCCGTGGGCAACACACAGCTCATCGCCGCGCTAACCCGGGTCAAGTCGTACCTCGATTACGGTGCCTTCACCCCGATCCAGGCAGCCGCCTGCGCCGCGCTCAATGGGCCGCAGGATATCGTCGAGTCTAACCGCCTGCTCTACCAGAAGCGCCGCGACGTGATGGTGGAGGCATTCGGCCGCGCCGGGTGGGATATCCCCAGCCCGCGTGCCTCGATGTTCGCCTGGGCACCGCTCCCGCCGGCGCTGCGCGAGATGGGCAGCCTCGAATTTTCGAAACAGCTCCTCGTCCACGCCGAAGTCGCGGTCGCGCCCGGCGTGGGCTACGGCGAGGACGGCGAGGGCTATGTGCGCATCGCCATGGTCGAGAACGAGCAGCGCCTGCGCCAGGCTGCGCGCAATATTCGCCGTTATCTCTCGAGCATGGGCGTCAACGCCAGCGCGGCGTGACACCCAATTCGCAGCAGGAGCTTGCCATGAAATTCCACGACCGTGTCAGCGTCATCATCGAGAACCATGTGGCGCACGTGCTGCTCGACCGGGCAGACAAGATGAACGCGCTCGATGATGCCATGTTCGAAGGGATCATCGCGGCGGGCAGCCATGTGCACGACGCGAAGGGCGTGCGTGCAGTGGTGCTTTCGGGCGCGGGCCGCTCGTTCTGCGCCGGGCTTGATCTGGGCAGCATGGCGCGCACCGATCGGTGGGATGGCGGAAGCCTCGTCGATCGGACCCACGGCAATGCCAATCGCGCGCAGCAGGCGGCGATGGTTTGGCGCAAGCTGCCGATACCGGTGATCGCCGCGGTGCACGGCGTGTGCTTCGGCGGCGGGCTTCAGGTGGCGAGCGGCGCGGATATCCGCATCGCAGCGCCCGATGCGCGCATGGCGGTGATGGAAGTGAAATGGGGCCTCGTGCCCGATATGGCCGGCTATCTGCTGTGGCGCGGCAACGTGCGCGATGATGTGCTGCGCGAACTGACCTACACCCACCGCGAGTTCTCAGGCGCCGAAGCGGTGCAGTTCGGCTTTGCCACGCATGCTGATCCCGATCCGCTGGTCCACGCGATGGCGCTGGCGCAGGAGATCGCAAGCAAGAGCCCGACCGCTACGCGCGGCGCGAAGCTGCTTACCAACCGCACCGCCGATATGGACGCCGACCAGATCCTCCTGGCCGAAAGCAAGGCGCAGCACGAACTGATGTATTCGCGCAACCAGGTCGAGGCGGTGAAGGCCGGACTGGAAAAACGCCCGCCTGAATTCGTGGACCCCTGAATTCGTGGACCCCTGAACGCATGGCTCTGAACGCATGGCTCTGAAGGCTACTCGAACCACAAAGAATCCCGTTGCGGGCGGCCCAGCGCTCGGCTAACCGCGCCGCTCCACGCAGATGCGCATCGAGGCCCGATGGCGGAGTGGTGACGTAGCGGACTGCAAATCCGTGCACGCCGGTTCGATTCCGGCTCGGGCCTCCACTAGCTTAGAATAATCATTCATTTTCAGCCCCTTGCGCTGATTTTGTGTCTAACCTTGAATGAGGGTTAGACGTTTCCCATTCCGAAATTTGCTGAATTGCGCCGTCGGCAAGCCGCTCTTGGTTGGCCGCTTGGGTGTACCGCGCAACCTCGTCGTCCTTCGAGTGGCCGCTCACTGCCTTCATGGTCGCGTTCGGCATTTCGAGTTCGGCCATGCGCCGCATGGTGGCCTTGCGCAGACCGTGCGCCGTACAGTGTGGCAGGTTGGCCGCGTCGCACTGGTCGCGGAACCAGTTGCCAAAGCCCTTGACGGAGAAGGGCCTGCCCCACTCGGTCAGGATGAAACAAAGGCCGGTGCTTGCTGGCATAGCCTTGATTGCCGCCAGAAGCTGCGGCGCGATCGCCAGGG